>NZ_JACTAH010000002.1:366163-732326 GCF_014489115.1 Thauera sedimentorum | reverse complement strand
CTCACCGACTGGCGCAACCACTTCCTCCGTCAGGCCGACTACCAGTTGTGGGCCAACCAGGTGCTGTTCGACAGCCTGGCCCGCCTGCAGCCGGAGGCGCTGCACACCGATGCCGGCCTGTTCTTCCGCAGCATCCACCGCACCGTGGATCACATGCTGGTGGTGCTGCGCCTGTGGGCGGCCCGCCTGCGTGGCGAAGACCTGCCGGTAGACCTGCACAGCGTGGCCGAACCGCAGTGGGGCGATCTAAAGCACACGCTGCAACACGAGCTGCGCCAGTTCCGCCACTGGCTGGCGCAGCAGCCGGACAGCGCCTTCGAGCGCACCGTGCGCTACACCCGCACCGGCGGCGAGGTGCATCACTCCAGCGCCAGCGACATCCTCACCCACCTGATGACCCACTTCGCCCACCATCGCGGCCAGGTCTCGGCCGCTGCCACCCGCCTGGGCGCGCCCGCCGCGGAGATGGATTTCATCTACTTCGTGCGCGACATGGAACGCGCGGCCCGCGAAGCGCAGCGCCAGCGCCAGGAGCAACAGCAACAATAGCGCAGGAGCGGACTTGGCCGCGATGCGGTAGGCGGATTTTCGAAGGCCGCATCGCGGCCAAGGCCGCTCCTACCGGCGGGCGCGCAGCGCTGGGCTAGGACGGTGGCGAACGCAGGGCGTAGGCGCGGTCCGCATGGAACAGATACTCGACGCGCAGCAGGGGCGGCGGGTCGTCCTGGCGCAAGGGGTAGCCCACCACCGCAACACGTTCGCCGGGCGCAATGCGCGGAATCCGCCAGGCATGCAGCAGGCGGGCGGAGGCCAGCACCAGCGTCCATTCGGTGGCGTCGCGTGTCGGCAACCGGGTTCGGGCCAGCAGGGCCGCCCCGTCGACCTGCGCCCGCTGGGCGGGCAAGGACCAGGCGCGCAGATCGGCAGGCAGCGAGAGCGCCGGGTCGGGCGCGATCAGCAGTTCGACATGCGGTGCGGACCAGCGCGCCGCCGTCACCCTGCCGGCGAGATACCACGGGTGTGCGGTGTCGACATCGCCCCAGCCTGCGGGCCGGGCATGGGCCAGCAAGGGCGATGCGGCACATGCCGCGAGTCCGCCGAGAAACAGCCGACGTTCCATGAAGCGCTCCACTCGAATCCGCACGATTGCCCGTCCCTCGGGAGTCGGGCTGTCGGTTCGATGGCTTCAGCGCGCCGGAGTTCGCACCGTCCGCCGGTCCGCCGTGGCAGGCTGCGCGGCGGCGGTGCGCGCCGTCAGACCACCCCGGCGCCGTGGGCCTGCTGGTCGGCCCAGTAGGAAGAACGCACCATCGGTCCACAGGCGGCGTTCTTGAAGCCCATTTTCAGCGCTTCGGTCTCGAACATCTTGAAGGTGTCCGGATGCACATAGCGCAGCACCGGCAGGTGGCCGCCTGACGGCTGCAGGTACTGGCCGATGGTGAGCATCTCGACGTCGTGGGCGCGCAGGTCGCGCATCACTTCGAGGATCTCCTCGTCGGTTTCGCCCAGACCGACCATCAGGCCGGACTTGGTCGGCACTTCGGGGTGGCGCGCCTTGAACTCCTTCAGCAGCTTCAGGGAATAGGCGTAGTCGGCGCCGGGACGGGCCTGCTTGTAGAGGCGCGGCACGGTTTCCAGGTTGTGGTTCATGACGTCCGGCGGGGCCTGGTCGAAGATCTCCAGGGCGATCTCCATGCGCCCGCGGAAGTCCGGCACCAGCACCTCGATGGCGGTCTTGGGCGAGGCCGCGCGGGTTTCGCGGATGCAGTCGACGAAGTGCTGGGCGCCGCCGTCGCGCAGGTCGTCGCGGTCGACCGAGGTGATCACCACGTAGTTGAGGCGCATCGCGGCGATGGTGCGTGCGAGTTCGGCCGGCTCGTCGGCGTTGAGCAGTTCCGGGCGGCCGTGGCCGACGTCGCAGAAGGGGCAGCGCCGGGTGCAGATGTCGCCCATGATCATGAAGGTGGCGGTGCCCTTGCCGAAGCACTCATGGATGTTCGGGCAGGAGGCTTCCTCGCACACGGTGTGCAGCTTGTGGTCGCGCAGCGTGGCCTTGATCTCGTTGAAGCGTTCGGCTTCCTGGCCGGCGCCGAGCTTGATGCGGATCCACTCAGGCTTCTTCAGGCGTTCGGCCGGGACGATCTTGATCGGGATGCGGGCGGTCTTGTCGGCGCCGCGCTGCTTGCGCACGGGGGTTTCCATGTCGGCTTCTCTGTGTTCTGCGGGGGTGGGGGGTATTGTGCCTCGTTATACGGCGGCCTGGGCACTGGGGCTGTCCGCAGGGCTGCGGAGCGGGTCGATGGGCGGCAGCAGGCGCAGCAGGTGGCCGAGCAGGCGTTCGCCGACCGCGGCGACATCGTCGGTCGCGCCGAGATCACGCATGCGGATGGTGGCGAGGCCCTCGTAGCCGCAGGGATTGATCCAGCCGAAGGGGGCGAGGTCCACATCCACGTTGAGCGCCAGGCCGTGGTAGCTGCAGCCGTTCTTCACCCGCAGGCCGAGCGCGGCGATCTTGGCGCCGTCGACGTACACCCCAGGGGCGCCAGCCTTGCGCTCGGCCGCGATGTCATAGTCGGCCAGGCAGTCGATCAGCGCCTGCTCCATCAGGTTCACCAGCTCGCGCACCTTGAGGCGGCGGCGCGGCAGGTCGATCAGCAGGTAGGCAACGATCTGGCCGGGGCCGTGGTAGGTGATCTGCCCGCCGCGGTCGATCTTGACCAGCGGGATGCCGGAGTCGCGCCCGGCGGGCAGCAGGTGCTCGGGGCGTCCGGCCTGGCCCAGGGTGTAGACCGGCGGATGCTCGAGCAGCCAGATTTCGTCGTCGGTGGCGTCACTGCGGGTGGCGGTGAAATGCTGCATCGCTTCCCAGGCCGGGGCGTAGTCCACCCGGCCGAGGCGCTTCACCACCAAGCCAGCGCTCACAGCACGACCTTGACCATGGGGTGGGCGGTGAGCTCGCGGTACACCGTGTCCACCTGCAGCTGCGACACCGCGCGGAAGGTGCAGGTCACCGCCAGGTAGTTGCCCTTGGCCGAAGGGCGCATCTCGACGCTGCCCGGGTCGAAGTCGGGGGCATGGCGCTGGACCACTTCCACCACCGCCTGGGCAAAGCCCTCCACCCGCAGGCCCATGGCCTTGATCGGGAAGTCGCAGGGGTACTCGATCAGGGTCTGGCGACCCTGGGGGTTGTCGGGCGTGTTGTCAGCCACCGCGCATCACCGTGTTCTTGAAGTCCTGATACCAGGCATGCATCTGCCGGCCCACCGGGCCGGGCCTGCCGCTGCCCACCGGGCGACCGTCCAGGGTGGTGATCGCCAGCACCTCCTTGGTGGAGGAGGTCATCCAGATCTCGTCCGCGGCGCGCACCTCGTCCTCGAGGATCTCGCGCACCTCGTGCGCCAGGCCGTGGCGCTGCGCGAGCTCGAGCACCACGTCGTAGGTGATGCCGGGCAGCATCAAATGGCTCTTGGGCGGGGTGAGCATCACCCCGTCACGCACGATGAAGATGTTGGAAGCCGCCCCTTCGGTGAGGAAGCCGTCGCGGAACAGGATGGTCTCGGCGCAGCCCTGGGCCACCGCCTGCTGGCGCAGCAGGCAGTTGGCGAGCAGCGCGATGGTCTTGAGGTCGCAGCGCAGCCAGCGGAAATCCGCCGCGCTCACCGCCGCCACGCCGCTTTCCAGCTGGGCGACGGACGGCGTGACCAGCGCATCGCTCATCAGGAACACGGTGGGCCGCACCTCCGCCGGAAAGGCGTGGTTGCGCTTGTCGTCCGCGCCGCGGGTAACCTGCAGGTATACCGACTGGTCCTGCCAGTCGTTGCGCGCCACGATCTCGCGCACGATGGCCGCCCATTCGGCGGCGCTGTGGGGATCGGGCAGGCCGATGGCCGCCAGCGTGTGGCCCAGGCGGACGATGTGCTCCTCCAGGCGGAAGGGCCGCCGGGAATACACCGGGATGACCTCGTAGCCGCCGTCACCGAACAGGAAGCCGCGGTCCATCGGCGACACGCGGGCCTGCTCCAGGGGCAGGTACTGACCGTCGAGATAGCAGATGCTCATGCGTGCCTCCGCGCGCTGGGTTGGGGCCTGCCCGAAGGGCTCAGAGGTTCTTGATCCACATCAGCAGGGCGTCCCACAGGCGGCCGAAGAAGCCGGCCAGCGGAACGTCCTGCAGGGCGACCACAGGATATTCGCCCAGCACCCGACCGTCGAGCGCGAGCTGCATGGTGCCCACCGCCTGGCCCTTCTGCACCGGGGCGACCAGCGGCTGCTGGCTGGTCAGCGTGGCGCTGATCTTCTCGGCCTGGCCCTTGGGCAGCGACATGACGAAGTCGCTGGTGAAGCCCACCGCCACTTCCTTGGCCTGACCCTTCCAGATGCGGAACTGGCTGAGCGCCTGCTCGGCGGCGTAGAGCTGCACGGTATCGAAGAACTGGAAGCCGAAGTTGAGCAGCTTGAGCGATTCCTGGGCGCGGATGGTGTCCGAGTCGGTACCCACCACCACCGAGATCAGCCGGCGCGGGCCACGCTGCGCGGAGGCCACCAGGCAATAACCGGCGCTGCTGGTGTGGCCGGTCTTGATGCCGTCGACCGTGCCGTCCATCCACAGCAGGCGGTTGCGGTTGGGCTGGGTGATCTTGTTGTAGGTGAATTCCTTCTCGGCGTAGAGCGGGTAGTACTCCGGGAAGTCGCGCACGATGGCCGAGGCCAGCAGCGACAGGTCGCGCACCGTGGTGTAGAGCTGCTCGTCGGGCAGGCCGGTGGCGTTGGTGAAATGGGTGTCCTGCATGCCCAGGCGGCGCGCCTCGCGGTTCATCAGTTCGGCAAAGGCCTCTTCCGAACCGGCCACCAGCTCGGCCAGCGCCACGCAGGCGTCGTTGCCGGACTGCACGATCATGCCGCGGATCAGTTCTTCCACGTTCACCGGGCGGCGCGGCTCGATGAACATGCGCGAGCCTTCCTGGCGCCAGGCCTTCTCCGACACCGCGACCTGCTGGTCCAGCGTGATGGTGCCGGCCTTGAGCGCGGCAAAGGTCACGTAGGCGGTCATCAGCTTGGTCAGCGAAGCCGGCTCGATGCGGGTGTCCGGCTCATGCGCGGTCAGCACCTGGCCGGTGCCGTGGTCCAGCAGCAGCCAGGCCTTGCCGGCCAGCACCGGGGCGGGCACGTTCTGCGCGGCGGCGGAAAAAGCGAAGAGGGAGAGCAGCAGGGTCAGGACAAAACGCATGGGTGGGAAGAACCTGTTGAATGACAAGGGGAATCGGGCGGGCAAAAACGATACACGCCCCAGGCAGACCCGGGACGCCGGGGTTGGTTCAAAGTGTTACCGGACCACCAGGAAGGGCTGCAGGTTCAGCGTGCGGGCCACCTGCTCGGCCACCCCGCGGGCTTCGCCCTCGCTGCCCCAGGGGCCCAGGTGCAGGCGGAAGCGGCTGCCGTCGGCCAGCAGCAGCACGCGGTCGGCCAGTTCGGACAGTTCGCGCTCGATACGGCTGCGCAGATCCTCGGCGTTGGCCCGCGAGGCGAACACGCCAAGCTGCAGGAAGACCTGCCCGCCGCCCGCCCCGGCCTCGATGCGCGCCGGCGCCGCAGTGGTGGCAGCGGCCACGGCCGTCGGCTCGGGTGCGGCCCGCACCACGCCGCCGCCGTCCTCGCCGGGCACGATCAGCTCGACTTCCACATTGGCGTGGCCGGCATTGATGTAGCCCAGGCGGTGCGCCGCGGCGTAGGACAGGTCGATGATGCGGTTGCGCAGGAAGGGGCCGCGGTCGTTGATGCGCACCACCACCGAGCGCCCGTTGGCGAGATTGGTCACCCGCACGTAGCTGGGAATCGGCAGCGTCGGATGCGCGGCGGTCATCGCGTACATGTCGTAGGGCTCGCCGCTGGAGGTGGGCTTGCCGTGGAAGCGGCGGCCGTACCAGCTCGCCACGCCGCGCTGGCGGAAGGGCTGGACCGCGGTCACCGGCACGTACTCCTGGCCGAAGACGTTGTAGGGGCGGTTGGCGAAGCGGTGCAGCGGCTCGGCACGCGGCACCGCGTCGGGCACGCGGTCCAGGTCGGCCGGCGGGTTGGCGCCGGGACCGTCGTCCTTGTAGTAGCCGCCGCCGGACTGGCTGGCCTGGGTACCGGGCTGGCCGGCGGCATCGTCCGGCGCGCGGGGCGCGGTGCCGCAGGCGGCCAGCGCCAGGCTGAGCACGAGCGCGGGCAGCAGCCCGGCGGACCGGGGGGCATGTAAGGCGGAAGAGGCAATACGCAAAAGCATGTCGGCTCCGGGTCAGTCGGCGGCGCTCACCCGATGGCGATGGATGCTCATCAGGATACCCACGCCCAGGCACAGTGTCACCAGCGCGGTGCCGCCGTAGCTGATGAAGGGCAAGGGCACCCCCACCACCGGCAGGATGCCGCTGACCATACCCATGTTCACGAAGGCATAGGTGAAGAAGATGGTGGTGATCGCGCCGGCCAGCAGGCGGGTGGCGAGCGAAGGCGCGCGCAGGGCGATCTGGTAGCCGCGCACCAGCAGCAGGATGTACACGGCCAGCAGGGCGAGCGCGCCGGCCAGGCCGAACTCTTCGGCCAGCACCGAGAAGATGAAGTCGGTGTGGCGCTCCGGGATGAAGGCCAGGTGGGTCTGGGTGCCGTCCAGCCAGCCCTTGCCGAACAGCCCGCCGGAGCCGATGGCGATGGTGGACTGGATGATGTGGAAGCCCTTGCCCAGCGGGTCGCGGGTCGGGTCGAGCAGGGTGCATACGCGCTGCTTCTGGTATTCGCGCATGCCGTACCAGTCCACCCCGGGCTGGCACAACTGGTCGCCGAACACCACGATGGCGCCGATGCCGACCACGCCGGCCAGCACCACCGGCACGATCAGCTTCCAGGACAGGCCGGCGAAGTAGATCACGTACAGGCCGGCCGCGGCCACCAGCAGGCTGGTGCCCAGGTCCGGCTGGGTGACGATCAGCCCCACCGGCACCGCCAGCAATACCCCGGCGACGATGAAGGTCTGCAGGTTGGCGACGCCCTCGCGCTGCTGGAAGTACCAGGCCAGCATCAGCGGCATGGCAATCTTCATCAGCTCCGAAGGCTGGATGCGGGTGACGCCGATGTCCAGCCAGCGTTTCGCACCCTTGGAGGTTTCGCCGAACGCGGCCACGCCGATCAGCAGCAACACGCCGAGCAGGTAGAGCGGCACCGCAAGCATCAGCAGACGCTGCGGCGGCAGGCGCGCGGCGACCCACATCGCCGCCAGCGCCACGCCGGCATTCACCATCAGGGCCTGCTCGCGCTCGGGCGAGGCCGACATCATCAGCAGGTAGGAGGCGGCCAGCAGGATGAGCAGGATGGCCAGCAGCACCGGGTCGATCGGGCGCACGAAGCCGCGGATGAGGTTGAAGGGATGAAAGCGCTGTTCGGTCATCATTGGCTTTCGGCTCCTGCGGCGTCTTCCGGTGCGGGGTCGTCCTGCTTGCGGCCGAGCAGGTGGAAGTCGATCACCTGGCGGGCGATCGGCGCGGCAGACTGCGAGCCGAAGCCGCCGTTCTCCACCAGTACGGCCAGGGCGATGGTGGGTGCTTCGGCGGGCGCGAAGGCCACGAACAGCGAGTGGTCGCGCAGGCGCTCGGCCACCTTGCCTTCCTCATAGCGCTGGCCGCGCAGCGAGAACACCTGCGCTGTGCCGGTCTTGCCGCCCACTTCATACGGCGCGCCGGCAAAGGCGCGCGCGCCGGTGCCCGTCTTGTTCACCTCGACCATCGCGCGGCGCACCGCGGCCACGTGCTTGGGATTGAGCGGAATCTGGCGGATCGGCTCGCTTTCCACCGCGCGCCGCGTACCGTCGCGCGGATTGACCACATGACGCACCACGTGCGGACGAAACACCCGCCCGCCGTTGACCATGATGGCCATCGCATTGGCCAGTTGCAGCGGCGTGTAGGCGTTGTAGCCCTGGCCGATGCCCACCGAGATGGTCTCGCCGCCGTACCAGCGCTGCTGCTCGGGCTTGCGGAAGCGCTCACGCTTCCACTCCGGCGAGGGAAGCACGCCTTCGGCCTCGCCCGGCACGTCGATGCCGCTGCGCTCGCCGAAGCCGAACTGGCGCATGAAGGACGCAATGCCGTCGATGCCCAGGTCGTTCGCCAGCTGGTAGTAATAGGTGTTGCTGGAGACCACGATGGACTCGTGCAGATCCACCGTGCCGCGCGCCTTGTGGTCCATGAAGCGGTGGCCGCCGTACACGAAGTAGCCGGGATCTGGGACGCGCTGCTCGATGGTGCGCTTGCCCGCGGCCAGCCCGGCCAGCGCCATGAAGGGCTTGAAGGTTGAGCCGGGCGGGTAGGCGGAATAGATCGCCCGGTTGAGCAAGGGCAGGTCGGGCGAGTCGTTGAGCCCCTGCCAGTCCTTGGTGGAAATGCCGTCGACGAACAGGTTGGGGTCGAAGGTGGGCATGGACACCAGCGCGAGCACGCCGCCAGTGTTCGGCTCGATCGCCACCAGCGCGCCGCGGCGGTCGCCGAAGGCGCGTTCGGCGACCTGCTGCAGCTCGATGTCCAGGGTCAGTTCCAGGTCGTTGCCCGGCAGCGCCGCCTGGCGGTCGAGCAGGCGCACCGCGCGCCCGCCGGCGTTGACCTCGACCTGCTCGAAGCCGGTGGTGCCGTGCAGTTCGGCCTCGTAGGACAGCTCCAGGCCGGACTTGCCGATGTGGTCGGTGCCGCGGTAGTTGGCGGTCTCGCCGCGCTCCTCGATACGCTGCAGGTCGCGGTCGTTGATGCGGCCGATGTAGCCAATCATGTGCGAAGCCACCGCGCCGAGCGGATAGTCGCGGAACAGGCGGGCCTGAACCTCCACGCCGGGGAAGCGGTAGCGCTCGGCGACGAAGCGCGCCACTTCCTCGTCGGTGAGCCGGGTGCGGATCGGCACGCTCTCGAAGTTGCGGCTTTCCTCGAGGATCTTGCGGAAACGGGTCCGGTCGCGCGGCTGGATGTCGATGATCGCCGACAGGGCGTCGATGGTCTCGTCCAGCCTGCGTACCTGCGAGGGATTGATCTCCAGCGTGTAGGCCGCGTAGTTGCGCGCCAGCAGCTTGCCGTTGCGGTCGGCGATGGTTCCACGGTTGGGCACCACCGGCAGCAGGGCAATGCGGTTGTCCTCCGCGCGGGTATGGAAGTACTCGTGGCGCACCACCTGCAGGTAGTAGAAACGCCCGGCGAGCACGGCGAAGCAGCTCAGGATGAACAGCAGCGCCACCACCACCCGACGGCGGAAGCGCTGCATCTCCTGGTCGGGGGAGCGGAACTCGGTCATCGGGCGAGGCGCTCAGATCGGCCGGTTGTCATCGCGGTCGACCGGCTGGTACTGCGGCAGCAGCAACAGGAAGGTGAGCGGCAGCCACAGCAGCGCACCGCTGAAGCTGGAGAGGAAGTACCACCAGCCGGGAAACTCCGCGCCGGCCAGCAGGCGCACCAGCACCATCAGTACCTGCGCGAGCAGCAGCCCCGGCAGCACGTGCAGGGCCTGCTCGAGCGGCGAGAACCACAGCACCCGGCGCGACAGCGCGGTGGCGAAGTAGGCGAGCACCACATAGGCCAGCGCGTGCTGGCCCATCGCCGCACCCAGGCCGATATCCACCAGCAGGCCGAGCACGAAGGCGGTGCCCATGCCCACCTTGAGCGGCTCGCGAATGCACCAGAAGGCCAGCACCAGGGCCACCCAGTCGGGCACGCCGGGCAGGCGCCCGGTCGGGATGTAGCGCAGGCCGAGGGCGACGATCAGGCTGAACCACACGAACCACAGACGGGCCGGCAGCAGGATGCGGCTGGAACGGTTGGTCGGCTGCATGCCTCAGGTCCTCCCCGGCTGGGCGGCGGCGTCCTGCTCGCTGGGCGGCGGCGGCGGCAGTTCGGCGCGCCCCACCACCAGCACCTGGATACTGCTCTCCACACCCGCCGACGGTTCGCAGGCGATGCTGACGAAGGCCTGGCCCGGGGTCTCGCGGTCCACGCGCGACACCGTGGCCACCGGCAAGCCCGCGGGAAACACGCCATCCAGGCCCGAGGTCACCAGTTCGTCGCCCGGCATCACGTCGGCGCCCGCCAGCACATGGCGCATCTCCAACCGCCCCTGGCCGGTACCGAACAGCACCCCGCGCAGGCCGTTGCGCACCACCTCCACGGCGATCGCCTGGTTCTTGTCGGTGAGCAGGGTGACTTCGGCCTGCACCGGGTAGACCCGGGTGACCTGGCCGATCACCCCGCGCGCGTCGACCACCGGCAGGCCGGCTTCCACGCCGTGCTGGGCGCCGCGGTCGAGGATGACCTTGCGCGCGAAGGGATCGGGGGCGTTGTAGAGGATTTCCGCGCTGACGCTGGTTAGCGGCACCCGCCGGGCCATCTCCACCAGACCGCGCAACTGCTCGTTCTCGCGCTGCAGGTGCTCGAAGCGCAACAGCAGCTGGGCCGAATCGAGCACCTCGCGGCGCAGCTCGGCGTTCTCCATCTGCACCTCGACCAGGGTGGCGAAGTAGCGCGAGGCGTTACGCACGAAGTCCGCCGGTGCCGCGGCAGCCATCTGCAGGGGGTAGGTGACCACCGAGATGCCCTGGCGCAGCACGTCGAGGTAGCGGTACTTGATGTCCGCCACCAGCATGGCCAGGCAGATCGAGACGAGCAGGATCAGGCGGACCAGCGGGGCGGGACCACGCCGGAAGATCGGGGGCGCCTGATGACCTACCAGGGACATGTCTTGCGTCTAGCTTGCGGCAGCGGAGGCAGGGCTCTCCGCCGCGCGGTGGTCTTGGGTATTACTCGGAGGCGAAGATGGACGCCAGCTTGTCCATCTTCTCCAGCGCCAGGCCGCAGCCGCGCGCCACGCAGGTCAGCGGCTCGTCGGCGACGATGACCGGCAGGCCGGTCTCTTCCATCAGCAGGCGGTCGAGGTCGCGCAGCAGCGCGCCGCCGCCGGTCAGCACCATGCCGCGGTCGGCGATGTCCGCGCCCAGTTCCGGCGGGGTCTGTTCCAGGGCGATCTTGACCGCGGAGACGATCTGGTTGAGCGGCTCGTTGAGCGCTTCGAGGATCTCGTTGGAGGAGATGGTGAAGGAGCGCGGAATGCCCTCGGCCAGGTTGCGGCCCTTGACCTCCATCTCGCGCACTTCCGAACCCGGGAAGGCGGAGCCGATTTCCTTCTTGATGTTCTCGGCGGTGGTGTCGCCGATCAGCATGCCGTAGTTGCGGCGGATGTAGTTGACGATGGAATCGTCGAACTTGTCGCCGCCCACCCGTACCGAGCCGGCATACACCATGCCGCCCAGCGAGATCACGCCCACTTCGGTGGTGCCGCCGCCGATGTCGACCACCATCGAGCCGGTGGCGTCGGAGACCGGCAGGCCGGCGCCGATCGCAGCGGCCATCGGCTCCTCGATCAGGAACACCTGGCTGGCGCCGGCCGCCAGGGCGGCGTCGCGGATCGCGCGGCGCTCGACCTGGGTGGAGCCGCAGGGCACGCAGATGATGATGCGCGGGGAGGGGGAAAACAGCCGCGAGTCGTGCACCTTCTTGATGAACTGCTTGATCATCTGTTCGGTGACCACGAAGTCGGCGATCACGCCGTCCTTCATCGGGCGGATTGCGGTGATGTTGCCCGGGGTCTTGCCGAGCATCTGCTTGGCCGCATGGCCGACCGCCTGGATGGTGCGCTTGGCATTGGGACCGCCTTCGGTGCGGATCGCCACCACCGAGGGTTCGTCCAGCACGATGCCCTTGCCGCGCACGTAGATCAGCGTGTTCGCGGTACCCAGGTCAATGGCCAGGTCGTTGGAAAAATAGGAACGCAGAAAACCGAACATGGAATGAAGTCCGAAACCGGTAGGGTGGCGTTGGGTGGCGTGAGCGGCTACGGTACAGAAAACCGATCGTGCGACGCGATAGCAAAACGGGCCGGGGGCCGCTGCACCCCGGTGCGCGGGGAGCGGGCGGCCGAGCGGGCCCAAAGGCGGTTATGATAACCTACAAACCTTTGTGGCTTAAGCAGGTTTTGTTACCTCATGTCGCTTTCCCTCGAACAGGTCCGGCAGGTCGCGCGGCTCGCCCGGATCGAACTCACCGACGCCGACGCCGAGGCCACCCAGGCCAAGCTCAACGGCATTTTCGGCCTCATCGAACAGATGCAGGCGGTCGATACCACCGGCGTCGAGCCGATGAGCCATCCGCAGGACGTCGCCACCCGGCTGCGCGACGACGCGGTCAGCGAAACCGACCGCCGCGAAGCCTTCCAGCGCGTCGCCCCGCAGACCGAGAACGGCCTCTACCTGGTGCCCAAGGTCATCGAGTAAGCCGCCCCGCGCGCCCGCCCGTTCCGAACCGCCTCCAATAATGATCAACGCCCCGCTCTCCGAACTGCGCCGTGCGCTCGACGCGCGCGAAATCTCCGCCGTCGAACTGGCCACCCTGTTCCTCGACCGCATCGACGCCGCCAATCCGACGCTCAATGCCTTCATCACCGTGGACCGCGACGGCGCGCTGGCCGCCGCCCGCGAGGCCGATGCGCGCATCGCCGCCGGCACGGCCGGTCCGCTCACCGGCATCCCGCTGGCCCACAAGGACGTGTTCTGCACCGAAGGCGTGCTCACCTCCTGCGGCTCGAAGATGCTCGCCAACTTCGTCAGCCCCTACGACGCCCACGTGGTCGCCCTGCTCAAGGCCGCCGGCGCGGTCATGCTGGGCAAGACCAACATGGACGAGTTCGCCATGGGGTCGAGCAACGAGAACTCGCACTACGGCCCGGCCCGCAACCCCTGGAATACCGACCGCATTCCCGGCGGCTCCTCGGGCGGTTCGGCGGTGGCGGTAGCCGCGCGCCTGGCGCCGATCGCCACCGGCACCGACACCGGCGGCTCGGTGCGCCAGCCCGCCGCACTCACCGGCGTCACCGGCATCAAGCCCACCTACGGCGTGTGCTCGCGCTACGGCATGGTGGCCTACGCCTCCTCGCTCGACCAGGCCGGCGCCTTCGGGGCGACTGCGGCCGACTGCGCCGCCCTGCTCACCGCAATGGCCGGCTTCGACCCGCGCGACTCCACCAGCCTGGAGCGCCCGGCCGAGGACTACACGCGTGAGCTCGACCGCCCACTGGACGGCCTGCGCATCGGCCTGCCCAAGGAATTTTTCGGCCCTGGCATGGCCGACGACGTGCGCGCCGCGGTGGATGCCGCGCTGGCCGAGTACCGCAAGCTCGGCGCCACCACCGTGGAAGTGAGCCTGCCCAACGCCCAGCTGGCCATTCCCGCCTACTACGTGATCGCCCCGGCGGAAGCCTCCAGCAACCTGTCGCGCTTCGACGGCGTGCGCTACGGCCACCGCGCCGCCGAATACGGCGACCTGGCCGACATGTACGAAAAGAGCCGTGCGCAGGGCTTTGGTGCCGAAGTGAAGCGACGCATCCTGGTAGGCACCTACGTGCTCTCGCATGGCTACTACGACGCCTACTACCTCAAGGCGCAGAAGCTGCGCCGCCTGATCGCCGAGGACTTCCGCGCCGCCTTCACCCAATGCGACGTGATCGCCGGCCCCACCAGCCCGACCACCGCCTGGGCGATCGGCGAGAAGAGCGACGATCCGGTGCAGATGTACCTGTCGGACATCTACACCATCGCGGTGAACCTCGCCGGCCTGCCCGGTCTGTCGCACCCGGCCGGCTTCGGCGCGGACGGCCTGCCGGTGGGCCTGCAACTGATCGGCGACTACTTCGCCGAGAACCGCCTGCTGAACGCGGCACACCGCTATCAGCAGGCCACCGACTGGCACGCCCGCCGGCCGGGCTGAGCGATGCGCCTCAACGGCTTCGGCCTCCGGCCCGCTCCCGCCGTTGCGCTCGCCGCGCTGCTGCTCGGCGCCTGCGCCACGCCGCGGCCAACGCCGGCACCCGCGCCGGACAGCGGCATCGTGGTGCCGGCGGAGCCCTCTGCCGCCCGCGGCCGTCTGCGGCCGATGCCGGTGCGCCCGCTCAACGTGCGGGCCGACTGCCGCTTCACCGACGAGGCCGGCTACGCCGCCAGCACGCGGCTCGACGTCGTGCAGGCCGAGGTGCGCGACTTTGCCGCCACCGTGGATGTGCCGCGCCGCGGCAGCTGCCGCTTCGACCTGAATGGTTTCCGCCAGGTACGCCATGAACCGCACGTCGAACTGCGCGCCGCCGACGGCTGCACGGTGCGCATGTGGGAACAGGGCGCGCAGGTCACCGTGGCCTTCGCCGAATGCGCCAGCCGCTGCAGCAGCGGCACCTTCGATTATGTCTGGCCGATCCTGGTGGATCGGTCTAGCGGTCGCTGCCACTGACCGCACGCAACAACGGAAACGACCATGAGCAGAACCGATTGGGAAGTCGTCATCGGGCTGGAAGTCCACGCCCAGCTCAATACCGCCAGCAAGATCTTCTCCGGCGCCAGCACCGCCTTCGGCGCGGAGGCCAACCGCCAGGCCAGCGCGGTGGATATCGCCCTGCCCGGCGTGCTGCCGGTGCTGAACCGCGGCGCGGTCGAGCGTGCCATCCGCTTCGGCCTGGCGATCGGCGCCACGGTGGCGCCCAAGAGCATCTTCGCGCGCAAGAACTACTTCTACCCGGATCTTCCCAAGGGCTACCAGATCAGCCAGTTCGAGCTGCCGGTGGTGCAGGGCGGCACGATCACCATCCGCGTCGGCGAGGGTGACAAGGCCTACGAGAAGACGGTGAATCTCACCCGCGCACACCTGGAAGAGGACGCCGGCAAGAGCCTGCACGAAGACTTCCACGGCATGAGCGGCATCGACCTCAACCGTGCCGGCACCCCGCTGCTGGAGATCGTCTCCGAGCCCGACATGCGCTCCTCGGCCGAAGCCGTGGCCTACGCGCGCGCGCTGCACGCGCTGGTGCGCTGGATAGCCATCTGCGACGGCAACATGCAGGAAGGCTCCTTCCGCTGCGACGCCAACGTCTCGGTGCGTCGCCCCGGCGGCCCGCTGGGCACGCGGCGCGAGATCAAGAACCTGAACTCCTTCCGCTTCCTGCAGCAGGCCATCGACTACGAAGTGCAGTGGCAGATCGACACCCTGGAAGATGGCGGCAAGATCCAGCAGGCCACCGTGCTGTTCGACCCGGACACCGGCGAGACCCGCATGATGCGCAGCAAGGAAGACGCGCACGACTACCGCTACTTCCCCGACCCCGACCTGCTGCCGCTGGTGATCTCGCCCGAGTGGATCGCCCGGGTGCAGGGCGAGATGCCCGAGCTGCCCGGCGCCATGAAGGCGCGCTTCGTCGATGAACTGGGCCTGTCCGCCTACGACGCCACCACGCTGACCGCCAGCAAGGAGATGGCCGAGTACTTCCAGGCCACGGTGGACGCGGCCGGCACAGCGCTCGCCAAGCCCTGCGCCAACTGGGTCATGGGCGACCTCGCCGCGCGCCTCAACAAGGCCGAGCTCGACCTCGCCGATTCGCCGGTGTCTCCCGCCCAGCTGGCCGGCCTGGTGCGCCGCATCGCCGACAACACCATCTCCAACAACATCGGCAAGAAGGTGTTCGAGGCGCTGTGGAACGGCGACGGCGGCACCGGGGCCGATGCCGCCGACCGCATCATCGACGCCCAGGGCCTCAAGCAGGTCACCGACAGCGGCGCCATCGAAGCCATCGTGGACGAGGTGCTGGCTGCCAATCCGAAGTCGGTGGAGGAATTCCGCGCCGGCAAGGAAAAGGCCTTCAACGCCCTGGTCGGCCAGGTCATGAAGGCCAGCCGCGGCAAGGCCAACCCGGCGCAGGTCAACGAGATCCTGCGCGCCAAGCTCGGCGGCTGACCCCGATTGTAGGAGCGGCCTTGGCCGCGATGCGGCGCTTGGTCTTCCCCAGGCCGCATCGCGGCCAAGGCCGCTCCTACCGCCCCCCTCCACTCCTCCGCCCTTGAGCGGCATCAATACCTTGTCGCACGTCCTGTCGCATTCTTATATTCTTGAATGCTGATCCTGTTCGCCCCGGCGAACGGATGTGGCGCAGGAGGCGGATGCGGTGGACCTGATAGCACTGATCGAATCGCTCGGCGAGGATCGCGCGCTCGCGCTCGGCGGGCTCGCCATCGGCGCGCTGTTCGGTTTCTTCGCCCAGCGCTCGCGCTTCTGCCTGCGCGCGGCGGTCATCGAGGTGGCGCGCGGCCAGCTCGGCCCCAAGCTGGCGATCTGGCTGTTCGCCTTCTCCGCCGCGGTCGTGCTCACCCAGATCCTGGTGCTCGGCGAGCAGTTCTCCACCGGCAACGTGCGCCAGCTCGCCAGCCGGGGCAGCCTGTCGGGCGCGCTGATCGGCGGCCTGCTGTTCGGCGCCGGCATGATCCTCGCCCGCGGCTGTTCCAGCCGCCTGCTGGTGCTGGCCGCCAACGGCAACCTGCGCGCCCTGCTCTCCGGGCTGATCTTCGCGGTGGCCGCGCAGGCCTCGATGGGCGGCATGCTCTCCCCGCTGCGCGAGGCGCTCGGCAATCTGTGGACCATAGACGGCGGCACCGCGCGCGACCTGCTCGCCCTGGCCGGCATCGGCAACAGCGGCGGGCTGCTCTTCGGCCTGCTGTGGCTGGCCGCCGGCGCCTTCTTCGCCGTGCGCCACCGCATCGGCGCCTGGGGCTGGGTCGGCGGCCTGGGCACCGGCGTCATGGTGGCGCTGGCCTGGTGGTTCACCTGGCGCATGGCCGGCCTCACCTTCGACCCCACCCCGGTCAAGAGCCTGTCCTTCACCGGCCCCTCGGCCGACATGCTGATGCTGGTGCTCTCCCCGCCCGGCCAGCTGCTCAACTTCGACCTCGGCATGGTGCCGGGCGTGTTCCTCGGCTCCTTCCTCGCCGCGCTGCTCTTCCGCGAGCTCAAGCTGGAAGGCTTCCAGGGCGGCCACGCGATGCGCCGCTACATCGTCGGCGCGGTGCTGATGGGCTTCGGCGGCATGCTCGCCGGCGGCTGTGCGGTGGGCGCGGGGGTGTCGGGCGCCGCGGTGTTCGCGGTCACCGCCTGGGTGACGCTGTTCGGCATGTGGGGCGGGGCGGCATTCACCGACTGGCTGGCCGACCGCTACTGGGCGACGCAGGCCGCCACCACACCGGTCTGACGACCGGGCTCAGAAGCTCAGGGTTCGCCAGCCCTCGTCCAGCGTGCGGCCGATGAAAGCGGCGGCCCCGGCCTGGCCCTGCACTTCCTCGCGCAGCGCGTCGGCCGATACACCGTGGGCCTGCATCGCGGTCGGGCAGGCATAGAGGCGGGTGCCAAAGCCGTGCGCCTCACGGAGGAAATCGGCCACCGAGCGGCGCCCGGGCGCATCCGGGGCGCCGTCGGCGTAGAGTCCTTCGGCCACGCCGCGCTCGAGCAGTTGCACCGAGCGCGCGGTGAAGTACATCTCGACTTCGGCGTCCATCGCCGCCGCCGCCGCGGCGAAATAGAAGGGCGTGGCGCACAGGTGGGGTACGGACGGGTCCGCCGCCCACACCAGGATGGCGAGGCGCTCGGCCATCACAGCCCCTTGGCGCCTTCGCCGACGAGCGGCGCCTGGAAGGCCGCCAGGTCGTCGAAGCGCCACAGATCCATCTGCGCCTCGATGCCGGCACGCGCATCCGCCCACGGCAGCAGCGCGGCGGCGGCGGCCGGGTCGAGCTGCAGCTTCACCAGCCAGGCAGCGTAGGCATCCGCGTTCATCGCCCGCGCCGAGACGGCAAGTGCCGGGTTGGCGTCGACGATCTCGGCCGCCACCGGGCTTTTCACCGGAAACACCGTCTTGCCGGCCTCCAGCAGGCCGAAGGCCCGCCCCGGCTCCAGCTTCAGGCCGGTGCGCTTGGGCGTGAACAGCAGGATCTCGCCGGCGATCGCCACCCCGAAGGGGGTGACGCCGACGCGGTACACGCCCTCGCCCTCGGCGGCGAACCACAGGTGGGTGTCGGGGTGGTAGAGCAGATCGTCGGGGAAGGGGCAGCCGCGCAGTTCGGCCATGGTGTCGGCAAGATGCAGTGGCGGGGCGGTGGCGGAAGAGAATGGGAGTCGAACCCACCTGGGGCCGGCTGACGGCCCCACCCGGTTTTGAAGACCGGTCGCCCCACCGGGGAACGCCTCTCTTCCGTGACACCTGCGCCGGATTGTAACCGCTTCCCCATGTGTAGGAGCGGCCTTGGCCGCGATTGCGGCGGTGGTTTCCCGGAGGCTGCATCGCGGCCAAGGCCGCTCCTACGAGGGGTCGTTGCGGGCTCTATTGCCCCAGGTTCAGATTCACCCCGTTCTGGCCCTTGGCCACGAACTCGCCGGGCTTGAGGTTCTTGCAGGGCGCCAGCCGGCGGGCCTCCACCTGCAGCACGCGGTCGCCCTGCGCACCGACGGCACGCACATGCAGCTCGCCCTGGTAGTTGTAATGGAAGTCGCCACCGAAACGGCCGCTGCGCATCGTTTCACCGCCAGCGCCCTTGCAGCTCTGCGCCACGTGCCGGTAGTGGCCCTCGCGCCGCCAGGTGGCCGGGCCGCAGTCGCCGGCAGCCGGGTCGACCTGGGCGAACACCTGGTCGTCCGCGCCGACGCAGATATGGAAGCTGCGCGCCGACACGCCGGCTTCGGCAACGCTGACCTCCCACAGCCCGTGCATACGCTGCGGCGCATCGGCGAGCGCCGGCAGCGGCAGTTGAAGGAGGGTCAGCAGGGCAAGGGCGGAGACGGGGCGCATGATCGGCGATCCAGTTGGTGAAATGGGGCGATTCGAGCACGCTGCGCGCCCGGGCGGTATGCTCTGGATCAATTCAGCCGCCGGGAGCCTGCCGCCATGATCGAAGCCCTGCTGCTCACCACCGTGCCGGTCGGCACCTATGCCGGCGAGCAGCCGCTGACCAACGCCAGCGGCTTTTTCTTCGAGCGCGACGGGCGCCTCTTCCTGGTCACCAGCCGGCATGTGCTGCACGACGAGGCCACCGCGCACCACCCCGACCGCGTGGTCATCGACCTGCACGACGACGCCGGCAACATCGCCAGCGCCACCGGCTTCTCGCTGCCGCTCTATCGCGACGGCACGCCGCTGTGGCGCCAGGGCGTGGATGCCGCCGGCGAGATCGACGTGGCGGTGCTGGAAGTGGAGCGCGCCGCCCTGCCGCCGACCACGCTCTATCGCGCCTTCAGCCCGCAGCACCTGCTCGGCCGCCTGGACCAGGTCGAGGTCGGCAGTTCGCTGCTGGTGGTCGGTTTTCCGCTCGGCTTTCGCGACACCCTGCACCACCTGCCGGTGGTACGCCAGGCGGTGATCGCATCGTCCTTCGGCCTGCGCTTCCAGGGCCAGGGCTACTTCCTCACCGATGCCCGCACCCATCGCGGCACCAGCGGCGCGCCGGTGGTGATGCGCAGGGCGGGGCCGGACGCGGACGGCGGCGACCTGCCCTGGCTGCTGCTCGGCGTGCATTCGGCCCGGCTGGACGTGGGCGGGCGCGACCTGGTTGCCGACGAGGCGCTGGGGCTGAACTGCGCCTGGTACGCCGACATCCTGCTCACGCTGACCGGGGCCTGAGCACCTGTTCCGCGCTGGCGGCGACCGCCCACAGGTGGGCGGCCACCAGCGCGCGCCAGGGCGAGAAGGGTTCCAGCCACTGGCGCGCCGCATTCGCGCCGAGCGCCTCCGCGCTGCCCAGCAGGCGCTGCAGGCCGCGGCGCACCGCCACGTCGCCGTGCAGCGAGCCGTCCAGGTGGCCGAAGCCGCGCAGCAGCGCGTAGTCGATGGTCCACGGGCCGATGCCGCGCACTTCCAGCAGGCGGGCACGGATCTCATCGGCCGGCGCGGGGCCGGCCAGCCACTCGTCCAGCGGCAGCGCCCCCGCCTCCACCGCATGCGCCAGGGCCAGCAAGGTCTCGGCCTTGCCGCGCGACAAACCGGCGGCGCGCAGCGCGTCCGCATCCATCGTCGCCAGCCGGTGGGCGTCCGGGTAGCAGAACAGCCCGCTGCTGTGCTGCACGCCGGCCGCGCGGATCAGCCGCCCGCGCACCGCCACCGCCGCACGCACGCTGATCTGCTGCCCGGTCACCGCCCAGCTCAGCGCCTCGAAGGGCGTGGCCGTCTGCGGCACCCGCAGGCCCGGCTGCGCGGCGATCAGCGCGCCCAGTTGCGCATGGTGGCGATGGCGGCGCTCGAAGTCCTCCACCAGCTGGTCCAGGCCGAGCATGCGGCGCGCCATGGCCGCGAGCGCTGCCGGGTCGTCGGCCTCGGCGGTGCCGTCCAGCGCCAGTTCGGCCACCGCATGGCCGGTATGGAAATGGATCGCCAGGCAGGCGGGCCGTCCACGCCAGGCGATGCCCTTGCGCAGCCCGGCGCCTTCGACACATTCCGCGGTCTGCAACGGGTCGCGGCCATGCAGGGCGAGCACGTCGGCGCGGCGGAAACCCGCCGGCAGCGCAAGACGGCAGGCCAGCGCGGGGCCGTCCGCGGTGCTCACCCGGCGCCCTCGCGTTCCAGCAAGGCACGCTTGCGCGCCACCCCCCAGCGGTAGCCGGCCAGGCCGCCGTCGCTGCGCACCACACGATGGCAGGGGATGGCCACCGCCAGGGTATTGGCCGCACAGGCGCCGGCCACCGCGCGCACCGCGGCCGGGGCGCCGATGCGTCGCGCCAGTTCCGCGTAGCTCACCGTCTGCCCGGCGGGAATCTCGCGCAGCGCCTGCCAGACGCGCTGCTGGAAGGCGGTGCCGCGCAGATCCAGCGGCAGCTCCGCGCCAGTGCCCGGCGCCTCCACCAGCCCGACCACCTGCGCCACCAGCACTTCAAAGTCCGCGTCGCCGCCGATCAGCGTGGCCGCGGGAAAACGGTCCTGCAGCTCGCGCAGCAACGCCTCCGGGTCGTCGCCCAGCGAGATCGCACACACCCCGCGCGCGCTCTGCGCCACCAGGATGCTGCCCAGCGAGCATTCGCCCAAGGCGAAGCGGATCTCGGCCTGCGCGCCGCCAGCGCGGTAGGCGCCGGGGGTCATGCCGAGGCGCTGGTCGGCATCGGCGTAAAAACGCCCCCCGGAGTTGTAGCCGGCCTCATAGATCGCCTCGCTCACGCTGGGCGTCCCTCGCAAGGCAGCACGCATCCGCTCGGCGCGTCGGGCGGCGGCCCAGGCTCGCGGGGTAAGGCCGGTCGCGGCCTTGAACACGCGGTGCAGGTGCCATGGACTCAGACCCGCACGCGCGGCCAGTTCGTCCAGCGTGGGGGGCGTTTCGGCCGCATCGATGTAGCGGCACAGCTCGGCCACCAGCGCCGCCTGCTGCGCGGCCGCCGACGGCTGGCGCGGGCGGCAGCGCCGGCAGGCGCGGAAACCCGCGCGCTCGGCCTCGTCGGCGGAATCGAAGAAACGCACGTGCTCGGGCCGCGCGCGGCGCGAGGGGCAGCTCGGCCGGCAATACACGCCGGTGGTGCTCACCGCGTAGAAGAACCGCCCGTCGGCCGCCGGGTCGCGCGCCAGCACCGCGGCCCAGCGCGGGTCGGTTGCTTGGTCGGCAAGGGTCGGGGAAATCTGTTGGGTCATGGCCGTCTCGGGAGGGCTTGGCGTTGACCGAACTCTAGCCCGCCAGTGCCGCGCCGGCACCCCGGCGCTTGCGGTCGAATTCAGGACCCCGCCCGGCATGCGCTCCGGCACCCGGGTAGGAGCGGCCTTGGCCGCGATACCGCCTACAAGAAACCGGAAGCCGCATCGCGGCCAAGGCCGCTCCTACAGCGCCGCGGCTTCAAGGAGCACCGGCGCCTCGCCGCGGATCAGGTGAGCGCGGCGGGCGCCCTCGCCCACCCGGCGGGTGTAGCCCACTCGGTCGAAGAACTCGAGGATCTGGATCGCGCGCTTGCGCCCGCCGCCGATGCGGTCGCGGAAGGCCGCGGCGCGGATGCGCCCCCCCTCGTCCTGCGCCGCCAATTCGCCGGCGATGCCCGCCAGCTCGGCCACCACGGCGGCCGGATAGAACAGGTCGCGCACCACCTGGAAGGCTTCGCCGCGCGCGGCGAGCTGGCGCAGCAGGCGGCGCACATCGGCGTCGGCAAAGCCGGTGGCGGTGGCCAGGTCGCGCACCCAGGGCGGATCGAAGCGCCCGTCGGCCAGCAGGGCAAGCAGGCGGTCGGCGCGCTCGCGCTCGGCGGGCGAGAGTTCCACGGTGTGCCCGGGCAGGTGCCAGGCAGAGCCGGCACGCGCCAACCGGCCCTCGGCCAGCAGGGCTTCGAGCAGGGCAAGGAAGGCCGGCGAGGCGAGCTGTGGCAGCGCCATGCGGCGCAGGCGCTCGCGCTCCACGCCGGGCTCGTCGGCAAACTGCTCGTGGTGGGCGACGAGGCGCATCAGCACACGCTCGCACAGACCGGCCCACACCGCCGGGTCGAAGAGCTGCGCGCCGCGCGCGGTGTCCACCCGCAACGCCGCACCGGCGGGCAGGGCGGCGAGCCAGGCATCGGCGTCCAGGTTGTGCGCCGCGGCCAGCTCCGCCGCATCCAGCCCGTAGGGTGCGGCGGCCAGCAGCGCGGCCAGGCGGGCGGCCGGGTCGGCGTGTTCCAGGGCGCCGAGCAGGGCCAGGCGTGCCGGACGGCGGCGATGGCGCGCGGGCGGGAAGGGGTCCAGCACACGCCCGCCGCCCAGGGTCAGGCGGCCAGCAGCGTCGCGGATCACCACGCGGTCGCCCCAGCAGGCGAGGATGGGGCGGTCCAGCACCGCCTGCACCAGGGCGCTGCCGCCCGGCGCGAGGCCACCGGCTTCCAGCGCGTCGTCCAGCAGCGCGAGGCGCGCCTGCGCCTGGCCTGCCGCGTGGTGCAAAGTGACGGCGCTCCACTGCCCCAGCGTGCGCGGGGCATCCGCCAGCAGGCTGAGGCGCAGGTCCAGGCGGTCAGTGGGGCGGGCCAGCGCCGGCACGCACAACCAGTCGCCGCGCTCGACCTCGCGGTGCTCGACACCGACCAGATTCACCGCGCAACGCTGGCCCGCGCGGCCCTCGTCCGCGGCGCGGTTGTTCACATGCAGGCCGCGCACCCGCACTTCGCGCAGAAAACCATCGCCGCGCGCCAGCAGCACCCGGTCGCCCACCCGCAGCCGGCCGGCGTAGGCGGTGCCGGTCACCACCGTGCCCGCGCCGGCCACCGCGAAGTGGCGGTCCACCGCCAGGCGGAAACCCGCGCCGGGTGGCAGCTGCGCCGGCTCGGCACGCGCCGCGGCGACCAGATGGTCGCGCAGCGCATCGAGCTGGAAGCGCTCGGCGCCGGCCGCAGCCACCGGAAAGACCGGCACCCCGGCCAGCGGGGTGCGCGCCAGCAGCGCGCGCACCTCGGCTTCCACCGCCGCAATGCGCGCCGCATCGACCCGGTCGCACTTGGTGATCGCCACCGCCCCGCGCGCCACCCCGAGAATCTGCAGGATGGCCAGATGCTCGCGGGTCTGCGGCATCACCCCGTCGTCGGCCGCCACCACCAGCAGCGCAAAGTCGACGCCCGCCGCGCCGGTGAGCATGGTGGGCACGAACTTCTCATGCCCCGGCACATCGATGAAGGCCAGCCCCCCCGCCGGCTCACCCGCCGCCGCCGGCAGCGGCGCATAGGCATAGCCCAGCTCGATGGTGATCCCGCGCTTCTTCTCCTCCGGCAGGCGGTCGGTATCGACGCCGGTGAGCGCGCGTACCAGGGTGGTCTTGCCGTGGTCGATGTGGCCGGCGGTGCCGATAAGCATGGAGGAGTCCTGGGAACGCGGTCGGAGCAGTTTACCCCGTGCTCAATCTGATCGGACCGGAGGGATGGCAGCCGACTGGTCGTCAGCCTACTCCGCCAATCCGCCGCTCGCCCAATCCCCCGCCGCAAACTCCAACACCTCGTCCTCCCGCCGGCACACCACCGCATCCCGCTGCACCGCGATCCACCAGGTCTGGCGCCTCGGTTCCGGACGCGGGGCGGCGAAGCCGGTGGGGGTGAGCAGGGCCACGCACCAGGCGGGGCGGGGGTCGCGTACCGAGCGGTAGACGATGGCACCGATGCCCGCCTGGCGCGCCACGGCGGCGAAGGCCTGGGTGGCGCGGTAGTCGAGCGGGTCGGTCCACGCGGCGGCGTCGCGGTCGAAGGGCGGGCGGCGCAGGTCGACCGCCTTGGTGGCGATGCGCACGCGGAAGGCGGTGTGGGCCACCGGCTCCAGGCGCTCGAGGTCGACCGCGTCGATCAGGAAGCGCCAGCGCCAGTAGGCGAGTTCGGCACAGGCGGTGCGCACGTGCTGGGCGGCGTAGAACACGCCGGGGTCGGTGGCGGCGCGGAAGCGCGAGCCGGGGCGCGGCGGGTCATAGCGGAAGGGAGTGGCGAGCAGGTAGTCCAGGCCGGCGGCTTCCGGCGGCAGCGGCGGTTTGCCTTCTTCCAGCAGGGCTTCGAGGAGGTCCTGCTCGGCCGCGTCGTCGACCAGCTTCATGGTGGAGGCGACGTGCTGGGCCTCGACGATGCGCCAGGCGGCCTGGGCCCAGGGGCGGGCCTCAGACGCGACCGCGGGAGGCGTCCAGGTAGTGGACGACACGGACCAGGCCTTCGGTATCACGGATGAGTTCGATGGGGCGGGCGTTGAGGCCGAGGTTGGTGCTGTTGAGCCAGGCGCGCGCGGCGCTCTCCTCGCCGACGATGGAGTCGAGCGAGCGGAACAGGCGTACCAGCAGCACGGCGAACTCCCATTCCTTGCGGCTGCGCTCCAGGCGGTAGCTGCCGGCGTAGAGCCGGGTGACGGTGGCCGGGCTGACGCCGAGCACGCGGGCGAGCAGGGCGCGCGACAGGCCGAGGCGTTCGGCGGCGCGGGCCACGGCCTTGCTGAGCACCGCGGCGGCAGTGGCGGGATCGGCGGTGGGGTGGGTGATGGCGGACATGGACGCTCCTGCTGTCTGAGGAAAGATTACTACTCATACCTTTCTCACGCAAACCGGACGGCAGGTGCCGAACGTGCCATCGTTTCGCGCACCACGCACTAGACTGGAAGCGGGTGCGGCCGCGACGGCGGACGCCGGTCGAGGGGGCCGACGCCCCGGGGAGGAAACATGATCAACACACAGATCGAGCGCGTCGATGCGGAGACGGTGGCCGCCTACCGGGCGCTGCTCGCCAACGATTCGATCACCTGCCTGCTGTCGGACTGCATGGGACGCCTCAACGCGATGAGCGCCGACATGCGGCCGCTGTTCGACGGCATCCGCCTGGTGGGCAGCGCGGTCACGGTGAAGACCCTGGCCGCCGACCTGGCCGCGGCCTTCAAGGCGATCGACCTCTGCCAGCCGGGCGACGTGGTGGTGATCGACGCCCACGGCTCGGTCAATACCGCGTTCTGGGGCGAGAACATGACCCTGTCGGCGCTCAACCGTGGCGTGCTCGGCGCGGTGATCGACGGCGCCTGTCGCGACGTGGAGGAGATCCGCAAGCTGCGCTTCCCGGTACTGTGCCGCGGCATCGTGCCGAACGTCGGCGCGGTGGCCGGCTACGGCGAGGTGAACGTGCCGGTGCAGTGCGCCGGCGTGCCGGTGTCGCCCGGGGATCTGGTGGCGATCGACGGCAATGGCGTGGTCGTGGTGCCGCGCCCCGAAGCCGGCGCGGTGCTGGCACGCGCGCAGCGCTTGCTGGAGACGGAACAGGCGGTACAGGCGCGCCTCAAGGCCGGTGCCACCATCGGCGAGTTGGTCGACATCGACGCGGTGCTGCGTAGCGGCTTTTCGTACCAGGAACGGGCCGCAGGCACGCCCGACTGACCGGGCCGGCGGTGCCGATGCGCATGGGGCGGTCTTCGTAAAGGACTCGCTGGCGCTTGACGCACAGCCCGACGCTGCGAACCCGCTTTCAGGAGCCCGGCGCCACACTTCATGCGGACCCACCCAGCCCCGGCCAACATCTCGGAAACCTTTGCCCGCCTTCAGCTTCCTTTCAGCTTGCTCCTGTGTACTTGCCGTCCCGCGTCGGACCGACGCTTTCCATGAGCATAGGAGTTTCGCATGAACCGCATTCTCGCCGCCCTGAGCATCGCCATTCTCTCCACCTCCGCGTTCGCCGGCCCGAGCTGCAATGCGCCGAAGGAGAAGTGGATGGATCAGGACAAGTTCAAGGCCGGCCTCGAGACCCAGGGCTACAAGATCAAGAACTTCAAGGTCACCAAGGGCAACTGCTACGAGATCTACGGCTTCGACAAGGATGGCAAGAAGGTGGAGATCTACTTCGACCCGGAAACCGGCGCCGAGCTCGAGCGCAAGTAATGATTCGACGCCTGCTGGCGGCCACCGGCGATACGCCCGGCCGCCGGCGCCACCGGAGCCCGACCGATGTCTTCGAACCTGACGCCCCAGGCTGTCCGCGTATGGGACCCCTTCGTCCGCATCTTCCACTGGACGCTGGTGAGCTGCGTGCTCATCAACTACTTCATGCTCAACGACGGGGAAACCCTGCACCAGTGGCTGGGTTACCTCGCCGGCGCGCTGGTTGCCGCCCGCATCGTCTGGGGTTTCATCGGCAGCGAGCACGCCCGCTTCGCCAGCTTCATGCCCACCCCGTCACGGTTGTCGGCCCATCTCTCCCGCCTGCGCGCGGGCGGGCACGATCACCATCTTGGCCATAACCCGCTTGGCGCGGTCATGATGCTGGCGCTGCTGGCGCTGGTCGCAGCCGTGGGCGTGAGCGGGTTCCTGCAGACCACCGACGCCTTCTGGGGCGAGGACTGGGTGCAGGAACTGCACGAAGTGCTGGCCAGCGTGCTGATCGGCTTTGCCGCCATCCACGGCGCAGCCGCCATCGTGATGAGCCGGCTGGAGGGCGTGAACCTCGTCGGCGCGATGATCACCGGCGTCAAACGTACCCGCGCCCCGTCTCCATTGCGGGGCCGGCGATCCGCGCCCTGAAAGAACGCCCGGCGCTCTACGGTCTGCCGTCGAGCGCCGGGCGAGGTGGAGCGGAGAAGCCTCAGACGATCTCGCGCGAGGTCAGCACATAGCGGAAAGCGGCCGGGTCCAGGCTGTCCAGGCGGCCGGCGGCGCTCTCGCCCTGCGGGTACATCAGGTAGGGCACCGGGCCGTTCTGGCTGCCGGGCAGGGCGAGGTCGTGGGCGTCGTTGTAAGCCATCCAGTTCATCTCCCAGGCGCCGAACAGCTGCTTGCGGGCGGCGAGCACCTTGGGGTCGTCCAGGGCGAGCTTGCCGGGGGGCTCTTCCAGCACCACCTTGCGCACGTCAGCCGGGTCCACCGGCACCCAGCCGAAGCGCTCCAGGAAGACTTCGGCGCGGCAGTGCTGGCCCTTGCTGATGTCGCCGCTCTTGCCCAGGCTCTTGTAGCCAAAGCGCGAGTCGGCCACGCGCACACCGTACACGTCGCGTGCCGGCAGGCCGGCGGCGCGCGCCAGGCCGACGTAGAGGGCGTTGAGGTCGGCGCACTTGCCGGAGAGGTTGCCGGATTCCAGCATGGCGGCAATGTCGCCGATGCCGCAGCCGCGGGTGGCGGGGTTGCGGAAGGTGTTGTCCACGACCCATTCGTAGATCGCGCGGGCCTTATCCTCGTCGCCCTTGAGGCCGCGGGTGATGTCCTGCGCGGTGTCGCCGACGATGCCGTCGGTGGGCAGCAGCTCGGTGGCACGGGTGTAGAGCGCCTGCTGGGCGGCGGGCAGGGCCAGCGGTTGGGCGGCCGGGCGGGCGAAGTCGGTGGCGCGGTCGCGCGCGGCGAAGCGGCTCACCACTTCCAGCGCCGGGGCGGCGCTGGCGGGCGCCCATTCGGCGACCAGCATCTCGGCACCGTAGACCGGATCGCGCATCAGCTGCATGGACGCGGCGTTGCCCTGCCACAGGTTGCCCATCGGGCGGAACCATGCGGCTTCGTGCATGGAGGGCAGCGGCACCCAGGCGCGCAGCACGCCGTCGGCGGCCTGCGGCTCGATGCGGGTGGTGACTTCGAACACCCGCCAGCCGGCCTCCGGCGAGGGGGCGAAGGGCGCGGCAGCGGCGGGCGCAGCGGCGCGGGCGAGCAAGGGCGAGGCCAGGGTGGCGGCGAGCGCCGAGGTCTTGAAGAAGTTGCGACGGTTCATTGCGGGTTTCCTTTCGATTCGTTTGGCAGCAGGGCACGCACCCGCGCGCGCAGCGCGGGGTCGTGCCAGTCGGCCTCGCCGACCAGGCGCAGTTGCGGCCGGTGGCGGGCGTCGAGCACATAGGTGGTGGGCAGCATGCGGGCGCGCCAGGCGCGGGCGATGGACTGGTCCGGGTCGGCGACCACGGTAAGGCCATCGAGCAGGTGATCCTCGACGAAGCGCCGGATGTCGGCCGCGCGGTCGGCGACCGCGACGGTGACCAGGGCGATGCCCGGTTCGGCTTCGTCGAAGGCGACCAGGCCGGGCATCTCCACCCGGCAGGGTTCGCACCAGCTGGCCCAGAAGTTCACCACCACCACCTGGCCGGGCAGGCCGTCGAGCACGCGCTGCAGCGCCGACGGCGCGGCGGGCAGGCTGTCGACCGGCTGCGGCCGGGCATCGGCGGCGAACACTGCGGCCGGCATGGCGGCCCAGCAGGCGAGCGCCAGGACGGCGCGGCGCAGCCTCAGCACCGTGGTCGCGTGGGCGGAATCGTTGGCAGACGCGAAAGGATGGTGAAGCGAGTCATGGTGTGTCTCCCGATGGGTGAGCCACCCCGGTGCGGAAGCCGCCGGGGTTTAAGTGTGGCCCGCTCGCGCGGGCCGTCTGGGTGGCGGCCGCAAGGCCGCCGGCCGGGCAGCCGATACGCGGATCGGCCGGATGTGCCCGGTGTGCCCGCCTGCCACAAGGGCAGCCGGGCGCATGCTGTGCTCTGCGCCGCACGCCGCGGATGCGGCGATGCGAGGGCAGGGAGCGAATGGTAACGCCGCCGGGCGCGCGCGGCACGGGCCGCAGCCCCTTGCCGCTGCGGGACAATCCGGGCTATATGGACCGGACCATGACACAAGGGCAGGCGATGAAATACTGGGCGCAATACTGGTTCGGCGTTCTGCGGACGGCCGTGCAGCGCTGGCTGGGCGCGCAGGTGTTCATCCACGCGGCGGCGCTGGCCTTCTTCACGGTGTTTTCGGTGGCGCCGGTAGTGATCATCGCGGTGAGCATCGTCGGCCTGGTGCTGGGCGAAAGTGCCGCCCACGGCGAGATCGTTCGCCAGCTGGAGTCGGCCATCGGGCCGGAAGCGGCGGCGGCGGTGCAAACCGCGGTGGCCGGCAGCCGCCTGAACGACGGCGGCCTGCTGCCCACGCTGATGGGCATCGGCGCGATGCTGTTCGGCGCCACCACGGTGTTCGCGCAGATGCAGAACTCGCTCAACGCGATCTGGAGCGTGGCGCCGCGCCCCACCCGCAGCAGCCTGCTGATCTACCTGAAGGGGCGGCTGCTGTCGCTCACCGTGGTGCTGGCCATCGGCTTCGTGCTGCTGGTGTCGCTGCTGCTCAACGTGGTGCTGCGCGCGGTGGTGGTGTTCGCCCAGGACTGGCTCCCCCTGCCGGGCGTGGTGCTGCTGGCGCTGGACGGGGTGGTGTCCCTGGTGATGGTCACCCTGTTGTTCGCCACCATCTTCCGCGTGCTGCCGGACGTGGTGCTGGCCTGGCGCGACGTGTGGCTGGGCGCCTTCGTCACCGCGCTGCTGTTCGTCGGCGGGCGCTCGCTGATTGCGCTCTACCTGTCGACCACCGGCGCGGCCTCGGCCTACGGCGCGGCGGCCTCGCTGGTGCTGCTCTTGCTGTGGGTGAATTATTCGGCGCTGATCCTGCTGTTCGGCGCCGCCTTCACCCGCGCCAACGTGGAAGCGCGCGGGCTGCGCATACAGCCGCGCGCCACCGCGGTGTGCGTGCATCGCGAACTGGTCGAGGAGACGCCGCCGCAGGACTGAGGCGGCGCCCCCGCGCGCGTTCAGCCGAACATGTCTTCGTAGATGCCGCGCGCCCATTCGAAGTCTTCGCCCACGGTCTCGGGCTTGCGTTCGTTGAAGTCGGTCTGGGTCTGCTCGATGATGCCCATCGCGTTGACCCGGTATTCGAACTTGACCGAGATCGCCTCCTGCGGCGCGTTGTTCACCATCATGAAGCACAGGTTGTCCGGCAGACGGTAGGACGGTTCGCGCCCGGCCTCGCGTTCGCCGATGTACCAGGCCACGCTGCGCGCATGGCGGTTGGCCACGTGCCCGGCCTTCGGGTAGAAGGAGAACTGCGGCGAGACGTAGCCCACCGCGTCGCCGATGACGTAGACGTCCTTGTCGTTCTCGGCGTGCAAGAAGAGCGGATCGACCGCCGCCCAGCCGTCCGGCCCACCCTGGAAGGCCTGGCCGACCACGCCGGCCTTCCATGCCAGGTCACCGGCCTGGTGCGGCGCCATCAGGATGGCGTGGTCGAAGTCGAAGTCGCCGGCGGCGGTCTTGATGCGCTTGTTGAAGGGGTCGACCTCCTTCACATGGGCGTTGGGCACGTAGGTGATGATGTCCTTGTACAGCTCCTCGAAGGCCGCGCGGAAACCGGGGCCGATCGGGCGCACGCCGTCCTTGTGGTCGAGGATGATGATCCGCGCCTTGAGCTTCTTGGCCTTGAACAGCGCGGCGATCAGGCAGGCGCGCTCGTAGGGGCTGGGCGGGCAGCGCTGCGGCGGGGGCGGCAGCGTCATCACCAGGTCGCCGCCCTTGAAGTCGTGGATGGCCTGCTTGAGATGGAAATGTTCCGCGCTGGGGATGTAGGCCGCCGGGAAGCGCGCCCGCGTGGCATCGGCCGCGCGGCGGTCGTTGCCGAACCAGGCTTCGTAGTTGTAGCGGATGCCGGGCGAGAGGATGAGGTAGTCGTAGTCGATGGCGCCGGACGAGGTGATGACGCGCTTGCGGTCGCGCTCGATCTCGAGGATCTCGGTCTGGATGAAGCGGTAGCCGCGCGCCTCCGAGACCTTGAGGTAGTCCTTGGTGAGGAACTGGGTGTCCACCACGTCCACCAGCCACTTGTTGCTCATCGGGCAGGAGAAGAACACCGGGTTGCGCTCCAGCATCACCACTTCGAGCTCGGGGGCAAACTGGCGCAGGTGATGCGCGGCGCTGACACCGCCCCAGCCACCGCCGCAGATCACCGCGCGGCGCTTGGCCCCGCGCGGCAACAGGACGTCGGTGGCGCGCCCGATCAGCGGCGGCAGCGGGCGGTCGGGGCCGGCGCGATGCGGTGCCTGGGCCAGGCCGGGCAGGGAAAGACTGGCGGCCGCAAGGCCGCCTCCCGCGGCCAGGAAGCGCCGGCGGGCGGAATTGTGTTGCTCGGTCATCTGTAACTTCTCCCGATGAGTACATCAGCCACCCCGGTGCGGAAGCCGCCGGGGTTTAAATCGACCCGCCAGGGCGGGTCGCGCAGGGTGGCGGCACGCGGGCCGCCGTCCGGGCAGCCGATACGCAGATCGGCCGGATATGCCCGGCGCCCCGGCCGCCGCAAGGGCGACCGGACGCATTCAGGGGTATTACTTTGCGCAGCGGGCGAGCACGGCACACTGGGCGGCGAAGTCCGCCTCGTCCGCGGCGCGCAGGCAGCGCAGGTCCAGCCACAGGGCGTTGTCGGCAATGCGGCCGATAACCGGCACCGGCAAGGCACGCAGCGCCTTCTCCAGACGGTTGAGGGTACCGCCCTTCTTGAGCGGGCGGCACACCAGGCCGGCCGAAGGCAGGCGGTCCACCGGCAGGCTGCCGGAGCCGATCTGCGAGCGCATCGGCTCCACGGTCAGGATCAGCGGCCAGCCGGCGAGCGCCTGAGTGATGGCCGGCTGCAGGCGCTCGGCCTGGGCGAGGATCTCGGCCTGCGGGCGGGTGAGCAGGCGCAGGGTTTCCAGGCGCTCGGGCAGGCGCTCCGGGTCGCGGTACAGGCGCAGCACCGCTTCCAGCCCGGCCAGGGTGATCTTGCCCACGCGCAGCGCGCGCTTGAGCGGGTTCTTCTTGATCTTGGCAATCAGCTCGCGACGGCCGACCAGGATGCCGGCCTGCGGGCCGCCGAGCAGCTTGTCGCCGGAGAAGGTGACGATGTCGGCGCCGGCGGCGATGGCCTCGCGCGGGGTGGGCTCGTGCGGCAGGCCCCAGGCGTCCAGGTCGGTGAGGGTGCCGGAGCCGAGGTCCTCGACGAAGGGCAGGCCGCGGGCGTGGGCGATGGCGGCCAGTTCCGCCTGCGGCACCGCCTTGGTGAAGCCGTGCACCGCGTAGTTGCTGGTATGCACCTTCATCAGCATGGCGGTGCGCGCGGTGATGGCTTCTTCGAAGTCGCGCGCGTGGCTGCGGTTGGTGCAGCCGACTTCCACCAGCTTGGCGCCGGCGCGCTTCATGATGTCCGGCACGCGGAAGGCGCCGCCGATCTCCACCAGCTCGCCGCGCGAGACGATGACCTCCTTGCGCTGGGCCAGGGTGTTGAGCAGCAGGAAGACCGCGGCGGCGTTGTTGTTCACCACGGTGGCGGCCTCGCCGCCGGTGAGCTCGGCGAGCAGTTCACTGACCAGGTCGTCGCGGTCGCCGCGCCCGCCGGAGTCGATGTCGTACTCCAGCGCGCAGGGATGGCGCGCGGCCTCGACCATGGCGGAGATGGCCTCTTCCGGCAGGGTGGCACGGCCGAGGTTGGTGTGCAGCACGGTGCCGGTGAGGTTGAACACGCGGCGCAGCCTGGCGCGGGTGTCGGCGGCGATGCGGCCTTCGATGGCGGCCAGCAGGGCCGGTACGTCCGGCAGCGCCGCGCCGGCCAGCATGGCCTCGCGGGCGGCGGCGAGTTCGGCGCGCACGCAGTCGGTGACCAGGCGGCGGCCGTGGGTGGCCGCCTGCACGGCGAGCGGGGGCTCGGCGAGCAGGCGGTCCACGGCGGGGAGGGAGGCGAGGGAGGGTGTCGTCATGGCCTACGCCCGGACCGGGCAGCAAGGTCGATCGGAAGGAGGGCCGCGCTAGTCGCCGGCGCCTCCCGGAACGAACAGCGGATTGGGGCCGGCACGCAGGTAGCCGGCTTCGTCCACCAGGATGTCGAGCGCCAGCGTGGCGAGGTCGTCGGCCACCGGGTCGGCGGTGGCTTCCTTGTCGCGATGCACGATCTTCAGGTAGCTGTGGCAGTCGTCGCAGACTTCGGCGCGCACCAGGTCCTGCTGGCCGGCCTCGCCTTCCAGCACCCGGTAGGAGACCTTGTCGCCCTCGCCGCAGGTACTGCACTTGACCCGCACCAGATTCCATTCGGTGTTGCACAACGAGCAATGCAGGTACCGCGCGCCGGTGTATTGCCCGGTCTGCACCACGCTGGCTACCGGCAGGCTGCCGCAGCACGGGCACAGGCCGGGCACGTCCAGCCGTTCGAGGCCGGTCAGCGCCGGCTGGGCGGCCATCCAGGTCCAGTACACCTGCAGCGCGGCGGCGACGAAGGGCAGGCGCGCGGCGTCCGCCGGGTCGTACTCGGCGCGCAACACGCTGTCGGCAAGGCGGTCCAGCTCGCCCGCCTCGGCCGAGGCCAGCGCGATCAGGGTGGGCTGCAGCACCGCCGGCACATCCGGCATCAGGCGGTCGGCGAGGATGGCGAGATGGCGTTGCCAAGCGGGATCGCGCCGCCAGCCGTTGGCGGGCAGCGGCGGCATGGCGTGGCGGCGGGCCTGTTCGAGCGCCGCCGCATCGGGCAGCGCCACCGCGGGGTGACGCTGCAGGAGTTCATGCTGCACCCGGGTGAGGCGGGCGAGGAAGGCAAGCCAGTCGCCCGAGGGGTGACCGGCGGCCAGGCGTTCGAAGCGAGCCGCGCGGTCGGCGAAGACGCTGGCGGGTTGCGGGCCAATCACCGCCGGCGGTTCGAGGCCGGGGTTGAGGGTGCTGGCGGGGCTGGATGGAGTGGTGATGTTCATGCGGTCTCTGCGGTGGTGCTGGTAAAAACCACTCCCTCCCCTTCAAGGGGAGGGATGGGGTGGGGATGGGTTTCAGTGAGGCGGTAGAACGTCTGTTGCTGCCCGATGGAAACCCATCCCCCCTCCCGGCCTCCCCCCTTGAAGGGGGGAGGAGTAGTCGGCTTCCCCTTGCGGGGAAGGCCACACGGTGGCGTCAGTTCTTGCCGGTCATCTGGCGGTACCAGCCGCGGTGGTGCTGCTTTGCCCATGCGCGGGTGACCGTGCCATAGAGCATGGCGCGGATGGTGCCGCGGGTCCAGATGGCGGCGTACACATGCACGAAGATCAGGCCGATCATGAAGGCTGCGGCGGCGGCATGGACGACCACGGCGAGGCGTACCAGGCCGACCGGGAAGTCGAACCAGCTGCGCCACATGACCACGCCGGAGGCGATGATCAGCACCATGCACAGGGTGAGCGCCCAGAACATCAGCTTCTGCCCGCCGTTGTACTTGCCCTGCTCCGGCATGTCGTGGTCGTTGCCGTCCACCATCTTGCCGACCTTGGACAGCCAGTCCCAGTCCGCTCCCCCCATCAGGTTCTTGCCGGCGAAGCGGAAGAACATGATGAGGAAGAACAGCGCCATGACCACGCCGATCCACGGATGCAGGATGCGGGCCCAGACGCCGCCGCCGAACAGGTTCACCAGCGGGAAGAAGGCCGGATGGAAGAAGGCCAGGCCGGACAGACCCAGCAGGATGAAGCAGATGCCCACCACCCAGTGGTTGGCCCGCTCGGACGCCGTATAGCGTTGCAGGTCGCGCGGATTGCGGATCATTTGGCGTCCTCCTTCTCCATTTCCTCTTCGAGCTCCTTGGAGACCTCGTTCGGACCCTTCATCACGTAGTGGAACAGGCCGCCGAGTGCGGTGGCGCCGAGAGCGACCATGGCCAGCGGCTTGGCGATGCCCTTCCACAGCGACACCATCGGGCTGATCTGCGGATCGGCCGGCAGGTCAGCGTACAGCGACGGCCTGTCGGCGTGCTGCAGCACGTACATGACGTGCGTGCCGCCCACCCCCTGCGGGTCGTACAGGCCGGCGTTCTGGTAGCCGCGTTCCTTGAGGTCGGTGATCCGTCCCTCGGCGTAATGCACCATGTCCTCCTTGGCGCCGAACTTGATGGCGCCGGTGGGACAGGCCTTGGCGCAGGCGGGGGCCTGGCCCACCGCCACCCGGTCGGAGCACAGCGAGCACTTGTAGGCCTTGCTGTCCGCCTTGGAGATGCGCGGCACGTTGAACGGACAGCCGGTCACGCAGTAGCCGCAGCCGATGCAGTTCTCCTGGTGGAAATCCACGATGCCGTTGCTGTACTGGATGATGGCGCCGGGCGCGGGGCAGGCCTTCAGGCAGCCGGGGTCGGCGCAGTGCATGCAGCCGTCCTTGCGGATGAGCCATTCGAGCTTGCCGTTTTCCTCCACCTCGGTGAAGCGCATCAGCGTCCAGGTCTTGTCGTCCAGGTCCTGGGGGTTGTCGTAGATGCCGACGTTGCTGCCCAGTTCGGGCCGGATGTCGTTCCACTCCATGCACGCCGCCTGGCAGGCCTTGCAGCCGATGCAGGCGGACACGTCGATGAGCTTCGCGACCGGTGTGGTGTCACGCGCCTGTGGCGTCTCGGTGGTGGTCGCCGAGCGCCGCGCGATGTCGAGCGATTGCAGTGCCATGCGAGCCTCCCCTTATGCCTTCTCGATGTCGACCAGGAACGCCTTGTATTCCGGCGTCTGGCTGTTGGCGTCGCCCACGAACGGCGTCAAGGTATTGGTGATGTAACCGGGTTTGGTCTCACCCTTGAAGCCGTAGTGCAGCGGGATGCCCACGGTGTGGACCTTGCGGCCGTCCACGTTCAGCACCGGGATGCGCTTGGTGACCACCGCCACGGCCTTGATCTGCCCGCGGTTGGAGCTCACCTTCACCATGTCGCCCTTGCGGATGCCCTTCTCCGCGGCCAGTTCCTCGGAGATCTCGACGAAGTGCTCCGGCTGGAGGATCGCGTTGATCTTCGAAGTCTTGGTCCAGAAGTGGAAGTGCTCCGCGAGGCGGTAGGTGGTCGCCACGTAGGGGAACTCGTCGGCCTTGCCGAACAGCTCCATGTCGCCCTTGTACACCCGCGCCACCGGGTTGCTGGTGACTTCCGGCCTGTCCGGGTGCATCGGGTTCTTGCCCAGCGGGCTCTCGAAGGGCTCGTAGTGCTCGGGGAAGGGGCCTTCGGCCATGGCCGGGGCGAACAGGCGGGCGACGCCTTCGCCGGTCATGATGAAGGCGCCCACGCCCTCTTCCGGCGCGGCGTTGGGCCGCATGTCGGGCACGTCGTTGCCGCCCCACACCTTGCCGTTCCAGCTGACCACGTTGCGGCTCGGATCCCAGGGCTTGCCGCTCGGATCACAGGATGCGCGGTTGTACAGGATGCGCCGGTTGGCCGGCCACGCGTAGCCCCAGTTGAGCGTCTGGCCGAGGCCGGACGGGTCGGAGTTGTCGCGCCGCGCGGTGAGGTTGCCGGCCTGCGACCACATGCCGGAATACAGCCAGTTGCCACAGGCGGTGGAGCCGTCGTTGCGCAGCACACCGAAGCCCGCCACCTGCTCGCCGGCCTTGACCGTGACGTTGCCGCTGGCATCGGCCAGGTCGCTGACCGCGTAGCCGCTGATCTCGCGCGCCAGTTCCTGGGCGGACGGGTGCGTGGGAATGCGGTAGGGCCAGTGCAGGTTGAGGATGGGGGCCGGGTTGGCGCCGCCGTCCTTGGCGTACATCGCGCGCAGGCGGGTGAACAGCTGGCCGAGGATCTCGGTGTCCTCGCGCGTCTCGCCCGGACCGTCGGCCGCCTTCCAGTGCCACATGATGACGCGGCCGGAGTTGGTGAAAGTGCCTTCGTGCTCGGCGAACAGCGCCGCGGGCAGGCGGAACACCTCGGTCTGGATCTGCTTCGGATCGACGTTGTTGAACTCGCCGTAGTTCTTCCAGAACTCCGAGGTGTCGGTGGCCAGCGGGTCGATGATCACCAGGTACTTGAGCTTGGCCAGCGCGGCGGACACCTTGTCCTTGTGCGCCACCGAGGCCAGCGGGTTGAAACCCTGGCAGACGAAGCCGTTCATGCGCCCCTGGTGCATGCGCTCGAACATCGCCAGGGTGTCGTAGGCGGTGTCCTGCTTGGGCAGCCAGTCGTAGCCGAAGTCGTTGGCCGCGGTGGCGTTGGGGCCGTAGAAGGCCTTCATCAGGCTGACGAAGAACTTGGAGTAGTTGCCCCAGTAGTTCATCGACCCGGGGCGCAGCGGCTTGGGCGTGCGCTTTTCGATGAAGGTGGCCAGATCCGGCTCGGCGTCGGTGGGCTCGTGCATGTAGCCCGGCAGGCTGGCGCCGAACAGGCACATGTCGGTGATGCCCTGCACGTTGGCGTGTCCGCGCAGCGCGTTGATGCCGCCGCCGGCCATGCCCATGTTGCCGAGCAGGAGCTGGATCATCGCCATGGTGCGGATGTTCTGCGACCCCACCGAGTGCTGCGTCCAGCCCAGCGCGTACATGATGGTCATGGTGCGATTGGGCACCGAGCACTCGCCCACCATCTCGCACACCTTCAGGAAGGCATCCTTGGGCGTGCCGGTGATGCGGCTCACGGTATCGGCGTCGTAGCGCGCGAAGTGCTTCTTCATCAGCTGGAAGACGCAGTTCGGGTCCTGCAGGGTCGGATCGACCTTGGCGTAGCCGTCCTCGCCCATCTGGTAGCGCCAGGAGGACTTGTCGTAGTTGCGCTTTTCCGGGTTGTAGCCGGTGAATACGCCGTTCTCGAAGCCGAATTCCGGATCGATCAGGAAGGGCGCGTTGGTGTGCGCCTTGACGTACTCGTGCTGGATCTTGTCGTTCTCCAGCAGGTAATTGATGATGCCCGACAGGAAGGCGATGTCCGAACCGGCGCGGATCGGCGCGTAGTAGTCGGAGACGGCGGCCGAGCGCGTGAAGCGCGGGTCGACGACCACCAGCCTGGCCTTGCGGCCCTGCTTGGCCTCCTGCACCCACTTGAAGCCGCAAATGTGCGCCTCGGCGGCATTGCCGCCCATGATCAGCACGAGATCAGCGTTCTTGATGTCCACCCAGTGGTTGGTCATCGCGCCACGCCCAAAGGTCGGAGCCAGACTGGCTACCGTGGGGGCGTGTCAGATGCGGGCCTGGGTGTCGAACGCAACCGCACCAAGGCCGCGCAGGACCTTGTGGGTGAGATATCCCGGTTCGTTGGAAGCGGCGGAACTGGCGAGGAAGCCGAAGGTGTTCCAGCGGTTCACCGTCAGGCCGGCGTCGTTCTTCTCGATGAAGTTGGCGTCGCGGTCGGCCTTCATGTGCTTGGCGATGCGCTCGAAGGCCTCGTCCCAGGAGATGCGCTTCCACTCGTTGGAGCCGGGCTCGCGCACTTCCGGGTGGGTCAGGCGCTGCGGGCTCTGGACCATGTCCAGCAGACCGGCGCCCTTGGGACAGAGGCTGCCGCGGTTGACCGGATTGTCCGGGTCGCCCTCGATGTGGAAGATCCGCGCCTTGGCGTTCTTGGACTTGTCGCCCATCGAGTAGATCAGCGTGCCGCAGCTCACCGAGCAGTACGGACAGATGCTGCGCGTTTCGGTCGCGTGCGCGAGCTTGTACTGGCGGACTTCGGCCAAGGCCGCGGTGGGCGCGAAGCCCATCGTGGCGAGGCTGGAGCCCGTCATGCCCGCGGCGCAGACCTTGAAGAATCCGCGTCTGGAGACGTGCATGGTCTCTCTCCCCCTTGTGGTTATTGGGACAAAAAATCACCCTATACCTGCAAGGGGCATACCAGCCCTGAAAACCCTGCTGCAACAGTATGTTAATGGCCATTCCCAGGCCGGAAAGCGGGACATTCTGTCTGCAGGTGAGACATTTTGTCCCACTTCTCAGGCGCTGGCGATGTCCCAGCGCCGGGCGAAGCGCGGCGCCTCCGGGGCGGCGTCGTAGAGCGGCTCGCGACGCAGGCGGACGACGAACTCCGCCCCCTCCCCCGGCCGGCTGCTCACCTCGATGCGCCCGCCGTAGCGTTCGACGATGGTGTAGCTGATCGACAGGCCCAGCCCGGTGCCGCTGCCCTTCTTGGTGGTGAAGAAGGGGTCGAAGATGTTGGAGAGGTTCTCCGGGGCGATGCCCTGGCCGGTGTCGCGCACCCGCAGCACGGCGCCCATGGGCTGGTCGTGCTCCAGCCAGTTCTCGCTGGCCAGCGTGAGGGTGCCGCCTTCGGGCATGGCCTGGATGGCGTTGACGATGAGGTTGATCAACACCTGCTGCAGTTCGCTGCGGTTGATCTCCACCGGCACGGTGGCCGCTTCGCGCAGGTCGACGTCGATGCGCCCCTTCTCCAGGTTGTGGCGGGTGAGCAGCAGGCAGTCGGCGAGCACCGCGTTGACGTCGACCTCCTCGACGTAGCCGGCAAACTCGCCCGGGCGGGCGAACTGCAGCAGCTTGGTGACGATCTGGCGGATGCGGTCGGCCTGCTGGTGGATCAGGCGGATCTCCTCGCGCACCGGTCCGGCCGCGTCGCCGAGCACGTCGCGCAGCACGTCGAGGTTGCCCTGGATCACCGCCACCGGGTTGTTGATCTCGTGCGCCACGCCGGCGGTCAGTTCGCCGATGGCGGCGAGCTTCTCGCTCATCACCAACTGCTGCTGGGCGCGGCGCAGGTGCTCGTTGGCCTCGGACAGCTCGCGGGTGCGCTCGGCCACCTTGGCGTCGAGCTCCTCGGCCCAGCGCTGCAACTCCTCGCGCTTGGCGGCCAGTGTGTCGAGCAGGTGGTCGAACTCGCCGGCCAGCCGGCCCAGCTCGTCGCGGCTGGCGACCTCGCCCACGCGCGCGCCGGCCTCGCCCTGTTCGGCGCGCTGGATCACCGCGTTCATGCGCTCGATGGGCTGGAACACGCTGCGCGCCCAGCGCAGCGAGAGCACCGTGCCCAGCCCGGAGAGCACGATGAAGAGCAGGAACAGCGCCCCCATGGCCAGGCGCATCGCGTTGCGGAAGGGCTCTTCCAGGAAGCCGACATAGAGCATGCCGACCCGCTCGCCGTGGCCGTCCACCACCGGCTCGTAGCCCGAGACGTAGTCGTCGCTGACCACGAAGGCGGTGCCCAGCCAGGTCTCGCCGCGGCCGAGCACACGCTCGCGCACCGCCGCGGACACCCGCGTGCCCAGCGCGCGCTGGCCTTCGAACAGGCGCACATTGGTGGCGATGCGCACGTCGTCCAGAAACAGCGTGGCGGTGCCGCGGCTACCCAGCGGCAGCGAACCGTCGCGATAGACGATGGCGTTGATGCGGTCGACCATCTCCAGGTTGCCGTTGAGCAGCACCCCGCCTTCCAGCGCGCCGAGCGGCCGCCCGCCCACATCCACCACCGGCGCGGCGGCGTGGATGATCAGCCCGCGGTCCTCGAAGCTGCGCGGGTCGGGCGCGGCCGCGCGGGTCGGCACCAGGTCGAGGCGTGCGCGGCGGCGCAGCGCGGGGTCGATGCCCGCCAGCTGCTCCGCGCTCAGGCGCTCCACCGTGGTGTGCGCCTGCCCGGCCAGGGCCGCGGCCACCACCGGCCAGGCGGCGCGCGCCTCGCCCGAGGAGAACTCGTTGTGCGCGCTGGCGACGATGCGCCCGTCGCGATCGAGGAAATGCAGAAAATCCAGCCCGCGCGCCACCGCCAGGTTGGCCAGCAGGGCGGAGAGTTCCATCTGCGCGCGCGGGTCGTGCGCCAGGCGCAGCGCCAGGCGGTGCGACTCCGCGGCGGCCGCCACCTCGTGGCCCACGCCGATGCGCACGCGGTCGAAGTACTCGTGCGCGGTGACCATGTCGGAGCTGATCTTGTAGGTCAGCAGGCGCTGGTAGGACTCGCTGCCCCAGGTCCACACCAGGCCAAGCAGGATGGGCACGCCCACCGCCAGCGGCGCGAGCACCAGCGCCAGCAGCTTGGCACGCACCGAGCGGCGGAAGCGCTCGGCCAGGCGCGGCAGCACGCCCGCTCCGCTCACCGGCGCGCCCCTGCGCGCCTCATTCGGCCGCCAGGCCCCACTCGACGCACTTGCGCTCGACGGTCTTGCGCGACACGCCGAGCAGCTCCGCGGCCCGGCTCTTGTTGCCGTGGCAGGCGTTGAGCACCGCGAGAATGTGGCGCTTCTCGACCTCGGCCAGGCTCACCGGCAGTTCCTCGCCGGCCGCAGGCGCGGCACTGTCCGGGCCCAGCGGCAGGTGGCCGAGGATCAGCGAACGCTCGATGAGGTTGCGCAGTTCGCGCACGTTGCCCGGCCAGGCATAGGCGGCCAGGCGGCGCAGGGCCTCGTCGCCGAGCGCCAGCGGCGGCAGGCCGAGGCGCTGGGCGAGCTGGGTGTTGAAGTGGGCGACCAGCGGCGGTACGTCCTCGGGGCGCTCGCGCAGCGGCGGGATGGTCAGGGTCATGACCTCCAGCCGGTAGTAGAGATCCTGGCGGAAGCGCCCGGCGGCCACCTCGGTGCGCAGGTCGCGGTTGGTGGCGGCCACCACGCGCACGTCCACCGGCACCTCCTTGGCCGAACCGACCGGACGGATGCGCTTTTCCTCCAGCACGCGCAGCAGCTTGGTCTGCAGCGCGAGCGGCAGTTCGCCCAGTTCGTCGAGGAACAGCGTGCCGCCGTTGGCGTAGTAGAACAGGCCGTGGCGGTTGTCGGTGGCGCCGGTGAACGCGCCCTTCACATGGCCGAAGAGTTCGCTCTCGATCAGCTCGGGGGTCACCGCGGCGCAATTGACCGGCACGAAGGGACGCTCGGCGCGCGGGCTCATCTGGTGCAGGGCGCGCGCGGCGATCTCCTTACCGACCCCGGATTCGCCCAGGATCAGCACCGTGGCCGGGGTGGGCGCCACGCGCTTGAGCAGCGCGCAGAGCTGCTGCATGGCTGGCGAGCGGCCCACCACGCCGTCCACCTCGCCGGACAGGCCGGCCAGCTCCCGGCGCAGCACGAAGTTCTCGCGCGCCAGGCGGGCACGCTCGAAGCAGCGCCGCAGGGAATTGACGATCTGGTCGACGCGGAAGGGCTTGAGGATGAAGTCCGAGGCGCCGGCGCGCAACGCGTCGATGGCGGTCTCCATGTCGGCGAAGGCGGTGATCAACACCACGTCGCCGGTGAAGCCGCTGGCGCGCAGCTCGTGCAGCCAGGCGATGCCCGGCTTGCCGGGCAGGGCGATGTCGAGGACGACGGCGTCGAAGTGCTGGCGGGCGAGCAGCGCGGCACCGGCTTCGGCCGAGTCGGCCACCGCCACGGTACAACCACGGGCCGACAGGGCGCGCTCCAGGAAGCTGCGCATGCCGGCCTCGTCATCGACCACCAGCACCGCGTAGTCGTGCCAGCGCGGCTCGCCCGGTGCGGGGAGCGGTGACGTGGCGGGACGGTCTGATTCGGACATGACGCTCCTCGCAATAGCGGATGGCTGCGGTGCATTTAACCATGTCACCGTGCACGCAAGAAGGTCGGCGGCCTCCCGCAGGAATGCCGCCGACCTTCGGTGTCGCGACGCCGGGTATCAGCGCGCCATCGCGTTCAGACGGGCGATGCGCTCCTCGGTGGACGGGTGGGTGGAGAACAGGCCACGCAGGCCGCCACCGGACAGCGGGTTCATGATCATCATCTGCGCGGTCTCCGGGTGCGCCTCGGCGGTGAGCATCGGGATGCCGCGGGCGTAGGCGTCGATCTTGGCGAGCGCGCTGGCGAGCGATTGCGGGTCGCCGGAGATCTCCGCACCGCCGCGGTCCGCGCCGAACTCGCGGGTGCGCGAGATGGCCATCTGGATGATCATCGCGGCCAGCGGGGCAAGGATCATCACCAGGATCTGGAAGGCCGGGTGCGGACGGTCCTCGCCGCGGCCGCCGAAGAACATGCCGAACTGGGCGAGCATGGAGATGGCGCCGGCCACCGTGGCCGACATGGTGGAGATCAGGATGTCGCGGTTCTTCACGTGCGCCAGCTCGTGCGCCATCACGCCGCGCAGCTCGCGCTCGGAGAGCATGCGCATGATGCCGGTGGTGGCCGCCACCGCGGCGTTCTCCGGGTTGCGCCCGGTGGCGAAGGCGTTGGGCTGGGCCTCGTCGATGATGTACACCTTGGGCATCGGCAGGTTGGCGCGGTGGGCGAGCTCGCGCACCATGTTGTACAGGTAGGGCGAGGTGGTGGCATCGACCTGGCGCGCGTTGTACATCTTCAGCACCATCTTGTCGGAGAACCAGTAGGCCCAGACATTCATCGCGCCGCCGAACAGCAGCGCGATCAGCATGCCCTGCTGCCCGCCGATCGTCGCGCCGACCGCGCCGAACAGGGCGACGATGCCCGCCATGAGGATGGAGGTCTTCATCCAGTTGCCGAACATTTGCGTGTTTCCTTCCTTTTGCGGGTTACTGTGCCGTCCGACCGATGTGGGGTCGCAACGGGTGGATTTCAATCCGCTGCGATTGCGAAGCGGTCGCCCACAGAGACCGGAAATCCGGCCAGAAATTCCCGCGCCGCCATGCGTTTCGCACCGGGACGCTGCAGTTCGGCGAGCCGCAGGGCACCGCTCCCGCAGGCCACCACGATGCCCTCCGGTCCGCTGGCCAGCACCTCGCCGGGCGCGCCCCGCAGGTCGGCCGGCTGCGCGCGCCAGATCTTGACCGCAGTGCCCCCCAGGCTGCCGTGCGCGCCGGGGAAGGGATTGAAGGCACGCACCGCGCGGGCGAGTTCGACCGCCGGGCGGCGCCAGTCGAGCGCGGCTTCAACCTTGGCGATCTTGGCCGCGTAGGTGACGCCTTCGAGCGGCTGCGGGGTGGCCGGCAGGCCGTCGGGCAGGCGGCGCAGCGCCTCGACCACCAGGTCCGCGCCAAGCGCGGCGAGGCGGTCATGCAGGCTGCCGGTGGTGTCCTCGGGCAGGATGGGGATGCTGCGGGCGAGCAGCATGGGCCCGGTATCCAGGCCCTCGTCCATCTGCATGATGGTGATCCCGCTCTGCGCGTCGCCGGCCTCGATCGCCCGGTGGATGGGCGCGGCGCCCCGCCAGCGCGGCAGCAGCGAGGCGTGGATGTTGATGCAGCCCAGGCGCGGCAGGGCGAGCACCTCGGGCGGCAGCAGCAGGCCATAGGCCGCCACCACCAGCACATCGGGGGTCACCGCCGCCAGCGCGGCGCGCTGCTCGGGCGTGCGCAGGCGCTCGGGCTGGTCCACAGGAATGCCGTGCGCCAGGGCCACTTCCTTGACCGGACTGGGGGTGAGCTTCATGCCGCGCCCGGCCGGACGGTCGGGCTGGGTCAGCACCAGCGGCACGGCAAAGCCGGCGTCGATGATGGCCTTCAGGGCCTGGGCGGCGAAGTCGGGGGTGCCGGCGAAGGCGACCTTGAGTGCGGACATCGGGGTTCTCGTCGGATGGATGGCGGCATGCCGCGGCGCGCGGATCGGCAATCGCGGCCAGGGCCGCTCCCGCCGCCGCGCTCCGGTCGCTCAGGCGGTGATGCGCGCCTTCTTGGCCAGCTTGGTCTTGATGCGGTTGAGCTTGAGGGGCGAGAGGTATTCGACGAAGACCTTGCCGTCGAGGTGGTCGATCTCGTGCTGGATGCACACGGCCAGCAGGCCGTCGGCCTCGAGCTCGAAGGGTTCGCCGTCGCCGTTGAGGGCGCGCACCTTGACGTGTTCGGCACGGGTCACCTTCTCGTAGATGCCCGGCACCGACAGGCAGCCTTCCTCGCATACCTGCTCGCCATCGCGCTCGAGGATCTCGGGGTTGATGAAGGCCATCAGCGCCGAACGGTCTTCCGACACGTCGATGACCACCACCCGCTTGTGCACATTCACCTGGGTGGCGGCCAGGCCGATACCCGGGGCCTCGTACATGGTTTCGGCCATGTCGCGCACCAGCGTGCGGATCTCGTCGTCGACCGTGGTCACCGGGGCGGCCCGGGTGTGCAAGCGGGGATCGGGATAGCGAAGGATAGGTAGTAGGGCCATAAATGCTTGCCGGGTTAAGACATTACGTGCAGAATTTCAAGCGCTTTGGCATGCCCATGTGCTGGGTCGGACATGCGAGGCGGAACGGTTGTCGAATCAGCCGCTTCGACTTGCTCACGGCCTCAAGCGTTCCGGACCGGTTATCCCCGGCCCGCACCAACCGGAAGCGAGCAATGATCCGCATTATATTCCCTCTCCTTCTCAGCGCAGCGGCCCTGCTGGCCGGCAACGCGGCAGCCCAGGCGCCGGTCGAGATCGCGGACGACGCCCCAGACACCTACACCGTGGTGCGCGGCGACACCTTGTGGGACATCTCCGGGCGCTTCCTCAAGCAGCCGTGGCGCTGGCCCGAGGTCTGGCGGCTCAACCGCGAACAGATCCGCAACCCGCACCTGATCTATCCCGGCCAGGTGATCTTCCTCGACCGCAACGGCCCCTGGCTGAGCATCGGCCGCCGCCTCGGCACGCAGGACCAGAAGCTCCACCCGCAGGTCTACTCCGAACCGGCCGCGCAACCCATCCCCAGCATTCCGCTGGACGTGATCCAGCCCTTCCTCGTCGCGCCGCTGGTGGTCGATGACGAGGATATCGCCAACTCCGCGACCATCATCGCCAACGACGGCAGCCGGGTCTATGCCGGCGGCGGCGACACGGTGTTCGCCAAGGACGTGACCGCAGACCAGGACAGCTGGGAGGTCTATCGCAAGGCCGAAGCCCTGGTCGACCCGATGACCAAGGAAGTGCTCGCCTACCAGGCGGTCCATCTCGGCTCCGCGCGGGTCACCGAACACGGCCAGCCCGCCACCCTGCAGCTGGTGCGCGCCCTCGAGGAGATCGGCCAGGGCGACCGGATGCTGCCCAGCGAGGTGCCCACCGTGTTCTCCTATGCGCCGCACGCGCCGGAAACCGAGGTCAATGGCCGTATCGTCGCCATCCACCGCGGGGTCGAGGTCACCGGGATGCACCACGTCGTGGTGCTCGGCGCCGGCGAGCGCGAGGGCCTGGAAAGCGGCCACGTGGTCGCCCTGTGGCGCAACCGCGGCAGCGTCAAGTACGAGGGCGAAACCATCGCCCTGCCGGAGCAGCGCTACGGCCTGGCCTTCGTGTTCCGCGTCTTCGACCGCGTCTCCTACGCCCTGGTGATGAACACCGACGGCCAGGTCACCGTGGGCGACAGCATCCGCAAACCCTGAGTCTTGACGCCGCAGCCGGACCTTGCCGCCTGGCTGCGGCTTACCCTCACCCCCGGCGTCGGCCCTGAACGCCAGCGCCGCCTGCTCGCCGCCTTCGGCCTGCCCGATTCCATCTTTGCCGCCGGGCGCAGCGCGCTGATTGCGGTGGTCGGCCGCGATATCGCCGACGCCCTGCTGGCCCCGCCCGACCAGGCCGCCATCGACGCCACGCTGGCCTGGGCGCTGGAGCCCGGCAACCACGTCCTCACCCTGGCCGATGCGGCCTACCCCCGCAGCCTGCTGGACACCGCCGACCCACCGGTGCTGCTCTACGCCAAGGGCGAGCCGGCGCTGCTCACCCGTCCGGCCCTGGCCCTGGTCGGGGCGCGCTCGGCGACCGCACAGGGCCAGGACAATGCCCGCGCCTTTGCCCGCGCTCTGGCCGAGGCCGGCTTCGCCATCGTCAGCGGACTCGCCCTGGGCATAGACGCGGCCGCCCACCGCGGTGCGCTCGAAGCCGCGGACGGCGCAACGGTCGCGGTCATCGGCACCGGCGCCGACCGCATCTACCCGGCCCGCAACCAGGCGCTGGCGCGCGCCATTGCCGAGCGCGGCCTGATCCTCAGCGAGTTCCCGCTCGGCACCCCGCCGCTGCCGCACAATTTCCCGCGCCGCAACCGCCTGATCGCCGGCCTCGCGCGCGGCGTGCTGGTGGTCGAGGCGGCGCTGGGCAGCGGCTCGCTGATCACCGCGCGGCTGGCCGCCGAGGGCGGGCGCGAGGTGTTCGCCATTCCCGGCTCCATCCACTCGCCCCTGTCGCGCGGCTGCCACCGGCTGATCCGCGACGGCGCCAAACTGGTGGAAACCGCCGCCGACATCCTGGAAGAACTGCACTGGGGTACACCCACGAACCCAGCGCCCGGCGAACCGCCGCCGGCAGCGGAAACCCCCGCCGCTGCGGCCGACGATCCCGCTGCCGCCCTGCTGGTCCACCTGGGCCACGACCCGGTCGACCTCGACACCCTCGCCGCGCGCAGCGGCTTGACGGTGGATGCGCTGTACGCCATCCTGCTGCCCATGGAACTGGATGGTCGCATCGCCCGCCTGCCCGGCGGCCGGTTCCAGCGCCGCTGAACCTGCCGGCAGCGCGCCGCCCCGCCCGCAGCGGGGCCCGTGTCCGCAGCATCGCAACAATCATCACCCGTCGCCGCCCAGCAGGAGGTCATCTTGTTCGACATACTGGTTTACCTCTTCGAGAGCTACGTCCATGCGGGCGCCTGCCCGGCATCCGACCAGTTGGCGCGCAAGCTGTCCGCCGCCGGCTTCGAGGACGAGGAGATCAGCGAGGCGCTCGAATGGCTGTCCGGGCTGCGCGAGATGGCTCATACCGCCCGCCCGGAGATTTCTCCCGAGAGCGACTCGGTACGCATCTACGCCGAAGCCGAGATGGCCCGCCTGAATGCGGAATGCCGCGGCTTCATCGCCTTTCTGGAGAACGCCGGGGTGCTCGACGCGCTGACCCGCGAACTGATCATCGAGCGGGCCATGGCGCTGGATCGCTTCAGCGTGAATCTCCACCGGCTCAAGGTCATCGTCCTGATGGTCCTCTGGCAGCAGGAACAGCCAATGGACAGCCTGATCCTGGACGAACTGCTCAACGGCGACGACGAGGACATGCTGGCCGTACAGTGATCCCTTCCCGTGGCGCCGCTTGCAAGCGCCACGGCCGGCTGCTTATCATCCGCCGCTCCACATCCACCCGCCGGCGTCGTTCCTGACGCGTCCGGCCAACATCCCAACGGCATGAGCAAGCAACTGATCATCGCGGAGAAGCCTTCGGTCGCAGCGGACATCGCCCGCGCGCTGGGCGGCTTTACCAAGGAAAAGGACCACTACGAGTCCGACGAATACGTGCTCTCCTCGGCCGTGGGCCACCTGCTCGAGCTGGTGGTGCCGGAAGAATACGAGGTCAAGCGCGGCAAATGGACCTTCGCCCACCTGCCGGTGATCCCGCCGCGCTTCGCGCTGAAACCGGTGGAGAAAACCGACGACCGCCTCAAGCTGCTCACCCGGCTGATCAAGCGCAAGGACGTCGGCGGCCTGATCAACGCCTGCGACGCGGGGCGCGAGGGCGAGCTGATCTTCAACTACATCGTGCAGCACGCCAAGAGCGACAAGCCGGTGCGCCGGCTGTGGCTGCAGTCGATGACCGCGCAGGCCATCCGCGACGGCTTCGCCCACCTGCGCGCCGCCGAGGAGGTCGAAGGCCTGCGCTCGGCGGCCATCTGCCGCGCCGAGAGCGACTGGCTGATCGGCATCAACGGCACCCGCGCGATGACCGCCTTCAACTCCAAGACCGGCGGCTTCCACCTCACCACCGTGGGGCGGGTGCAGACGCCGACGCTGGCCATCGTGGTCGAGCGCGAGGAGCGCATCCGCAAGTTCAAGCCGCGCGACTACTGGGAGCTGGAAGCCGATTTCGCCTGCGCCGCCGGGCACTATCCGGGGCGCTGGTTCGACGAGAAGTTCAAGAAGCCCGAAGGCGACGAGCACGCCACCGCCTTCCGCCTGTGGGACAAAGCCCAGGCCGAGGCCATCCGCGCCAAGTGCGAGGGCAAGTCCGGTACGGTGAGCGAGGAGGCCAAGCCTTCCACCCAGCTGTCGCCGCTGCTCTTCGACCTCACCAGCCTGCAGCGCGAGGCCAACGGCCGCTTCGGCTTCTCGGCGCGGGTCACCCTGCAGCTGGCCCAGGCGCTGTACGAGAAGCACAAGGTGCTGACCTACCCGCGTACCGATTCGCGCGCCCTGCCGGAAGACTACCTGCCGACGGTCAAGGACGTGCTGCGCACGCTGCCGGACAACTACGCGCCCTTCGCCAACGAAATCGCCCGCCAGGGCTGGGTGCGGCCCAACAAGCGCATCTTCAACAACGCCAAGATCTCCGACCACTTCGCCATCATCCCCACCGGGACGCTGCCGAAGAGCCTGTCGGAAGCCGAGCAGAAGATCTACGACCTGGTCACCCGCCGCTTCCTGGCGGTGTTCTACCCGGCCGCCGAGTACCGCATCACCACCCGCATCACCCGGGTCGCGGGCGAAGCCTTCAAGACCGAGGGCAAGGTGCTGGTGAACCCCGGCTGGCTGGCGGTGTACGGCAAGGCCGCGGCCAGCGAGGACGACAAGGACGGCGGCCCGCAGCTGGTGCCGATCAGCGCCGGCGAGACGGTGAATGCCGACGAGGTGCTGGTCAAGGCGTTGGTCACCAAGCCGCCGGCACGCTTCAACGAAGCCACCCTTCTGTCCGCCATGGAAGGCGCCGGCAAGATGGTGGACGACGAGGAGCTGCGCGCGGCGATGGCCGAACGCGGCCTCGGCACCCCGGCCACCCGCGCACAGATCATCGAAGGCCTGATCACCGAGCAGTATTTGCACCGCGAGGGGCGCGAGCTGATCCCCAGCGCCAAGGCCTTCTCGCTGATCACCCTGCTCAAGGGCCTGGGCGTAACCGCGCTGACCTCACCGGAACTGACCGGCGGCTGGGAGTACAAGCTCTCGCGCATGGAGCGCGGCGAGCTGTCGCGCGAAGCCTTCATGAACGAGATCGCGGAGATGACCCGCGAGGTGGTCGAGCGCGCCAAACGCTTCGAGTCCGACACCGTACCGGGCGACTTTGCCACCCTGAAGACGCCCTGCCCGAAGTGCGGCGGCACGGTGAAGGAGAACTACAAGAAGTTCGCCTGCCAGGCCTGCGAGTGGAGCACCTGGAAGATCGTCGCCGGTCGGCAGTTCGAGTACGAGGAGATCGAGACCCTGCTGCGCACCGGCAAGGTCGGCCCGCTGACGGGCTTCCGCAACAAGATGGGCCGGTTGTTCAACGCCGAGATCGTGCTCAACGACGACAAGCAGCCGACCTTCGACTTCGGCCAGCCCAAGGACGACGAATCCGCCGAGCCGGTGGATTTCTCCGACCAGCAGTCACTCGGCCCCTGCCCCAAGTGCGGCGGCGGGGTGTTCGAGCACGGCATGGCCTATGTGTGCGAGAAATCGGTGGGGCCGCAGAAAAGCTGCGACTTCCGCTCCGGCAAGATCATCCTGCAGCAGCCCATCGAGCGCGAACAGATGGCCAGGCTGCTTGCCGAAGGCCGCACCGAACTGCTCAAGGGCTTCGTCTCGGCACGCACCCGCCGCAAGTTCTCGGCCTTCCTGGTGCGTGGCGCGGATGGCAAGGTCGGCTTCGAGTTCGAGACCAAGACGCCCAAGGCCGGTGCCGCCGACAAGGGCACCAAGGCGGCGGCGACGCGCAAGCGCGCCACCAAGGCGGGCTGAGCGGCCGCGCCACCTCCAAAAGCAGAACGGGCCCACACGGGCCCGTTCTGCTTCATGCCTGCCGCCGGCTCAGCTCTCGAGCAGGCTGCGCAGCATCCACGCGGTCTTCTCATGCACCTGCATGCGCTGGGTCAGCAGGTCCAGGGTCGGCTCGTCGCTCGCCTTGTCGGCAAGCGGGGCCACGCTGCGCGCGGTCTTGATCACCGCCTCCTGGCCAAGTACGAGCTGGCGGATCATCTCCTGGGCGTTCGGCACGCCGTCCGGCTCGCTCATGCTGGTGAGCTTCTGGAATTCCTTGTAGGTCCCCGGGGCCGGGAAGCCGAGCGCGCGGATGCGCTCGGCAATCTGGTCGACCGCCAGCGCGAGCTCGTTGTACTGCGCCTCGAACATCAGGTGCAGGGTATTGAACATCGGTCCGGTCACGTTCCAGTGGAAGTTGTGGGTGGTCAGGTACAGGGTGTAGCTGTCGGCCAGCAGGCGCGACAGGCCGTCCGCGATCTTGGCCCGATCCTTCTTGTTGATGCCGATGTCAATGTCCATCGTCGTTCTCCTTGCTGTCGGATTGTGCGGCCGCGCTGGCCAGTCGGTTTCATGCTATTCGATTCACGCCGCCCCGGCCAATTGATTCCGGGGATGGGCGGCATGCCGAAAAACTATGAGGCTGGCAGGGTCATGCGCCGGCCTGCCTCAGGCCGGTTCCGGCAAGTGGGCGCGCCCCACCGGCCGTACGCCGGGCAGCCCGCATTCGAGGATCGCGGTACGCAACACGTCGATCGCTCCGCTGCGCGGGTAGGTGACCCGCCAGGCCAGCGCCACACGGCGCGCCGGCTCCGGTTCGGCGAAGGGTCGCACCGCGATCAGGTTGTTCTGCGCCTCCAGCTCGTCGGCGGCCGAGCTGGGCAGCACGGTCACCCCCAGGCCGGTGGCCACCATGTGGCGGATGGTCTCCAGCGAACTGCCCTCCAGCGTGCGCTGCAGCCCGCCGACATTGCGGCACTGCGGACAGACCTCGAGCACCTGATCGCGGAAGCAATTGCCCGCGCCGAGCAGCAGCAACTGGTCGTCCGCCAGCTGTTCCGCGCTGACTTCGGTAGTCTGCGCCCACGGGTGGGCGCTGGGCATCAGCACACGGAAGGGTTCGTCATACACCGGCTGCGCGACCACGCCCGGTTCGTCGAAGGGCAGTGAGATGATGATCACGTCGAGCTCGCCGCGCTTGAGCGCATCGGCGAGACGGGCGGTGTAGTTCTCCTGGATGATCAGCGGCATGCGCGGTGCCAGCTGGTGCACCCGGGGGATCAGGCGCGGCAGCAGGTAGGGGCCGATGGTGTAGATCACCCCGAGGCGCAGCGGGCCGGACAGCGGGTCCTTGCCGGCGGCGGCGATCTCGTGAATCTGGGTGGCCTCGACCAGCACTTTCTCGGCCTGGGCGACGATGCGCCGGCCGGTTTCGGTGATCTTCACCTCGGTGGCGCTGCGCTCGAACAACTGCACACCGAGCTCTTCCTCGACCTTCTTGATCGCCACCGACAGCGTGGGCTGGCTGACATGGCATTTTTCGGCCGCCCGCCCGAAGTGGCGTTCGCGGGCCAGTGCGACGAGATAGCGGAGATCGGTGAGCGTCATGGCGGCTCCTGCCGCGCCGAGGCAGGCCGGTTGTTGCGGATGCCTGATGTTACCCCCTCCGCAGGTTTCTGCGCAGGCCGTGACAAGGCGATATACTCGGGACCCGGGCGGTATGCGTCGAATGGCATACCCTGGATGACGTACGCACGAAGCGCAGAGTTCACTAACGGCATGTCGCGGCAACACCTACTTGGCACCCTTTGCGGGCTCGGGCTCACCGCCGTTGCTGCGGCGTCCGATGGCGTGCATCACGCAGGCGACGAGGCCTTCTTCTTCGAAGCCCTGCCCGTGGTGCTCACCGTGTCGCGCCTGCCGCAGCCGCTGCAGGACACGCCCGGCGCGGTCACGGTGATCGACGCCGAGCAGATCGCCGCCACCGGCTACCGCGATCTGGCCCGCCTGCTGCGCCTGGTGCCCGGCATGCAGGTCGGCCAGGAGCGCGGCAACGACCAGTGGGTGACCTACCACGGGCTGGGCTCCGATTATCCCAACCAGATGCAGGTGCTGATCGACGGGCGTTCGGTGTATTCGCCCTACTACTTCGGCGGCGCCGACTGGGGCGCGCTGCCGATCGCCATCGAGGACATCGAACGCATCGAGGTGGTGCGCGGCTCGGACTCGGCCGCCTACGGCTCCAACGCCTTTCTCGGCGTGGTGAACATCATCACCCGCCATACCGCTGCGGAGGCCGGCAGTTCGGCGCACGTGAATCTCGGCAGCAACGGCATCGCCGATGCCGGCGGGCGCCTGGTGATGCAGGACGGCCCGCTGGGCCTGCGCCTCAGCGTGCATCGCCAGCACGACCATGGCATGCCCGGCACCCACGACGGACGCGACATCCGGGTGCTCAACCTGCGCGGCGACCTGCGCCTGGGCGAGCACGACGAGCTCACCCTGAGCGCGGGCCTGAGCGAAGGCGAGCGCGACATGGGCTACCCCGACGTGCTGTTCGACAGCAGCGGCACGCGCACCGCCCGCCACCTCGACCGCAGCCTGCACCTGCGCTGGCGGCACAGCCCGGGACCGGACGAGGAGTGGTCGCTGGCCTATTACCACAACCGCGAGCGCACCCGGGACGAATGGTTCGTCGATTCAAGCCGCAACATCGACGCCATCACCGATCCGGCCGCACGCGCCTACCTGCTCGATGCCAAGCGCATCCCGGTCAACAACAACCGCAACAGCCGGCGCGACAACCTCGAGCTGCAGCACCGCTTCCGCGCCAGCGACAGCATGCAGGTCCTGTGGGGTGCCGAATGGCGCCGCGACTGGCTGGATGCACCCTTCCTGTTCTATGGCAAGAGTGCGCAGAGCCAGCACGAGTGGCGGCTGTTCACCAACCTGGAATGGCGCCTGGCGCCGGCATGGCTGCTCAACGCGGGGGCGATGGCCGAACGCATCGACGAGGACCGCGTCCGCCTCGCGCCGCGCCTGTTCCTCAACTGGCAAGCGGGCGGCACCCAGACCTGGCGGGCCGGCTGGTCGCGCGCCTGGCGCCAGCCCACCCTGTTCGAACGCGAAGCCGACGTGCGCATCGTGCACAAGGGCGAGGTGCTGAACTACCGCTTCCGGCCGAATCCGGACATCAAGCCGCAGCGCATCGACGCCTTCGAGATCGGCTTCCTCGACGTGCTGCAGGACGGCGCCGGTCTGTTCGACCTGCGGATCTTCCACGAGCGCATCCAGGACCTCGTGCTGCGCAGCGCGGTGACCCAGACCGATCCGCTGTCGGTGGACGGCCTGCCGGTGGCCAACCCGCCGGTCGTCCAGCAGGTCCTCGGTTCCTCGCGCTGGCAAAACCACCCGCACGAGGTACAGCTCAACGGCCTGGAGTACCAGTTGCGCTTCCGCCCATGGACCGACGGCGAGCTGATCTTCAACCACACGCTGATCCACGTATCGAGCGGCGAGCGCGCGGTACGCGACAGCGTGGCGCCCTACACCGCCGGCCTGACCTGGCTGCAGCGCTTCGGCGCTTGGCAGGGGTCGCTGAGCGTGCTGCGCATGGGGCCGATCGAGGCCGGATCGGGCTACGTGCAGGGTTTCCGCTATCAGGTCCCGGCCTACACCACGCTGGACCTCAGCGTGGCGCGTAGCCTGCGGGTGGGCAATACGCCGGTGGAACTGCGCCTGTCGGGGATCAACCTGCTCGGCCGCCACCAGGAGCTGGTCCACCGCCCGCTGCAGTTCGCCCGCGGCGACCGGCCGGCCACCGAGGTCGGCCGGCAGATCCATCTCAGCCTGCGCGCGAGCTTCTGAGCGCTGCGCACGGAGGGCTTGAAGCACGCCGCGGCGACCCCAGCTTCCTTCCGGGGAACGGCATCCGCCGTTTCGCGTCCACAGCCCTGTCATCAACCAACGCGGAAAACGATCACGATGCGAAACCTGATCCTTGCCAGTAGCCTGGCCCTGGCGCTCGCCGCCTGCCTGCCCGAGGGCTTCACGGTATCGTCCTCCCATGCCAGCGACACCGCCGGCGCGCCGGCGACCGCGGTCGCTCCCGGGCGCTACGGCCTGCCCGATTTCGGCGACCTGGTCGAAGAGGTCGGCGCAGCGGTGGTGAACATCAGCGTGGTCAAGGAGACGAGCGCGCCGATGGCCGACGGCAATCCGTTCGCCGACGACCCGTTCTACGATTTCCTCCGTCGTTTCGGCGTACCGCTGCCGGGTATGCCCGGCCAGCCCGGCGCCGGCCCGCGTATCAGCCGCGGCATCGGCTCGGGCTTCATCGTCAGCCCGGACGGCTACGTGCTGACCAATGCCCATGTGGTCGGCGAAGGCGAGACCGAAGTCACCGTGCGCATGATCGACAAGCGGGAGTTCAAGGCCAAGGTGGTGGGCACCGACCGGCGCACCGACATCGCCCTGCTGAAGATCGACGCCACCGGCCTGCCGACCGTGAAGATCGGTGACCCGGAACGCTCGCGCGTGGGCGAATGGGTGGTGGCGGTCGGTTCGCCCTTCGGCTTCGACAACACCGTGACCGCCGGCATCATCTCCGCCAAGGCGCGCCGCCTGCCGGACGAGAACTACGTGCCCTTCATCCAGACCGACGTGGCGATCAACCCCGGCAACTCGGGCGGACCGCTGTTCAACCTGGCGGGCGAGGTGGTCGGCATCAACTCGCAGATCTACTCGCGTTCCGGCGGCTTCATGGGCATCTCCTTCGCCATCCCGATCGACGTGGCGATGAACGTCAAGGACCAGCTGGTCGAGTTCGGCCGGGTACAGCGCGGCAAGCTGGGGGTGACCATCCAGGGGGTGAGCACCGAGCTGGCGGAATCCTTCGGCCTCGACAAGGCGAAGGGCGCGCTGGTGTCCAGCGTCGAGCCCGGCAGCGCAGCCGAGAAAGCCGACATCCGCCCGGGCGACGTGGTACTCGGGGTAGATGGCGTCGAGGTGGCCGACTCGGCCGACCTGCCGCGCATCATTGGCGAGAAGCGTCCGGGCAGCAAGGTGCGCCTGCAACTGTGGCGCGACGGGCGCAAGCGCGAGGTGAGCGCGGTGCTGGGCGAGATGGGCGGCGAGACCCTGGCCGGCACCGAATCGGCAGGCAGCGAAAGCACCGGCGGCCGGCTCGGCCTGGCGGCGCGCCCGCTGACTTCCCAGGAGGCCGGCCAGCTCGGCGTCGCCGGCGGCCTGGTGGTCGAGCAGGCTACCGGCCCCTCGGCACGCGCCGGCCTACAGCCGGGCGACGTGATACTCGCGCTCAACAATCAGCCGGTGCGCACCGTGGATGATTTCCGCAAGCTGCTCGCCGCCGCCGGCAACCGTTTCGCCCTGCTGATCCAGCGCGGCGACGCGCGCCTGTTCGTGCCGGTACGCATCGGCTGAGCGGCAAAACGGACAGCCTGAAAAACAAAACCCCCGGCCGTGTGGCCGGGGGTTTTTTCTTGTGCGGACGGACCCGCGCTAGACGCGGAAGCGCGACACCGATTCCTGCAGCCCGGCAGCCAGGCGCTCGAGCTCCTGGGCGGCCTGCACGGTGTCCTCGATGGCGTGGTTGTTCTCCTTGGCCATCGAGGCGATCGCCTCGATGTTTGAGGTGACCTGCTCGCTGGCGCGGCGCTGCTCCTCGGTGGCGCTGGCAATGCGGTCCAGGCCGTCGCCCACCTCGGTGACCGAGGCGTTGGCGGCATCGAGCACGTCGGACACCACGTCGGCGGCCTTGCGGCTCGAATCCAGGTGCTCCATGCCGCGCTGGATGGATTTCTGCACCGACTGCGACTGGCGGGTGATCTCCTGGGTGATCTCGTCGATCTCGCTGGCCGAACGCGCCGACTTCTCGGCCAGCTTGCGCACCTCGTCGGCCACCACTGCGAAGCCGCGGCCCTGCTCGCCGGCGCGCGCCGCCTCGATCGCCGCATTGAGGGCCAGCAGGTTGGTCTGCTCGGCGATCTCGCGCACTTCCTGGGTCATGGTGGTGATCGACTGGGTGGACTCGACGAAGGCGGTCACCGACTCGGCCATGTGGCGCACCGCCTCCTGCACATGGCTAACCTCGCCGATTAGCTGCGACAGGCTGCTCTTGCCTTCCTGCGAGCGCACCAGGCTCTCCCGCGAACGGTCGCGCACGCTCTCGGTGCTGGAAGCGATGTGGGTGATGTTGCCGAGCATCTCCTCGACCGCACCGGCCGCACTCACCGACTGGTCGTTCTGCAGGTGGGAGCTCTCCGCCACCCGCGCGGCACTCTGCGACAGGCTGCGCGCCGACTGGGCCACCGCTTCGGCCGACTGGCTGACCTGCTTCACCAGGCCGCCGATGGTGCTCATCATCTGGTTGAAGGTGTTGGCGGTGTGGCCGATCTCGTCCTTGCCGCGCACTTCCAGCCTGCGGGTCAGGTCGCCTTCGCCGCGGGCGATGTCGGACAGGCTGTCGGTCAGGTGCGACAGCGGCCGGGTGACGAAGGAGCGCACGAACAGCACGACGAAGCCGAGCAGCGGCACCGACACCAGCACCGCAAAGAGGAAGATCTTGTTGCGGAAGCTCTCGACCGCGGCATTCACCTTGTCGAGCGAGATGCGCATGCTCACCGCGCCCAGCACCGTGCCCTCGGGCACCTGGTGGCAGACCAGGCAGTCCTTGCCCAGGTAGTTTGCGGACGCCCGCGCCGGCACCACCACGCGCAGGTGTTCGCCGTACTGGTCGTCGCGCTCGACGCGCATCACCGTCTCGCCGCTGGCCAGTGCGGCGTTCTCGGCCGCATCGGTGGCCCGCTCCGCGGCGTGGCCCGGCCCGTACAGGCGGGAGGTCGCTTCGCCGCGCAGCACCTTCAGGTCGCGCACCGCGGAGAGCTCCTTGATCTGGTCGAGGAAGACATCGCGCTGATCGACCGTGCCGGTGATCATCATGCCGGTCAGGCCGGCCATGGTCATCTCGTTGACGGTGGCGGCGAAATCCTCCGCCTGCTCGATCGCGGTTTCGCGATTCACCTGGGTTTCCCAGATGATCATCGTGGACCACGCCAGGATCAGCATCAGCCAGATCACGGCTGTCAGGCGGAACCAGATCGGCATGTCGGCCAGGCGACGCATGATGTACTCCTGTTGCCGGCCCAATGGCCGGCTGGTTTTCGGTTGCAGGTCGCCATTATCTACGACCTTCGCACGAGTTCCTTTAATAGTTTCCCGCCATGCGTCGCTCGCCGCCGGGTACCGACGTCTACGGCATATTCAGGAACGCTGATAAACTCGGATGAACCATTTTGCATCGCCGGCGTCGGAGTTCCGTCCGGTCCGCCGTTTCCTGCAGTGCAGCAATCTCCCTACAACAAACACATCGAGAGGTCATCCATGAAGAAACTCCTCGCTGGCGCCGTGCTCGGCGTTGCCACCCTGTCCGTCGCCACCGTGTCCCTCGCGCAGATGAAGACCGAGGACGCGATCAAGTTCCGCCAGGCCGGTTACGCCTTCATGAGCTGGAACATGGGCAAGATCAAGGCCCAGGTGGTCGACGGCGCGGTGCCGTACAACAAGGACCAGATCGTCGCAGCCGCCAACGTCATCGCCGCCGTGGCCAACTCCGGCATGGGCGCGCTCTACCCGGCCGGCAGCGACAAGGGCAGCGGCTTCCACGAGACCAAGGTGAAGCCCGAGTTCTTCCAGAACATGCCGGAAGTCGGCAAGCTGGCCGGCAACTTCAACACTGCTGCCAACGAGCTGGCCGCCGCCGCCGCCACCGGCGACCAGGGCGCGATCAAGGCCGCCTTCGGCAAGGTCGGCGAAAGCTGCAAGGCCTGTCACGACCAGTTCCGCGCCAAGTAAGCCTGGCCGGACGCACCGGACGACGAAACGGCCACCCGAGGGTGGCCGTTTTTCTTGGAGCGTCTTACCAGGCCGGCAGCGTGGCCGGGTCGGGCGGCGGCGGAGGCGGCGGCAGCAGGCCGCCAGCCGCGACCCAGGCTGCCGCCACACCGATGACCAGCGCCACCACGAAGGCCGCCAGCCCGCCCTTGCCCGCCGGCTCGTGAACGGGTTCGTCCACCTCCTTCCAGCCGGTGAGCATCGGCCGCACCAGGTTCTCCTTCTTCGCATGCAGGTAGAACAGCACCGCACCGACATGCAGCGCTACCAGCGCCGCCAGCCACCACAGCATGCTGCCGTGGATGCCGGTGATCCAGTCGCTGGTGGCCTTGTCCACCAGATCGCGCAGGGGTCCCTCGAAGGCGATGTCATCGTTGGTGAACAGGCCGCTCACCGCCTGGAAGCCGAACACCGCGAGCAGGGCCAGCACCGACAGTGCGCCGACCGGATTGTGGCCGATACCCCGCCACTGGCCGCGCAGGTAGGCGGCGATGGCGCCCGGGCCGCGCACGAAGCTGCTGAAGCGCGCGGTGTGCGAGCCGAGGAAACCCCAGGCCAGGCGGAAGGCGATCAGGCCGACCAGGATCACCCCCAGGCGCTGGTGGTGGATCATCATGTTGCCGCCGTTCAGCCCGGTCACGATCGCCCCGGTGACGACCACGACCATGGACCAGTGGAACAGGCGCGTCGGCAGGTCCCAGACGCGGATGCGCTTGCGATTCATCGATCTCATTCCGTTGTGCGTTGCGATAAATGCCTGATGGATCACCGTCCGGCGATTCGGTTCCCGGCACGCGCGGCGAGGAACTCGCCCAGGTGGCGTCCGGTATGCGAGCCCTTGGTGGCAACGATCGCCTCCGGCGGGCCCTCGGCCACCACCCGGCCGCCGCCGTCGCCGCCTTCCGGGCCCATGTCCACGATCCAGTCGGCCTCGGCCATCAGGTCGAGGTCATGCTCGATGACCAGCACGGTGTGGCCGGCATCGGCCAGGCGCTGCAGCACGTGGATGAGCTTCTCCACGTCGGCCATGTGCAGGCCTACGGTGGGCTCGTCGAGCACGTACAGGGTGTGCTTCTCCGCCGGCAGCGGGCGACCGCCGGTGGACGCGGATTCCCCGGCGCGGCCACGCACCTTGGCCAGCTCGGTGACCAGCTTGATGCGCTGCGCCTCGCCGCCGGACAGCGTTGGGCTGGGCTGGCCCAGGGTCAGGTAGCCGAGACCGACGTCCTGCAGCAGCTGCAGCGGGTGGGCGATGGACGGGTGGGCGGCGAAGAAGTCCACCGCCTCGTCCACCGGCATCGCCAGCACCTCGGCCACCGTCTTGTCGCGCCAGCGCACCGCCAGCGTCTCCGGGTTGAAGCGCGCCCCGCCACAGACCTCGCAGGGGGTCTTCACGTCGGGCAGGAAGTTCATCTCCACGGTGATCTGCCCCTGCCCTTCGCAGGCCGGGCAGCGCCCGGCGCCGGTGTTGAAGGAGAAGCGCGAGGCGTTCCAGCCGCGGGTGCGGGCGTCGAAGGTGTCGGCGAAGAGCTTGCGGATGGCGTCCCAGAAGCCGACATAGGTGGCCGGGCAGGAGCGCGGGGTCTTGCCGATCGGGGTCTGGTCCACTTCCAGCACGCGGCCGACCTGTTGCCAGCCGCGGATCTCGCGGCAACCGGCGAGCGCCGCTGCAGGCGCCGGCGCTGCGTCCTTGCCGGCCTTCTTCGCCTTGGCCCGGCCCGCCGGGCTGGCGTCGCCCAGCAGGCGCACCAGATTGGCATGCACCACGTCGCGCGCCAGTGAGGACTTGCCCGAGCCGGACACCCCGGTGACCACCACCAGGCGGCCGAGCGGCAGGCGCACCGCCACCTCGTGCAGGTTGTGGAGCGTGGCGCCGATCACCTCGATGGCCGGATGGTCGGCGGCCACTTCGCGGCGCGTGCCCATCGGATGCGCCAGCGGCGCGCGCAGGTAGCGTCCGGTGGCCGACTCGGGGGCGGCCATCAGCTCCGCCAGCCGCCCTTCGGCCACCACCCGGCCGCCGCGCACGCCGGCGCCGGGGCCGAGGTCGATGACGTGGTCGGCGCGACGGATGGTGTCCTCGTCGTGCTCGACCACCAGCAGGGTGTTGCCGCGGTCGCGCAGCGCCTCCAGGGTGTCGAGCAGCATCTGGTTGTCGCGCGGGTGCAGGCCGATGGTGGGCTCGTCGAGGATGTAGCACACCCCGCGCAGGTTGGAACCGAGCTGGGCGGCCAGGCGGATGCGCTGCGCCTCGCCGCCGGACAGCGTGGGCGCGGCGCGGTCGAGCGCCAGGTAGCCGAGCCCGACTTGGCGCAGGAAGTCCAGCCGGCCGCGGATCTCGGCCACCAGATCGCGGGCGATCTCGGCCTCGCGGTTGGCGAGTTCCAGCCCGCCGAAGACCTCGGCCGCCGCATCCACCGACAGGGCGGCGAGCTGGTGCAGACCGCGATCGCGAAAGCGTACCGCGCGCGCCACCGGGTTCAGGCGGGCGCCGCTGCAGGTCGGGCAGGGTTCGTCGGTGGCAGCGTCTGCTTCACCCAGATCCAGCGCATCCGGGTCGTCCACCTTGGCCGCCAGCTTCAGCCCGGTGCCGTAGCAGTCCGGGCACCAGCCGTGCTTGGCGTTGTAGGAGAACAGCCGCGGGTCGGGCTCCGGGAAGCTGGTGCCGCAGCACGGGCAGGCGCGCAGGGTGGAGAAGGTGACCGGCGTGGCGCCCACCTTGCCGAGTTCCAGCACCTTCATGACCCCCTTGCCGTGCTCGAGCGCTTCGGCGAGCTGGGTGCGCAGCACCGCTTCCTGCGTGGCACCGACCACCACCATGCCCACCGGCAGGTCGATGTCGTGCTCCTTGTAGCGGTCCAGGCGGGGCCACTTGGTGGTGGGCAGATAGTCGCCGTCCACCCGCAGCTGGGTGTAACCCTTGCCCTTGGCCCAGCGCGCGAGCTCGGTGTACAGGCCCTTGCGGTTCACCACCAGCGGGGCGAGCAGCTCCACCGAGCGGCCGTCGAAGTCGCGCAGGATCTGCGCGGCGATGGCCTCGAAGCTCTGCGGGGTGACCGGCACCTCGCAGGTGGGGCAGTACTGGGTGCCGAGCTTGGTGTACAGCAGGCGCAGGAAGGGGTGGATCTCGGTGAGCGTAGCCACCGTGCTCTTGCGCCCGCCGCGGCTCGTGCGCTGTTCGATGGCCACCGTTGGCGGGATGCCGAACAGGCCGTCCACATCCGGCCGGCTGGAGGGCTGGACGAACTGGCGGGCGTAGGCGTTGAGCGATTCCAGGTAGCGGCGCTGGCCTTCGCCGAAGACGATGTCGAAGGCCAGCGTGGACTTGCCCGAGCCGGACAGGCCGGTGACCACGGTGAAGCGGTCGCGCGGGATCTGCAGGCTGATGTTCTTGAGGTTGTGCTCGCGCGCGTGGCGGATGTCGATGGCCGGCGCGGCCACCGCGCGGTAGCGCGCCGGCGCCTCGGCCACGCCGGGTTGGGCGCGCGCGCGGGTGTCGACCAGCGCCGCGGCGTAGTCGCGCAAGGCGGCGGCGGTGTGCGAGGACGGATGCGCGCGCAGCGCGTCCGGCGCGCCTTCGGCGACGATGTGACCACCGCCTTCGCCGCCTTCCGGGCCGAGGTCGATCAGCCAGTCGGCGGCGGCGATCACGTCGAGGTTGTGCTCGATGACCACCAGCGAATGGCCGGCTTCGAGCAAGGTGTCGAAGGCGCCGAGCAGGGTGGCGACATCCTCGAAGTGCAGGCCGGTGGTGGGTTCGTCGAACAGGAAGAGCAGGCCGGGGGCGCCGGCCTCGGCGGCCTTGCGCCTGGCGCCCTTCTTCTGCGCCGCCGCGGCCAGGTGGCCGGCGAGCTTCAGGCGCTGGGCCTCGCCCCCGGACAGGGTGGGCACCGGCTGGCCGAGGCGCAAGTAGTCGAGGCCGACCTCGACCAGCGGGGCGAGCGCGGCATGCACCTTGGGCTGGTCGGCGAAGAAGGCCAGCGCCTCGCGCACGGTCATCTCCAGCACGTCGGCCACCGAGCGGCCGCGCCATTGCAGCTCCAGCACCTGCGGGCGGTAGCGCTTGCCGTCGCAGTCCGGGCAGCGCAGCCAGACGTCGGAGAGGAACTGCATCTCCACATGCTCGAAGCCGGAGCCGGTGCAGGTCGGGCAGCGCCCGTTGCCGGAATTGAAGCTGAAGGTGCCGGGCGAGTAGCCGCGCTGTTTCGCCTCCGGCAGCGCGGCGAACAGGTTGCGGATCGGGTCCCAGGCGCCGACATAGCTCACCGGGTTGGAGCGCGAGCTCTTGCCGATCGGCGATTGGTCGACCATCACCACCCCGGCGATGTGCTGCAGGCCGTCGATGGCATCAAAGGCGCCGGGCGCCTCGGTGCCCTCTCCGAAATGCTTGGCCAGCGCCGGATGAAGGATGTCCTGGATCAGCGTGGACTTGCCCGAACCGGACACCCCGGTGAGGCAGACCAGGCGCTGCAGCGGAAAGGCCACATCGATGCCGGCCAGGTTGTGCTGGCGTGCACCGCGCAGGGTGAGGCGCGGGGTGGCGCTGTCGACCGGCCGGGTGGCACGGCTACCCAGGTGCTTGTGGCCGGCCAGCCACGGGCCGGTGACCGAGGCCGGGTCGGCGGCGATCGCCGCCGGGGTGCCGCGCGCGACGATGTTGCCGCCGCGCTCGCCGGGGCCGGGGCCGATCTCCAGCAACTCGTCGGCGGCCAGCATGACCTGCGGGTCGTGCTCGACCACCACCAGGGTGTTGCCGGCGTCTCGCAGCCGGTTCATCACCCCGAGGATGCGGCCGATGTCGCGCGGGTGCAGGCCGATGGAGGGTTCATCCAGCACGAACAGGGTGTTCACCAGCGAGGTGCCGAGCGCGGTGGTGAGGTTGATGCGCTGCACCTCGCCGCCGGACAGCGTGCGCGACTGGCGGTCCAGGGTGAGGTAGCCGAGGCCGACGTCGGCCAGGTACTGCAGGCGGCTGCGGATCTCGCCGAGCACCAGCTCGGTGGCCTCGTCCGCGCCGCTGCGCACCGCGCGGCCGGGCTGGGCGAGTTCCTCCACTGCGTCGCGCACGCGGTCGATGGGCAGCGCGAACAGCTCGTGGATGGGCAGCCCGCCGCCCTCGCCCAGCGGCAATCGCCACAGCAGGGCTTCCGGCTTGAGGCGGGCGCCGTGGCAGGCCGGGCATTCGGTGTAGCTGCGGTAGCGCGACAGCAGCACCCGGATGTGCATCTTGTAGGCCTTGCTCTCCAGCCAGTCGAAGAAGTGGCGCACCCCGTACCACTTGCGCGGCCAGGAGGATTCCCAGCTCTTCCAGCCGGCGTCGCCTTCCAGCACCCACTGCCGGTGTTCTTCCGGGAGCTCGCGGAAAGGCACGTCCATGGCCACCCCGTACTTCTTGGCCATCTTCGCCATGTCGTCCTGGCATTCGCGGAAGGACGGGCTCTGCCACGGCTTGACCGCGCCTTCGGCCAGGGTCTTGGATTCGTCCGGGATCACCAGGCTGAAATCCACCCCGATCACCCGGCCGAAGCCGCGGCAGGTGTCGCAGGCGCCGATCGGCGAGTTGAAGGAGAACAGGCCGGGGGTCGGTTCGGAGTAATGGATGTCGCAATCGGCGCAGTGCAGGTCGGCCGAATAACGCCATTCGGCTTCGCCAGATTCCGCCAGCGCATGCACCGACAGGCGCCCGTGGCCGTGGCGCAGCGCGGTTTCCAGTGCCTCGACCAGACGGCTGCGTTCGGCGCTGGAGGCGCGCAGGCGGTCCTGCACCACCCGCAGGGTGTTGCCTTCGCGGGCGTGGATGCGGGTGTAGCCCTGCTGTTCGAGCAGGGCGGTGATCTCCGCCTCGCTGTAGTTGTCCGGCACCCTCACCGGGAAGCTGATCACCAGGCGCGGGTCGCCGGCCACTGCGGCGCGCGCGGCCAGGCTGTCGGCAATGCTCTCCGGGGTGTCGCGCGCCACCCGCGCGCCGCAGCCGCGACAGTGCAGGTGGGCGGCACGGGCATAGAGCAGCTTGAAGTGGTCGGCCAGCTCGGTCATGGTGCCGACCGTGGAGCGCGAGGTGCGCACCGGGTTGGTCTGGTCGATGGCGATGGCCGGCGGCACGCCTTCGATGCGGTCCACCCGCGGGCGGTCCTGGCGGTCGAGGAACTGGCGCGCGTAGGGCGAGAAGGTCTCGACGTAGCGGCGCTGGCCCTCGGCGTAGAGGGTGTCGAAGACCAGCGAGGACTTGCCCGAGCCCGACACCCCGGTGACCACCAGCAGCTGGTTGAGCGGGATGTCGAGGTCGAGCCGGCGCAGGTTGTTCTGGCTGGCGCCGCGGATGCGGATGCGGTCTGACGGCGGGGTGGGCATGTTCTTGTAATCGACGGGCGTTGGGGTCAGGCGTCGATTATAGGGGCCGGGCCACGCGCCGCTTACTGTGTTGCGGGCTCCGTCGCGGATGCTTCGTCCGCCGGGGGATTGCCCGACTCGCGCACCGCCTTGACCGCCTCGCGTCCGGCATCGCGCAGGCGCTGGGCGGCGTCGAAGATGCGCCGGGCCGCTTCCTCGGTGGCCTGCTTGGCGTCGCGGTCGCGCGAGACGCGGGCCGCTTCGTCATCCGCCTTGTCGGCCGCCGGGTCGGGCATCGCGCTCACGCGCGGCGGGCGCTCGGCCGCGGGTTCCTCGGGTTCCACCATCGCCGGCGGCAGTTCGCGTTCGACCACCGGCGCCGGGGGCTGGGTCTCGATCGGAACGGGCGGCGCCGGCGGTTCGGGCGGACTGGTGTCGGAACAGGCTGCGTGGCCGAGGGCGAGGACGGCCACGAAGCTCGCCGCGAGGGGTTTCATGCAGGACTCCTGGACTGGGTGGCAAAGCCTTGGTGTATTGGTTCGAAACTACAGGCTTCAGTTTCGATTACAAGCGCGGAAATCCCTGATCCGCGTCGCAAAAACAACAAGGCCCGCGATTGCGGGCCCTGTCGATGCGCTGCGTGCGGCTTACTTCACGCGGTTCTTGTACTCGTCGGTACGGGTGTCGATCTCGATCTTGTCGCCGATCTCGACGAAGGCCGGCACCATCAGTTCGAAGCCGGTGCCGATGGTGGCGGGCTTGAGCACCTTGCCGGAGGTGTCGCCCTTGACCGCGGGCTCGGTGTAGGTGACTTCGCGCACCACCGAGTTCGGCAGTTCCACCGAGATCGCCTTGCCGTTGTAGAACACCACTTCGCACTGCAGGCCGTCTTCCAGATACTTCAGCGCGTCGGTCATGTTCTCGGCCTCGACTTCGTACTGCTCGTAGTCGGCGTCCATGAACACGTACATCGGATCGGCGAAGTAGGAGTAGGTCACTTCCTTGCGGTCGAGCTGGACGACTTCGAACTTGTCGTCGGCCTTGTACACCGACTCGGACGGCGCGCCGGTGAGCAGGTTCTTCAGCTTCATCTTCACGACCGCGGCGTTGCGGCCGGACTTGTTGTATTCGGTCTTCTGGACCACGAGCGGGTCGCTGCCGACCATGATGACGTTGCCGGAGCGGAGTTCCTGTGCGGTTTTCATGCTGTTCCCTGAGGTCTTCTAGCCGCGGCAAAGCCGCTGCAAAGTACTAAAAACTCAGGATTTTACCGCCGCTTCGAGATAATGCGCCAGTGTGTCGACAAGATCGGGCAGATCGGCCAGGGTCGCCGCCCAGCGTCCGGCATGCGCCTCCAGCGCCGGAAGCGCGGCGGCAAAGGCCGGCCAACAGGCCGCCGGGCTGTCCGGCAGGCCGCCGTCCTCACTGCCGACCTCGTTCCACGCCCGCCAGAATGCCCGCAGCGCATCGGCGGGCGTCGCCTCCAGGCCGGCACAGTAGCGCTGCAGGAAGGCATCGAGCTTGACGTGGTGCACGTCCTCCGCCTGGCGGTAGATCTGCCACACGAAGGGGTGCGCCGCCCATTGGGCACGCACGAAGGAATCCTCGCCGCGTACGAAATTGAGGTCGCAGGCCCACAGCAGGCGGTCGTAGCCGTCCTGGTCGGCGAAGGGGATCACCCGCAGGTCCAGCGCGCCGTGCACCACCCGGTCGCCGGTCGCGAGCCCGGGCAGGTCGAGCGCAGCGGCGATGTCCGCGACGATCCGCCCTTCCGGCACCAGCAGGCAGAGCGGGCGCGGTCCGGCGCACCACGCGGCCAGCAATCCGGCAAGCTGCGGATGGCCATAGGCGAACAGCGAGACGACCAGCGCATCTGCGGCCGGTGCGCCGCCGAGCCCGGCGAACAGCTGCGCCCGCGCGCCAGTGTCCGCCCGGAAGGCCGCGCGTGCCCCGACCAGGCCGGGTTCGCGCGGCAGACCGCCACTGCGGGCATCGAAACCGGGGAAGCAGAAGTACTTGGTAAGCGGCAGGCGCGGATGGGGCGAGGCCATGCCATGGACCCCGGCGACCCAGTCCTCGGCCGACAGGTACTCGAGGTTGATCCACACCGGCCTGGGCTGACGCGCGGCCATGCCGGCCAGGTGCGCCTCCGGCAGCTCGCAGGCGAAGGCCTCGACCACCAGCCTGGCCGGCTCGACGACCGGAAACACCTGCGTCCAGTGGCGCAGTTCGACGCCCTCCACCCTCATCCCGTCCCCGCCCCCTGCAACCTGCGGACACAGGCGCGCGAGGGTCGCCCAATCGTCCACCCACAGCCTGACAGCGTGCCCGCGGGCCGCCAGATCGCGCGCCAGCCGCCAGCAGACGCCGATATCGCCAAAGTTATCCACAACCTGGCAGAAGAACTCGCAATCGGGCACAGCGGAAGCCGGGGTGGGAAGCATGACGGTAGACAAGTCGACGAGTTCGATGGGGAGGGCTTGTGGATAAGAGGGGAAAAACGGCGGGGAGCGAATTCGGTCTACATTTTCTCCACAGCCGTACGGCAGGCTTGCCAAGCGTTTTTCAAGTGGCGAAATCCCTTGTACGGAAAGGTTGTCAATGAGTTATCCACAGAAAACGGCCCACTGTTAACATCTTTGTCTTTTATATAAAACCTAAAAACAGAAAGAAAACCGTCAACCTGCTCGGCGCGGAAAAAGCTCGAACCACGAGCGGTCGACGACTGGCAGAACGGCTGGCAAGGCATCAGCAAGAAGCGGAGTGGTGGGCAGGCACGGACCCGGCCCACCCGATGAGAACCACTAGGAAAGGGCGGCAAACTCCGCCAGACGGGCCAGATCGGCTTCGTCCAGCCAGCGCCATTCCCCGGGCGCGAGTTCGGCAGGCAGGTCGAATCCGCCTATCCTGCTGCGATGCAGCCGGTCCACATGATTGCCGGCTGCCGCCACCATGCGCTTGACCTGGTGGTACTTGCCTTCGGTCACGGTCAGGCGCAGTGCGCGTTCGGCGGTGCGTTCGCAGGCCGCGGCGACGATGGGCGCGGGTTCGTCATGCAACTGGACGCCGGCGAGCAAGGCCTCGACCTGGGCGTCGGTAACCGGCTCGGCGGTGGCGACCTCGTACACCTTGGGCACGCGCTTCTTGCCGGAGCTCCAGTAATGGATGAACTGGCCGTCGTCGGAGAGCAGCATCAGCCCGGTACTGTCCTGGTCCAGGCGGCCGACACATTGCACGCCGCGAGTCACCAGGGGTGCTGGCAGCAAGGAAAACACGCTGGGGTGGAACTGCGGTTGGTGGGAGCACTCGTAGTTGGCCGGTTTGTGCAGGACCAGGTAGGCCTTTTCACGGTACTGCCATTCGTCGCCATCGACGGAGAAGACGAGGTTTTCGGGGGAAACGTCGGCGAACGGGTCGTCAATCGTCTCGCCGGCAATGCTCAGCAGGCCGGCACGGATCAGGGCGCGACACTCCTTGCGGGAGCCGAAACCCTGGGAATGGAGAAGGCGTTCTAGTTTCATGGGGCGATTGTAGGCCCTGTTCCCGCGCTTCCACGATCGCGGCACGAAGGGCAACAGACCGCGCGCCGAGCACGGTACACTGTCGCCCGGAAAGCAATGGAGCGTGCAGGTGAAGTTCGAGCATCTGGTCCAGGTCAATGATCTTGCCGATCCGGCACAGAGCAATCTGACCCGCGAGGAGGTCTGGTTCGGCCTGCTGTGCCGTGCCGAAGACCCGCGCGCCTTCCTCCCCGGGCTGGAGCGCTGCGTGATCCGCGAACGGCATGAGGATGCGCTGGTGCGCGAGCTGCACTTCGGCGGCGCCGTGGTCGAGGACCGCGTCAGCTACGCGGAACTGCAGTGGATGCGCTTCGAGTCCGCCCCCACGGCCGAGCATGCCGGCGGCAGCCTGACCATCAGTATCGAGGAACCGGAACCGGGCGAGGTCTTCCTGCGCTTCCAGTACGCCACCACCTTGCCGGAAGCGGCAGGACAGGACGTGCAGGTGGCGGAGATCGTGCGCTCGGCCTACCACGAGTCCGACCTCGACACGCTGCGGGTCATCCGCATGATTGCCGAGTCCGGACGCCTGCAGTAAGCAGACGCTCCCGCCTTCCCCTTTTTCCCGCCCGCAGCGGCTCACCGCGCGGGCTTTGTCTTTGCCAGGATCAGGAAGCAAACACATGTGGTTCAAGAATCTGCAGATCTATCGCCTGCCGGCGCCGTGGAACATCAGCCTGGAGGCGCTCGACGAGCAGCTCGCGCGCCGGCGTTTCGTGCCCTGCGGCAGCCAGGACCCGGAATCGCGCGGCTGGCTGTCACCGGTCGGCAACGACCAGCTGGTGCATTCGATCGGCGGCCAGTGGCTGATCGCCCTGGGGGTGGAGCAGCGCCTGCTGCCGCCCTCGGTGGTGCGCCAGGTGGCCGACGAGCGTGCCGAGGAGATCGCCGCGCAGCAGGGCTACAAGCCCGGTCGCAAGCAGATGAAGGAACTGCGCGAGGCGGTGCAGCAGGAGCTGATGCCGCGTGCCTTCACCCGGCGGCGCAAGATGTACGCATGGATAGACCCGGTGGGCGGCTGGCTGGGGGTGGATGCGCCCAGCCAGACCCGCGCCGAGGACCTGCTCGAGGTGCTGCGCCAGACCCTGGACACCCTGCCCCTGTCGCTGGTGCGTACCGAACGCAGCCCGGTGGCGGCGATGGCCGACTGGCTGGCCGGTGGTGAGGCGCCGGGCAACTTCACCATCGACCAGGACGCCGAACTGCGCTCGGTGGCCGACGAGAAGGCCGCGGTGCGCTACGTGCGCCACGCGCTGGACGGCGAGGACGTGCGCGCCCACCTGGCGGCCGGCAAGCTGCCCACCCGCCTGGCGCTGACCTTCGACGACCGGGTGAGCTTCGTGCTCACCGAAAAGACCGAGATCAAGCGGCTGAACTTCCTCGACGTGGTGCGCGAGCAGCTCGACGACAAGGAAACCGATGCCCAGGCGCTGTTCGATGCCGGCTTTGCGCTGATGACCGGCGAACTGCGCCTGCTGCTGCCGGCAGTGGTCGAGGTGCTGGGCGGCGAGCTGAAGGCGGCGGAAACGTCCGCGGCGGCAGGTGCCGCCCCGGCGCTGGCGGGCGACCCGCCGTTCTGATGGCCACCGGCGCCTGCGCGCATGCCGCAAGTTCGTCGGGATGCGCTAGAGTCGCGGGATGGAAAATTCAATGATCATCGAATGGTGGCACTGGGAGATCGCCGGCCTGGCGCTGGTGTTGCTGGAACTGGCGATCCCGGCCTTCTTCGTCATCTGGTTCGGCTTTGGCGCGATGCTGGTCGGGCTGGCCTTGCTGGTCAGCCCCGGACTGGGCCTGCCGGCGCAGATCGGCCTGTGGGTGGTCGCATCGGTGGCGATGGCGGTGCTGTGGTTCCGCGTCTTCCGGCGCTCGGATCACAAGACCCTGGTCGGTACCGCGGCCGGCGAGGTGATCGGCGAGGTCGGCCTGCTGGTGGGAGCGGTGGCGCCCTTCCAGCGTGGCCGGGTGCGTTTCCAGCGTCCCATCCTGGGCGCGGAGGAATGGGCCTGCATGGCCGACGGCGAGATTGCCGCCGGCGAGCGGGTGAAGGTGCTCAGTGTGGAAGGCAGCTTCGTCAAGGTGACGAAGGCCTGAACGGTCGGTTTTCAGGGGAGTGTTCATGTCGGAAGGTCTGATCATTGCGGTCGCCGTCCTGGTCTTCGTGCTGGTGACGATTGCCAAGGGCGTGCGCCTGGTGGCGCAGGGCGAGGAGTGGATCGTCGAGCGCCTGGGCAAGTACCACGTCACCCTGCGCCCGGGGCTGAACATCCTCATCCCCTACCTGGACAACGTGGCCTACAAGCTGGTCACCAAGGACATCATCCTCGACGTGCAGGAGCAGGAGGTCATCACCCGCGACAACGCGGTGATCCTCACCAACGCAATCGCCTTCGTGAAGGTCACCGACCCGGTCAAGGCGGTGTATGGGGTCACCGACTTCTCCGAGGCCATCCGCAACCTGATCATGACCACGCTGCGCTCCATCGTCGGCGAGATGGAGCTGGATGAAGCGCTGTCCTCGCGCGACAAGATCAAGGCCCGGCTGCGCGAGAGCATTGCCGACGAGGCGGTGGACTGGGGCCTCACCGTGAAATCGGTGGAGATCCAGGACATCAAGCCCTCGCAGTCGATGCAGAAGGCGATGGAGCTGCAGGCCGCCGCCGAGCGCGAGCGCAAGGCCGCGGTGACCAAGGCCGAAGGCGAGAAGCAGGCCGCCATCCTGGAGGCGGAAGCGCGCCTGGAAGCGGCCAAGCGCGACGCCAACGCGCAGGTGATGCTGGCCGAAGCCTCGGCCGAGTCCATCCGCCGGGTGACCGCGGGCATCGGCGAGCAGACCACGCCCATGCTCTACCTGCTGGGCGAGAAGTACATTGCCGCATTGGAGAAGCTCGGCGATTCCAGCAGTTCGCGCATCGTGGTGATGCCCGCCGACCTGCAGGAAACCCTGCGCGGGCTGGTCGGCAAGCTGGGCGGCCGCGCCTGAGCGGCTCGCGCGGCACGAATCGCCGTTCCGCGGGACCCCGCCGAGCACGTCCGTAGGAGCGGCCTTGGCCGCGATGCGGCGTTTATTGTCCGCGGAACGGTCCGATCGCGGCCAAGGCCGCTCCTACGGGGTAATCACTGGCCTGGTGCGCGCAGGATCAGGGTGTCGCCGCGCTGGGTGAATTCCAGGTGCTTGAGCACGCTCATGCCCAGCAGGACCTGCTCGTCGCCCATGCCGGGGTTGAGGTGGCCGCGCACATTGGTGGCCAGGAAGGGGCCGAGGCCGAGTTCGCCGATCACCGTGCTGCGCACCGTGACCGTGCCGTTGGCGGTGATCACCTGGCCCGGCGCCCCCGGCACCAGGCCGAGCTCCTCGCCCAGGTGGGCCGGCACCGAGACCTGGGTGGCGCCGGTGTCGAGCAGGAAGACCACCGGCCGGCCGTTGATGGTGCCCGGCGCCACGTAGTGGCCGGCGCGGTTGCGCTGCAGCACCAGTTCGCTGGCCGCGCCCGGCATCACCATCAGGTCGCGGTTGGGGTTGTAGCGCTGCTCCAGCCGGTCGCTGAAGAACATCCACAGGACGCCGAGCAGGGCGAGCGCGCCCAGCCAGGTCATCACCCGGCCGAGGCCGCGGGTGCTGTCCAGCGGTTCGCGCATCGCCCGTGCCCGTCAGCGCGGCATCAGGCCAGCACCTGGCCGTGCTCGCGGGTGGCGTGGAAGCCCACCTTGGGCCATTTCTCCATGGTCACCTCCAGGTTGTAGCGGCTGCTGGCCAGATACACCGGGTTGCCGTCGACGTCCTTGCCCATGCGATGCGCCTGCTCGCGCTCGAAGTTGCGCCGGGTGAGCTCGTCCGGGAAGGTCAGCCAGCGCGCGGTGTGGATGTCGGCGGATTCGAAGATCGCGTCGACCTTGTACTCGTCCTTCAGGCGCTGGGCGACCACCTCGAACTGCAGCACGCCGACCGCGCCCAGCAGCATGTTGCCGCCTTCCAGCTCAAAGACCTGGATCGCGCCTTCCTCGCCGAGTTCCTGCAGGCCTTTCTGCAGCTGCTTGGACTTGAGCGGGTCGCGCAGGCGCGCGGCGCGGAACAGTTCCGGCGAGAAATAGGGGATGCCCTTGAAACCGAGCGCCTCCCCTTCGGTCAGGGTGTCGCCGATCTGCAGCTGGCCGTGGTTGTGGATGCCGATGATGTCGCCGGCCACGCCGTCGTCCTTCAACACCCGTTCGTTGGCCATGAAGGTGAGCGCGTTGGCGAGCTTCATCTCGCGCCCGGCGCGCACATGCCTGACCTTCATGCCCGAGCTGTAGCGCCCGGAGCAGATGCGGAAGAAGGCGATGCGGTCGCGGTGCTTCGGGTCCATGTTGGCCTGGATCTTGAACACGAAGCCGGAGAACTTCTCTTCGGCCGGCTGCACCATGCGGCTGCCGGCATCGCGGGCCTGCGGTGGCGGCGCCCAGTCGATCAGTGCCTGCAGGATTTCCTGCACGCCGAAGTTGTTGATACCCGAGCCGAAGAACACCGGGGTCTGCTTGCCGGCGAGGAACTCGCCGAGCATGAAGGGGTTGGAGGCGCCCTGGATCAGCTCCACGTCCTCGCGCAGCTGGCCGATCTCCATCGGGAACAGGGCGTCGAGCTGGGCGTTGGCGATGCCCTTGATCACCTCCGCCTCGCTGCGCTTCTCTTCGCCGGCTGTGAAGCGCAGCACGCGGTCTTCCTGCAGGTGATACACGCCGCGGAAGGCCTTGCCCATGCCCAGCGGCCAGGTCACCGGCGCGCACTGGATCTTCAGCACGTCCTCGATCTCGGCGAGCAGGTCGAAGGGCTCGCGCACCTCGCGGTCGAGCTTGTTCACGAAGGTGATGATGGGCGTGTCGCGCAGGCGGCACACGTCCAGCAGCTTGATGGTCTGCGCTTCCACGCCCTTGGCGGCGTCGATCACCATCACCGCGGCATCCACCGCGGTGAGCACGCGGTAGGTGTCTTCCGAGAAGTCCTCGTGGCCCGGGGTGTCGAGCAGGTTGATGGTGTGGCCCTGGTAGTCGAACTGCATCACCGAGCTGGTCACCGAGATGCCGCGCTGCTTTTCCACTTCCATCCAGTCCGAGGTGGCGTGGCGTGCGCTCTTGCGCGCCTTGACCGTGCCGGCGAGCTGGATGGCGCCGCCGAACAGCAGCAGCTTTTCGGTCAGCGTGGTCTTGCCGGCGTCGGGGTGGGAGATGATGGCGAAGGTGCGGCGCTTGGCGACGTCGCGCATCAGCTCGGGCGGGTAGGGGGTGTGGGTGTCGGTCATCGGTGTGCAGGCGGCGAAAAAGCGAAACCGCCGGCCGGCGGCAGCGGCCAGCCGGGCAGGCGGTGAAAGAGCGGCGATTTTATCAGGAAATCAGTGGATTAGACCGCCGCGCAGAGGCCCGGTCGGTAGTTCTGCGGATGCGCGCCGGGGGCGGATCGGCGACAATATTCGACTTTCCGAATATGAACCGGCCGGGTCCGGACGAGAACATGAAACTCAAGCCCCAGCACATCCAGCCGGTGATCATGGCGACCATCATGTCCTTCCTCATGACGGCGGTGATCACCCTCATCAACCTCGGCCTGCGGCCGGATTTCCTGACCCTGTGGGCGCGGGCCTTCGTCATCGCCTGGCCACTGGCGGTGGCGGCGGCCTTCATCGCCATTCCGATCGCGGTGCGCCTGACCCAGCGCATCCTGGCCGCGCTGGCGCGCTGAGCGCCCGGCAGGTGGACGGATGACCGATTTCCTGCAGATCCTCGCCTTCTCGCTCTCGGTCACCGGGCCGATCTTCGTCATCCTCGGCTTCGGTGTGCTGCTGCTGCGCACCGGCATGCTCACCGACGCCTTCGTCGATGCCGGCTCGCGCCTGGTGTTCAACATCGCGCTGCCGGCGCTGCTGTTCATCAGCATCAGCCAGACCCGCATCGAGGAGACCGCCAACTTCGCGCTGGTTGGCTACGGGATGGCCGCCACCTTCGCCGCCTTCCTGCTGCTGGAATGGCTAGTGGCGCGCTTCATCGAACCGGCGCGCGACCGCGGCGTGGTGGTGCAGGGGGCGTTCCGCTCCAACATGGGCATCATCGGCCTGGCCTACTGCGTGAATGCCTACGGCGAGGCTGGGCTGGTGGCCGCCTCGCTCTACCTCGGCCTGGTCACCATCCTGTTCAACGTGCTGTCGGTGATCACCCTGCAGCGCTCGCTGCACCGCGGCGGCGGCGGTATCGCGCGCATGGCCCGCGGCATCGCCACCAATCCGCTGATCATCGGCATCCTCGCCGGCCTGGCGGTGTCGGCCAGCGGGCTGCAGCTGCCGCAGATCGCCCTCAAGTCCGGGCAGTACTTCGCCGACCTGACCCTGCCGCTGGCGTTGCTGTGTACCGGCGCATCGCTCAATTTCCGCAGCCTGCGCGACGAGTTGTCGAGCACGCTGTTCGCCGCCATCGCCAAGCTGGTGGCGATTCCGCTGCTGTTCGTGGCCGGCGGCGTGGCGATCGGTTTCCGCGGCATCGAGCTGGGCGTGCTGCTGCTGATGTCCTCGGCGCCGACCGCGGCGGCCAGCTACGTGATGGTGCGCGCCATGGGCGGCAACGCGCCGCTGGCGGCCAACATCATCGCGCTGACCACGCTGGGTTCCTTGCTGACCACCAGCGCCGGCATCACCGTGTTGCGCGCGCTCGAACTGATGTGAGCCGGCCCGGGCGGTAAGATGGCCGTTTCACGCCAGCCCGCCCTGCCATGACCACGATACCGCTCACCGCCGCCGAAACCACCAGCCGCCTGCCTTATCCCGCGCTCGCCGAGGAGCTCTCCGCCCTGCTGGCGGACCCGCAGGTCGTCGTGCCGGCACGCCTGGAGCATCCGCTCCCGGGCGGCGCCAGTCTGTTCGTCATGCCGGCCAACGACGGCGCGGTGGCGATCACCAAGCTGATCACCTTCACGCCGGCCAACGCAGGCAGCCGCAGGCCGACCATACAGGGCGACGTGGTGGTGTTCGACATCGCCACCGGCACCCGGCAGCTGGTGCTCGACGGTCCCACGGTCACTGCGCGCCGCACCGCGGCGGTGTCGCTGCTGGCGGCGCAGCGGCTGGCGCCCAGGCGCGACGGACCCTTGCTGATCGTCGGCGCCGGGGTGCAGGGCCTGTCTCATCTGGAAGCCTTCGCCGCCGGACTCGGCGTGCGGGAGGTGTGGATCAACTCGCGCAGCGCGGCGAGCGCGGAAGCGCTGGCAGACCACGCGCGCGGTCTAGGACTGGATGCCCGGGTGGTCGATGACGCCCAGGCTGCCCTGGCGCATTGCCCGCTGGTGGTGACCGCCACGCCCGCCAGCGCCGCGGTGCTGGATGCGCCGCCGCGCGAAGATGCCTTCATCGCCGCGGTCGGTGCCTTCACCCCGCGCATGGTGGAACTGGGCGCGGCCATGTGCCACGACATTGCACGGCGCGGCAGGGTGGTGGTCGACACCCGCGACGCGGAGCACGAGGCCGGTGATCTGCTGCAGGCCGGCATGGATGTCGCCGCCCTGCCGGCGCTGGCCGACGTGGTGCGCGGGAACTGCCCGCGGCCCGCGGGTCCGGTGCTGTTCAAGAGCTGCGGCTGGGCCGGCTGGGATCTGGCCGCGGCGCGTCTGGCGGTGCGTGCGACGGGTTGAGCCGCCGCCAGCATCGTCCGTGTTCAGCGGTTGCGTCCCGGGGGCATGCCGTCGGCACCCATGCCGCGTCCGCCGCCGGGCCCGACACCGCCGCCCGGCCCCATGCCGCGCGAGGCGCCGTAGCCGCTGCCGCGGGGCGGCGGTTCGTCCGGCAGGGTGATGCCGCGTTCGCGGGCGCGCTCGACCATGCGTTCGTGGTGCTCGGCGCGCACCGCCTCGCGCTCTTCCAGGCTGCGCGCGGCACGCATGCGGTCGCGGTGTTCGATGCGCTCCTGCTCGGTCATCATCTGCGAACCGAAGATAGGCGCGTTGTCGTCCATCGGCGGCAGCGCACCGCCGGGCTGGGCGTGAAGGCCGGCGGAGAAGGCTAGGGCGGCCAGGGTCAGCAGGATCTTGCGGGGGACCATGATGATTCTCCTCTGCGTGCTGGTGGCGGGCATATCCCGCCGTCGTCTGCTACGAATATAGGCGGTGGGCGGTGGAGGAGACAGGATGCGGATGTTGTCGGTTTGTAAGCGCCTGGTATTGGCTGTACTGGCGGGTTTCGCGCTGGCCGGCTGTACGACGGTGGCACCTCCCCCGCCGCTGATGGTCGACGCCCATGCGCATTACACCGCGGACGACGCGCAAGCCTTCGATCCCGTGGCGGTGATCGGCATGATGGACCGCGCCGGGGTGGCGCGCATCGTGGTCAGCGGCCGTCCGCCGGCCATGGCCCTGCGCCTGCATGCCGAGGCGCCGCAGCGGGTGGTGCCGCTGCTCGGGGTGTATCGGTCGCCGGCCGACAAGGCGGACTGGATGCACGATGCGGGGCTGCCGGCGCGCGTCGAGGCCATGCTGGCCGACGGTCGCTGGGCGGGCATCGGCGAGCTCCACCTGTTTGCCGGGGATGCGCACAGTCCGGTGTTCGAGGCGCTGGTGCGCCTGGCGGCATCGCGTGAGCTGCTCCTGCTGATCCATGGCGATGCGGAGGTGGTCGACCGTGCCTTTGAACTTGCGCCCGGACTGCGCGTGCTGTGGGCCCACCTGGGCACCGAGCCGGTGCCCGAGGCGGTGGCCGCGGTGCTGGCCCGGCATGCCGGGCGGCAGCTGTGGGTGGACACCTCGGTGCGCGACGAACGCATCGCCCCCGGCGGGACCCTGCTGCCGGAATGGCGGGCGCTGTTCGAGGCCCATCCGCAGCGCTTCGTGGTGGCGGTGGACAGCTTCAGCACGAATCGCTGGCGGCGCTACGGCGAGGTGGTGGCCGGCATCCGCGCGTGGACCGACACGCTTGCCCCACCCTTGCGCCGCCGCCTGCTGCACGATAACGCGGCTGCGATGCTGGCGCCGCACAGGTAGCATGGCGGGCTGGATCGGGTGCCGGGGAATCTTTCGCCCCTGCGCCGCTCTGATCCGGTTCCGTTACACAACATCCGACGGCCGCTGCCGTCATGAGGAATGCCGATGTATACCGATCCCCGCCGGCCAAATCCCTTCGACCGCCTCGCCGGCGCGCCGGCCCAGCCGCCCAGCCTGTGGAAGAAGATCGTCGCCGTGGTCGCCGCGGGCGGCGTGTTCGTGCTGGCGCTGATGTTCTCGGTGGTGCTGTTCGCCGTGGTGCTCACGGTTGGCCTTGCGGTGTGGGGCTGGTTCTGGTGGAAGACGCGCGATCTGCGCAAACAGATGCGCGAGCAGCGTGCGCAAGGCGGACCGCGGTCGCCTGGCGGACGGCCCGGCGATGTGCCGCCGGGCGTGGTGGTGATCGAGGGCGAGGTGATCCGCGAGGTGCGTGAGGAGCAGGACGTCCGGCGCTGAAGGCGTGGCGGGCCGCGTCAGGATAAGGACAACAGTGGAGACATGAGATGAGTGGCGAGATCGCGCATTTCGTCGACGGCCGCGTGCTGCGCGGCGACGCCGGCCGCAGCCAGCCGGTGTTCGACCCGGCCCGCGGTGAGGTGAGTGGGCAGGTGCTGCTGGGTGGCGAAGCGGAAGTCGCCGCCGCGGTGGCGGCAGCAGGGGCGGCCTTTCCGGCCTGGGCGGACACCCCGCCGATCCGTCGCGCGCGGGTGATGTTCCGCTTCCTGGAACTGCTCAATCGCCATCGCGACGAGCTGGCGGCGCTGATCACCGCGGAGCACGGCAAGGTGCTCAGCGACGCCCAGGGCGAAGTCACCCGCGGCATCGAGATCGTCGAGTTCGCCTGCGGCATCCCGCAGTTGCTCAAGGGTGACTACACCGAGCAGGTGTCCACCGGCATGGACAACTGGACCTTCCGCCAGCCGCTGGGCGTGGTCGCCGGCATCACCCCGTTCAACTTCCCGGTGATGGTGCCGATGTGGATGTTCCCGCTGGCCGTCGCCACCGGCAACACTTTCGTGCTCAAGCCCAGCCCGCTGGACCCAAGCCCCAGCCTGCGCATCGCCGAGCTGCTGAAGGAGGCCGGGCTGCCGGACGGGGTGTTCAACGTGGTGCAGGGCGACAAGGTCGCGGTCGACGCCCTGCTCGCCCACCCGGACGTGCAGGCGGTCAGCTTCGTCGGCTCTACTGCGGTGGCGCAGCACATCCTGTCCGCCGGCGCACAGCACGGCAAGCGCGTGCAGGCGCTGGGCGGGGCCAAGAACCACATGGTGGTGATGCCCGATGCCGATCTCGAGCAGGCGGTCGACGCGCTCATCGGCGCGGCCTACGGTTCGGCCGGCGAGCGCTGCATGGCGATCTCGGTGGCGGTGCTGGTGGGCGAGGTGGCGGACCGCATCATGCCGCAACTGGCCGAGCGCACCCGCGCGCTGAAGGTCATGGACGGCCGCCGCGCGGAAGCCGAGATGGGCCCCATCGTCAGCGCCGCGGCGCGCGAGCGCATCGCCGGCTACATCGACGCCGGCGTGCGCGAAGGCGCGCAGCTGCTGGTCGACGGCCGTGGGTTCCGCGCGTCGGATGCCGGCCCCGGCTGCGAGGACGGTTTCTGGCTGGGCGGCACGCTGTTCGACCAGGTCACCCCGGCGATGCGCATCTACCGCGAGGAGATCTTCGGCCCGGTGCTGTGCTGCGTGCGGGTGCCGGACTTTGCCGCCGCGGTCGAGCTGGTGAACGCCCACGAGTACGGCAACGGCGTGTCCTGCTTCACCCGCGACGGCCACATCGCGCGCGAGTTCGCCCGCCGCATCCAGGTCGGCATGGTGGGCATCAACGTGCCGATTCCGGTGCCGATGGCCTGGCAGGGCTTCGGCGGCTGGAAGAAGAGCCTGTTCGGCGACATGCATGCCTACGGCGAGGAAGGCGTGCGCTTCTACACCCGGCAGAAGTCGGTGCTGCAGCGCTGGCCGGAGAGCACCCCCAAGGGGGCGGAGTTCGTGATGCCGACCGCGAAGTAGGGCGGTGCCGTGCGCGGCATGGGCCTCACGCCCGGGATGACCGGTAGGAGCGGCCTTGGCCGCGATTCGGCCTTCGAAGAAACCACCGCCGCATCGCGGCCAAGGCCGCTCCTACAGGGGGTGCATGGCCGGGGTAGGGCAACCGTGGATCAGAGCCCGCGCAGCCAGGCCGGGCGCAAGGGCGCGGCATCCGGGCGTTCGATGGCCGCGCGCACCTCGGCCAGCAGGCGGGCCTTGTCGGCGCCCAGGGTGCCCTTGAGCACCAGCCAGTTGGAGGCGTGGTCGGAGCGGAACACCGTGCGGCGCAACTCCAGGGCGGCGAGGAAGCGCTCCATCTCCACAAACAGGCCGTGCTGGTCGAGCGCCTGCCAGTCCGGCCAGGCCTCCATGAAGCGCCGGCCGTGGTCGTGCAGGGTGACGACCAGGGTGGACAGGTACTCCGGCTGGGTGGCGTTGATGAGCTGAGCGGAGTGGTCGGCATGCTGCGCGGACAGTGCCTGTCCGCCGAGGCCGTTGAGGATCATTACCGAGCGCGAGATGCCGGCCTCGCCCAGCTTGTCGAGCGCGCTGCGGGTGGACTCGAAGCTCTCGCCCTTGTTCACCCGTGCCAGCACCTCGTCGTCACCGGACTCGGCGCCCAGGTAGGCGAGCTTGAGCCCGGCCTCGGCCAGCGTGCGCAGCTCGGTCACGCTCTTCTTCGCCAGGTTGCGGGCCAGGCAGTAGCTGGACACGCGATGCACGCCCGGCAGGTGCTCGCGGATCGCCTCCAGGTAGGCCAACAGGCGGCGGGTGGGCAGCACCAGCGCGTCGCCATCGGCCAGGAAAACCCTGCGCACGCGCTCGCCGTAGAGTTCGCCCACGCGACGGATCGACGCCAGTACCTCGTCCTCGCTGCGCGCGCGAAAGGCCTTCTGCGGCGCGGTGTACATCTCGCAGAACGTGCACTTGTTCCAGGAACAGCCGTCGGTGACCGGCAGGATCAGCGACTCGGCCTCGCTGGGCGGGCGGAACACCGGTTCGACGTAGCGGATGGGGATCATCGGCGGTTCAGGCCGGGCGGCGCAGCAGCAGGTGATTGACGATGAAGCTCAGCACCACCTCGTCGCGCTGGTTGCGCGCTTCGTAGCGCAGGCGGGCGATGCCGCGGTCGGGCTTGGAACGCGAGGGGCGCACTTCCAGCACCTCGATGCGGCTGTGCAGGGTGTCGGCCGGGCGCACCGGCGCCAGCCAGCGCAGCTCGTCGATGCCGGGCGAGCCGATGCTCGATTGCAGGAACACCCCGCTCTGGATGAACAGCCGAAAACACAGCGCCAGCGACTGGAAACCGCTGGCGATCAGCCCGCCATAGGGCGAGGCCGCCGCCGCGCCGGCGTCCAGGTGGAAGGGCTGCGGATCGTAGCGCCAGGCGAAGTCGATGATCTCGGCCTCGGTCAGGGTCAGGCCGTTGGTGGTGAAGACGTCGCCGGGGCTGAGGTCGTCGAGGTAGCGGGTGTCCATGGCGGTTCCTGTGAGGTTGGCGGGGCTGACGTGACAACGCCCGGGCGGGCCGGGCGTTGGCGCTCAGGTGGACCTTGGCAGTGCCGCTCAGACGTCGATGTTCTGCGCGTACAGCGCATTGCCCTCGATGAAGGCGCGGCGCGGTTCGACGTTGTCGCCCATCAGCGTGGTGAAGATCTCGTCGGCGGCGATGGCGTCGTCGATCTGCACGCGCAGCAGGCGGCGCACCGCGGGGTCCATGGTGGTTTCCCACAGCTGCTCGGGGTTCATTTCGCCCAGGCCCTTGTAGCGCTGCTTGCTGAGGCCGCGTTCGACCTCGTTGAGCAGCCAGCCGATGGCGTCGGCAAAGCGGGTGACCAGCTGGCGCTTGTCGCCACGGCGGATCTCGGCGCCGCCGCCGATCAGGCCGGCGATGGCTTCCGAGGCGTTGCGGATGCTGCGGTAGTCGCCGGAGACCAGGAACTCCTCTTCGATCCAGCCGAACTTGCGGTTGCCATGGTGCATGCGCTCGATGACCAGGCGCCAGGCTTCGGTCTCGTCGTGGAATTCGGCGCGGATGGTGATGCCCATCGGCAGGTGGGCACCGATCAGTGCGGCGGAGGCTTCCGCGGCGGCCTGGTCGGCGAGGCTGACCTCGATGTTGTGCGCCAGCATGACCTGCAGCACTTCCGGGTCGATCAGGCTGGACAGCCGCCGGGTGACCGCTTCGGCGAGCAGGTAGCTGCGCGCCAGGCCGCCCAGGGCTTCGTCGGCGATCGGCTCGGCGCCTTCGCGCGGCAGCAGCGCGGCGCCGTCGAGGGCGAGCTTGAGCAGGTGGTTGTTGAGCTCGTGGTCGTCCTTGATGTAGAGCTCGGTCTTGCCGTGCTTGATCTTGTAGAGCGGCGGCTGGGCGATGTAGATGTGGCCGCGTTCGACCAGCTCGGGCATCTGGCGGTAGAAGAAGGTGAGCAGCAGGGTGCGGATGTGGGCGCCGTCGACGTCCGCGTCGGTCATGATGATGATGCGGTGGTAGCGCAGCTTCTCGGGCTTGTAGTCGTCCTTGCCGATGCCGGTGCCGAGCGCGGTGATCAGGGTGGCGATTTCCTGGCTCTGCAGCAGCTTGTCGAAACGCGCCTTCTCGACGTTGAGGATCTTGCCCTTGAGCGGCAGGATGGCCTGGAACTTGCGGTCGCGGCCCTGCTTGGCGGAGCCGCCTGCGGAGTCACCCTCGACGAGGTAGAGCTCGCACTGCGCGGGATCCTTCTCCTGGCAGTCGGCGAGCTTGCCGGGCAGGCCGACTCCGTCGAGCACGCCCTTGCGGCGGGTCATCTCGCGCGCCTTGCGGGCGGCGTCACGGGCGCGGGCGGCTTCGACGATCTTGTTGCAGATCGTGCGTGCGTCGAGCGGGTTTTCCAACAGGAAGTCGGTGAGCTTGCCGGCGACCACTTCTTCCACCGCCGGGCGGGCCTCGGAGGACACCAGCTTCATCTTTGTCTGGCTGGCGAACTTGGGGTCGGGCATCTTCACCGAGAGCACGCAGGCCAGGCCTTCGCGCATGTCGTCGCCGGTGATGTCCACCTTGGCCTTCTTGGCGATCTCGTTCTCTTCGATGTACTTGTTGATCACTCGCGTCATCGCCGCACGCAGGCCGGTGAGGTGGGTGCCGCCGTCGGACTGCGGGATGTTGTTGGTGAAGCACAGCACCTGTTCCTGGTAGCTGTCGTTCCACTGCATGGCGACTTCCACCCCGAGCTCGGCGTCGTGGCCGGCGCCGGTGGGGATGCGGGTGGTGCCTTCCGCGTGGAATACGGTGGGGTGCAGCACGGTCTTGGTGCGGTTGATGAACTCCACGAAGCCGCGCACGCCGCCGGCGAAGGCGAAATCCTCCTCCTTGCCGGTACGCTGGTCGAGCAGGCGGATCTTCACGCCGTTGTTGAGGAACGAAAGCTCTCTGAGCCGCTTGGCGAGGATCTCGTAGTGGAACTCGACGGTGCCGAAGATCTCCTCGTCGGCAAGGAAGTGCAGTTCGGTGCCGCGCTTGCTGGTCTCACCGGTGACGCGCAGCGGGGAGACTTCCACGCCGTCGACCACCTCGATGACGCGGTCGGCCGGCACGCCGCGCTGGAACTCCATGAAGTGCTTCTTGCCGTCGCGGCGGATGGTCAGGCGCAGCCACTTGGACAGGGCGTTCACGCAGGACACGCCCACGCCGTGCAGGCCGCCGGAGACCTTGTAGCTGTTCTGGTTGAACTTGCCGCCGGCGTGCAGCACGCACATGACGATCTCGGCCGCCGAGCGCTTGGGCTCGTGCTTGTCGTCCATCTTCACGCCCACCGGGATGCCGCGGCCGTTGTCGGTGACCGAGATGGAGTTGTCGGCGTGGATGGTGACGACGATGTCGTCGCAGTGGCCGGCCAGGGCCTCGTCGATGGCGTTGTCCACCACCTCGAACACCATGTGGTGCAGGCCGGTGCCGTCGGAGGTGTCGCCGATGTACATGCCCGGGCGCTTGCGCACCGCTTCCAGGCCTTCGAGCTGCTGGATGCTGGATTCGTCGTAATCGTTGCCGGAAGGCGCGGGCGTGTTTTGCGGTTCGGACATGGTCATCTCGGGTAATTCAGAAAGAGCGGGTGCAGCGGACGGGCGATGCGTAGGAGCGGGCTTGCCCGCGAACGCCACCAAAGGTGGCGCCCGCCTTGGCGGGTATCGCGGCCAAGGCGGCTCCTACAGGAAGCGCGTTCAGATGCGCATCGGCATCACGACGTACTTGAACTGCTCGTTGCCGGGCAGGGTGATCAGCGCGCTGGAGTTGCCGTCGTTAAAGCGCCACTCGACCTTCTCGGACGACAGGTTGTTCATCACGTCGAGCAGGTAGGTGACGTTGAAGCCGATGTCGAGCGGCACGTCGTGGTAATCGACTTCCAGCTCCTCGACCGCCTCTTCCTGTTCGGCGTTGGTGGACACGATCTTCAGGCTGCCGTCGCCGAGCACCAGGCGCACGCCGCGGAACTTCTCGTTGGTGAGGATGGCGGCACGCTGCAGCGCGGCCAGCAGCGGCACGCGGTCGAAGGTGATCATGCGCGGGTGGTTCTGCGGGATCACGCGTTCGTAGTCGGGGAACTTGCCGTCGATCAGCTTGGAGATCAGCTCGATGGCGCCGAAGCGGAACACCACCTGGTTGCCGGCGAGCAGCACTTCCAGCGGGTCGTCGTTGTCGGCGAGCTGGCGGGCGAGCTCGAGCACGGTCTTGCGCGGCAGGATGGCTTCGGTGCGCTGCTCGACCGGGTTCTCCAGCGTGCTGGCGGCGTAGGCCAGGCGGTGGCCGTCGGTGGCCACCATGCGCAGCTCGTTGCCGTCGGCGATCACCAGCAGGCCGTTGAGGTAGTAGCGGATGTCCTGCTGCGCCATGGAGTAGGCGACCTGGGCGAGCTGGCGCTTGAAGGCGCGCTGGCTGACGGTAAGGCGCACCGCGTCGCCGTCGGGCAGATTCATGCGCGGGTAGTCGGCCGCCGGCAGGGTCTGCAGGGCGAAGCGGCTCTTGCCGGCCTTCACCGTGAGGCGCTTGTCGTCCAGCGTGAGCGACACATCGGCGGTGTCCGGCAGGGCGCGCAGGATGTCCTGCAGCTTGCGCGCGCCCACGGTGATCGCGGTGTCGGCGCCGCCCTGGTGTCCGGCGGTGGCGGTGCGGATCTGGATCTCGATGTCGGTGGCGAGCAGGGTCAGGGTGTCGCCCTGCTTCTCGATCAGCACGTTGGAGAGGATGGGCAGGGTGTGGCGCTTCTCGACGATGCCGGCCACCGACTGCAGCGGGGCCAGCAGGGCGTCGCGGGTGGTGTTGAGCAGGAGCATGGCGTCTCGTTGTATGAAGGTTGATCGGGGCTTAACCGCGGAGAACCTGGGTCAGCACATGGACGTCGTGGTTGAGCTGCTGGTCGCCCAGGCGCAGCTCGGTAATGGTGCGGCAGGCGTGCAGCACGGTGGTGTGGTCGCGCCCGCCGAAGGCGTCGCCGATGGCCGGGAGCGACATCGGGGTTAGTTCCTTGGCCAGCCACATCGCCACCTGGCGCGGGCGGGCCACCACCCGGGTGCGCTTCTTGGAGTGCATGTCGGCGACCTTGATCTTGTAGTAGTCGGCCACCGTCTTCTGGATGTGCTCGATGGTGAGCTGGCGGTTGTGCGCGTTGAGCAGGTCCTTGAGCGCTTCCTTGGCCACCTCCAGCGAGATGCCGCGCCCGTGGAAGCGCGCGTAGGCCACCACCTTGTTGAGCGCGCCTTCGAGTTCGCGCACGTTGGAGCGCAGGTTCTTGGCGATCAGGAAGGCGACGTCGTCGTCCACCGCCACGCGTAGCGCCTCGGCCTTTTTCTTCAGGATGGCGACGCGCATCTCGAGTTCGGGCGGCTCGATCTGCACCGTGAGGCCCCAGTCGAAGCGCGAGATCAGGCGGTCTTCCAGGCCCTGGATGTCCTTGGGGTAGGTGTCGCAGGTGATGACGATCTGCTTGCGCGCCTCGGTGAGCGCGTTGAAGGCGTGGAAGAACTCTTCCTGGGTGCGGTTCTTGTTGTTGAAGAACTGGATGTCGTCGATCAGCAGCAGGTCGAGCGAGCGGTAGTAGCGCTTGAAGGCGTCGAAGCTCTTCTGCTGGTAGGCGCGCACCACGTCGGCGTAGTAGTCCTCGACGTGCACGTAGCGGATCACCGCGCGCGGGTTGTGCTTGTAGACCGCGTTGCCGATGGCGTGGATCAAATGGGTCTTGCCCAGGCCGACGCCGCCGTAGACGAACAGCGGGTTGTAGGAGGTGCCGGGGTTTTGCGCCACCTGCATCGCCGCCGCGCGCGCGAGGTCGTTGGCGCGCCCGGTGACCAGGGTGTCGAAGGTGAAGTCCGGGTTGAGGCGGGTCTTCTCGTAGGCCAGGTCGGCGGCGGAGATGACCGGCTCGGGTTCGGGCTGGCCGATGATGATCCCGGGTGCGGCGGCCGGCATGTCGGCCGGCACCGGCTTGCTCGCCGCCTGCACTGCGCCGGCCACCGGCTTGGGGGACACCGCGGGGCGCGGGCCGCCGGCGGGGGGCAGGGCGAGTTCGATCTGCGGCTCACTGCCGAAGAACTCGGCACCCAGTTCGCCGATGCGGCGCAGGTAGCGCTCGCGCACCCATTGCAGCACGAAGCGGTTTGGCGCCTGTAGCTCGATGCGGGGTTCGTCCGCCGCGTCCGCTTCCCTGGCGGCGAGTGCCTTGATCCAGGTGTTGAACTGCTGGGCGGGCAATTCCTGCTCGAGGCGCGACAGGCAGAAGGACCAGAAGTCTTGGTTCACGGAACGTGCGGTCTGTGCGTGCGACACGATACTCAAAACGCGCCCGCCCGAGGATGTGCCGCGGGGCACACGACGGGAACAAGCGGCCTGATGATTGTTGTAGGACAGCCCGGGCCGGCAGGTCGTCAGTCGCTACGGTAGCGGACTGGACCCCTCCTTTAGCCGGCGGAGGCAACCCGACGGATTCTACCCTCCAAGGGCGGACTTATCCACAGGTCCGGGCAAAAATTGTGCTTGACAAACATGGGATTATCCAATTAAATCTCGCGTTTGACCTTTCTTCAGGCAAGCTGAAAATGAAACGCACCTACCAACCTTCCGTCGTCCGTCGCAAGCGCACCCATGGCTTCCTGGTTCGCATGAAGACCCGTGGCGGTCGTGCGGTGATCCGCGCCCGTCGCGCCAAGGGCCGTCATCGCCTCGCCGTCTGAGGTGACAGATCTTCCGGGTGTCGACGCCAGCTTTCGCGACGCCCACAGATTACGCAAAACGGATGAGTATTCATCCGTTTTTGCTTTTCGGCGGGCCCTCAAGGGGCGCTGGTTCATCGTCCATTACCGGCCCAACGGGCTGGACACCGCCCGTCTTGGCGTGGTGGTGGCCAAGAAGCTGGCGCGGCGCGCGCACCTGCGCAACCTGCTCAAGCGCATCGTGCGCGAGAACTTCCGCAAGACTCGCCACGCGCTTCCGCCGCACGACCTGGTGGTCCGGCTGCACGCGAAGGTGGACGGCGCGACCCGGGCGATGCTCAACGAGGACGTCAGCCGGCTGCTGGCGCGCCTGCCGAGATGACCGGCCCGGAGACGGGCAAGCCGACGCACCGCACGCGGTGTCCCTCGGGGCGGGTATGATTCCGTTCCTCGACCAACGAACCGTCAACCGATAGAAGTCCGTATGGATCAACGTCGCCTCATCCTCTTCCTGATTTTCTCGTTCGCGCTGGTGATGTTGTGGGACAGCTGGCTGGAGTACAGCCGCCCGCAGCCGGCAGTGGTTGCGTCCCAGCCGGCCGGCGCCGACGGCGCGTCCTCAGTGCCGGCCCCGACGCCCGGCAGCGCGCTCAGCGCACCGGTACCGGGTGAGCAGTCCGCCGCGATGCCGGCCTCGGTGCCGCGCATGGTGGTACGTACCGACCTGATGGTGGTGCAGATCGCCGCGCAGGGTGGCGACATCGTGCGCATGGAGCTGCCGGCGCACAAGTCGAACGAGGATCGCACGCGCAACTTCGTGCTCTTCGACGACGGCGGGCGTCACCTGTATGCGGCGCAGTCCGGCCTGATCGGCGAAGGCCTGCCCAACCACAAGACCCTGTTCGCCCTGCCGGCCGATGAAGTGGTGCTGCCGGAAGGCCAGGACAGCGTGACGGTCCGACTGGAGGCGCCGGAGCAGAACGGCGTGCAGGTCACCAAGCTGATGACCTTCCACCGCGGCAACTACCTGGTGGATGTCAGCTACGAGATCCGCAACGGCAGCGAGCAGCCGCTGGACGCCCATGCCTACTTCCAGTTCACCCGTGACGGCCAGCCGGCCGAAGGGGTGGATGTGTACGGGGTCAACACCTTTACCGGCCCGGCCTTCTATACCGATGCCGAGCGCTTCCAGAAGGTGCAGTTCGAGGAAATCACGGAAGGCAAGGCGAAGTTTGCCAAGCAGGCTGCCGATGGCTGGGTGGCCATGGTGCAGCACTACTTCGTCGGCGCCTGGCTGCCGCAGGCCGGCGTGGAGCGCGAGTTCTTCGCCCGCCGGGTGGGCAACGACCTCTTCTCGGCCGGGGTGATCCTGCCGGTGACCCAGGTTGCGGCCGGTCAGCAGGGCAAGGTGGATGTGCGCCTGTACGCCGGCCCGCAGGACCAGGACAAGCTCGAAGGCATCGCGCCTGGCCTGGACCTGGTGGTGGATTACGGCTTCCTGACCGTGATCGCCGCGCCGCTGTTCTGGGTGCTGTCGTGGTTCCATAGCCTGACCGGCAACTGGGGCTGGGCAATCATCCTGGTCACCGTCGCCATCAAGCTGGTGTTCTTCCCGCTGTCGGCGGCCAGTTACAAGTCGATGGCCAAGATGCGCGTGCTCGGTCCCCGCCTGCAGCGTCTGAAGGAAGTGTACGGCGACGACAAGGCGAAGATGCAGCAGGAGATGATGAATCTCTACCGCACCGAGAAGATCAATCCGCTGGGCGGCTGCCTGCCCATCCTGGTGCAGATCCCGGTGTTCATCGCGCTGTACTGGGTGCTGCTGGGCAGCGTCGAGATGCGCCACGCGCCCTGGCTGGGCTGGATCCAGGACCTCTCGTCCAAGGATCCCTACTTCATCCTGCCGATCATCATGGGCGTGTCCATGCTGGTGCAGATGAAGCTCAACCCGACGCCGCCGGACCCGATGCAGGCCAAGATCATGATGGCCCTGCCCATCGTGTTCACCTTCATGTTCCTGTGGTTCCCGTCCGGTCTGGTGCTGTACTGGGTGGTGAACAACATCCTGTCCATTGCTCAGCAGTGGCAGATCACCAGGATGATCGAGGGTGCAAAACCCGGCAGCAAGGCCGCGTGACACGATAGCGGCCATCGCCACCGCGCCGGGCCGGGGAGGCATCGGCGTGGTGCGCGTTTCCGGCAGCGCCCTGCTGCCGTTTGCCCGTGCGCTGTGCGGGCGTGAGCCAGCCCCGCGGGTCGCCACCTTTGCACGCTTTCGCGATGCGGATGGGGGGGCCATCGACGAGGGGCTGGTGCTCTATTTTCCCGCACCCGGTTCCTTTACCGGAGAGGACGTGATCGAGCTGCAGGGCCATGGCGGCCCGGTGGTCATGCAGATGCTGCTCGCGCGTTGCGTCGAGCTTGGGGCGCGGCTGGCAGAGCCGGGCGAGTTCACCAAGCGGGCCTTCCTCAACGGCAAGCTCGATCTTGCGCAGGCCGAAGGCGTGGCCGATCTGATCGAGGCGTCGACCACGGCTGCAGCGCGCTCCGCCCTGCGTTCCCTGTCGGGCGCGTTTTCGTCCGAGGTCACCCGGATTCGCGATGCCTTGATCGACCTGCGCATGCTGGTCGAGGCGACGCTGGATTTCCCTGAGGAGGAACTCGACTTCCTTGAGCGCGCCGACGCTTTCGGCCGCCTCGCCGCAGTGCGACGCAGTCTCGAATCCTTGCTCGATCGCGCCCGCCAGGGCGCATTGCTGCGAAGTGGTCTGAACGTGGTGCTGGTGGGGCCGCCGAACGTCGGCAAGTCCAGCCTGCTCAACCGTCTGGCCGGCGAGGAGCGCGCCATCGTCACCGACATCGCCGGCACGACCCGGGATGCGCTGCGGGAGACGATACAGATCGAAGGTATTCCGCTGCACATCATCGATACTGCGGGCCTGCGCGAGACCAGCGACGAGGTCGAGCGCATCGGTATCGCGCGGACCTGGCGCGAGATCGAGCGGGCCGATGTGATCGTTCGATTGCAGGATGCGGGCGCCGCGGCTGATTCGGCGGACACTGCGGCGATCGACGCCGCGCTTCCCGGGCAGGTCGAACGCATCGTGGTCCGCAACAAGATCGATCTCCTTGGCCAGGCGCCTGGGCGTATCGAGGCGGACGGGATGGTCACGCTGCAGTTGTCGGCGCGCACCGGCGATGGGATAGACCTCTTGCGTGCCGAGCTGCTGCGGGTGGCGGGCTGGCACGCGCATGGCGAGGATCTCGTGCTTGCACGGGAGCGCCATCTTGCTGCCCTGCGCGGGGCGCTGGAGCATTTGGCGCAGGCGGCGCAGCGCGTTCATGCGCTGGAGCTGTTCGCCGAGGAACTGCGGCTGGCGCAGGACAGGGTGAGCGAGATCACCGGGGAGTTCACCGCCGATGATCTGCTTGGGGTCATCTTCTCGCGCTTCTGCATAGGCAAGTGAAGTCCGCGGCGCGCGGTTTCACGTGAAACAAAACTGAATGGATTTCGAGTTCATCGCGCTCGCGCTGGGACTGGCGGCCTTCTTTGCCGGATTCGTCGATGCGGTGGTCGGTGGCGGCGGCTTGATCCAGATTCCCGCCTTGTTTGCGGCGTTTCCGCAGACCGCACCGGCGAGCCTGTTCGCCACCAACAAGGTAGCGAGTATCGTCGGCACCACTAGTGCTGCCGTCCAGTACAGTCGCCGGGTACGCATCCCATGGGCGGTAGCTGGCCCCGGAGCGCTCGCCGCTCTGGTCGGGTCTTGGTACGGCGCCAAGGCGGTGGCATTCCTCCCGCCTACGCTTCTGCGTCCGCTCATCCTCGTCCTGCTGGTAGGGGTCGCGGTGTACACCTTCATCAAAAAGGACCTGGGCCTGCATTCCCGCGAGCACGTCGCGCCGGGCCGAGCGGCTCTCGTGGCCGGTGCGATCGGGCTCACCATCGGTTTCTACGATGGCTTCTTCGGTCCGGGCACCGGGAGCTTCTTCATCTTCCTGCTGATCCATTTCCTGGGGATGGATTTCCTGCGCGCCTCGGTGACCGCAAAGATCCTCAACGTTGCCACCAACCTCGCCGCCATCGGTTATTTTTCTGCCAACGTGGAAGTGATGTGGAAGCTGGGTCTGTTGATGGCGGCGTGCAATCTCGCAGGCGCGATGACGGGGTCGCGCATGGCCCTGCGCCACGGAACGACGTTCGTGCGGGGGATGTTCCTCTTCGTGGTCAGTACGCTGATCGCCAAGTTGGCCTACGACCTGATCGTCAGCGGGTGGTAGGCAAGGTGGGGGCAGTTTCACGTGAAACCGTCCCCACGCCGGGCAGGTCGGTGCGTTGGCGAATGCATTTGCAGGAATATTGAGTTTTGCTTACGTGGTAAAATCGCCTGCTTTGCCGAAGCTGGATCGAAGCGCACCATGAACGGACTCCACCTGATCGCGGACCTGTACCGCTGTCAATGTCCGCCCGACCTGCTAACGGATCGGGCGGTACTCGAAACACTCTGCGTCGAAGGCTGCCGCGACGCCGGCCTCACCCCGCTGGGTGCCTACTTCTACCAGTTCCTGCACGATGACGGACAGCACGCCGGTGTGACCGGTACGGTGGTCCTCGCCGAATCCCATTTGGCCATCCATACCTGGCCGGAAAGCGGTGACGTGACCCTGGACGTGTACGTGTGCAACTTCTCGCGTGATAACAGCGGGCGGGCGCGCGAAGTCTTCGAACACGTCATCCGTACCCTCAAGCCGCGCGATTCGGTGTGCCATGACGTGGTGCGCGGAAAGATTGGCGCCGAGGTCTGAGGCATGAGCGGGCAGAATCATCCGGCGGCCGAGGACTTGCTGCTCGAGTGGCTCAACGACGACGCCGGCTTCTTCTACCGGCGGGGCACGCTGCTGGAGGAGGGTGCCTCGCCCTATCAGCAGTACGAGGTCTGGGACACTCCCCAGTTCGGCAAGCTCTTCCGTCTGGACGACTGCTTCATGACCTCCGAGCGTGACGAGTTCTACTATCACGAGAACCTCATCCACGTTCCGGCGATCACGCACACCGCCCCGCGCTCGGCGCTGATCATCGGTGGCGGAGATGGCGGCTCCGCCGAGGAGTTGTTCAAGCACCCGGGGATGGACCGTGTGGTCCTGGTCGAACTCGACGCCAAGGTGATCGACATCGCGCGCCAGCATCTGCAGGCGGTGCATCACGGTTCGCTGGACGATCCGCGCCTGGAAGTCCGTATCGAGGACGGCTTGCGCTACGTGCGCGAGGTGGCGCCTGCGGCCGGTGAGCGCTTCGATCTGATCGTGCTCGATCTCACCGATCCGGTCGGGCCTGCCGAGGAGTTGTACTCGCGACAGTTCTTCGCCGAATGCAAGGCGCTGCTGAATGAAGGAGGGGCGATCACGCTGCATATCGGCGCACCGGTCTTCCAGCCCGAGCGCGTGCGTGAGCTGGTCGGCCGTCTGCGTGACTGCTTCGCCCGCGTGTCGCCGTATTTTCTCTACATTCCGCTGTACGGCAGCCTGTGGGGCATGGCCTGCGCGTCCGACACGCTGGACCCGAAAGCGCTGAGCGCCGACGAGGTTGAGCGGCGCATCGCCGCCCGCCAGATCGGCCGCCTTCAGCACTACAATGGCGCCATCCACTGCGCACAGTTCGCGCTGCCCAACCATCTGCGCCGCCTGCTCGCCTGATCCACCGGGCGGCGGGCGCGCCCACCGCCCGCCTCAGACGTGACCTCCAACCCAGGTAACAAGCGCCGTGCTGCCCGACCCGCCGACAGGGGCGGGCGCCGGCCAGATTCATCATCCTCGTCCGCGCGCCGCGCGCCACTGCCGGCCGACAGCCTGGCCTATGGGCTGCAGCAGGCTGCGGGTCTGGTGCAGGCCGTGCGCGACGGCGCCAATCTCACCGACACCTGGGAAGCGCTGCAGCGTGCGCACCCGCAATGGCCCGACGGCACCCGCGGCGCAGTGCGCGATCTCGCCTGGGGCACCCTGCGCGACTACGGGCGGGCCGAACCGATACTCGGGCGTCTGCTGCAGAAGCCCCTGCCTGACCCTTACCAGGCCCTGCTCATGGTGGCGATCCACCGGTTGGAAAGCCGGCCCGAGCAGTCGCATACCATCGTCGATCAGGCGGTCGAGGCGGTGGCCGCCACCGCACCGGGGCTGCGCGGCGTGGTCAACGGCGTCCTGCGCAACCTTGTCCGCCAGGCCGACCAGGCCGCCCGCTGGCGCGAGGCCGACCCGGTGGCGCGCCACCGCCATCCCGACTGGTGGATCGCCCGCCTGCGCGCGAGCTGGCCGGGGGAGTGGGAGTCGGCGCTCGAGGCAGGTAACCAGCATCCGCCGATGGCCTTGCGGGTCAATCCGCGCCGCGCTACCGCCACCCAGGTGCTGGAAGGGTTCGCCGCAGCCGGCATCGACGCGCGTGCGCTCGACAATGGTGCGCTGCTGCTGGCGCGCCCGCGCGCGGTGGCCCAGCTGCCGGGTTTCGCCGAAGGGCGCTTCTCGGTGCAGGATGCCGGCGCCCAGTGGGCCGGGCGCTGGCTCGGTGCACAGGCGGGCGAACGGGTGCTCGACGCCTGTGCCGCCCCGGGCGGCAAGGCAGCGCAGATTCTCGAGCTGGCGGACGTTGCCCTGACCGCGCTGGAGCTCGATCCGCGCCGGGCGCGCCGCATCGAGGAGAACTTCGAGCGCCTGGGCCTGCGCGGCGAGATCAGGGTGGGTGATGCCCGCCGCACCGCCGGCTGGTGGGACGGTCGCCCCTTCGACCGCATACTCGCCGACGTGCCGTGCTCGGCCTCGGGCGTCGCCCGCCGCCATCCGGACATCAAGTGGCTGCGCCGCCGCGAGGACATCCCGCGCTTCGCCGCCCAGCAGGCCGAGATCCTCGATGCGCTTTGGCATACCCTGGCGCCCGGTGGCACAATGCTCTACGTGACCTGTTCGGTGTTCGACGAGGAGAATCGCGGCCAGATCGCGCGCTTCTGCACCCGCCACGCCGACGCCCTCCGCCTGCCGCTCGACGGTCGGCTGGAGCAACAGCTGCTGCCCACCGCCGAGCATGACGGTTTCTACTACGCCCTGTTGCGCAAGCAGGCCTGAGCGCTTGATCAGGCGCCTGCTCCTTGTCCTGCTTTGGTTGCCGGCGGTGCTGCTGGCCGACCACGCCTTGCTGCGCCAGGCCGACATCACGCTGCGGGAAGAGGGCTATGTGGTCAATGCCGACATCGACTTCGCCCTCAACCCCCGGCTCACCGACGCGGTCAATCGCGGCGTATCGCTCTACTTCGTCACCGAGTTCCTGGTCGAGCGCCCCCGCTGGTACTGGTTCGACGAGGTGGTGATCGAGCGCCGTCTCAACTACCGCATCTCCTACCACGCGATCACCCGCAGCTATCGTCTGTCGCTGGGCAGCTTCCACCAGAGCTTCGACACCCTGGACGGCGCGGTGCGCACCATGCAGCGCGTGCGCAACTGGCAGGTGGCGGAGCGCTCCGCGCTCGCCGATGGCGAGTCCTACGAGGCGTCGCTGCGCTTCCGCCTCGACACCGCCCAGCTGCCCAAGCCCTTCCAGGTCACGGCCATCGGCAGCCGCGACTGGAACCTGTCCACCGAGTGGATGAACTGGACGTTTCTAGCAGGAATGCCGCTGTCCCGATGAAACGTGTCGCCCTCATCGTTGCCGCTGCCGTCGCCGGCATCTCGCTGTTCCTGCTGGCCTCGGCCAGCGCCAACACCGAGCTCTTCGCCGGCGCCTATCCCTACCTGCTCGGCCTCAACGGCGTGGTGGCGGTGGCGCTGGTCGGCCTGGTCGCCGTCCAGCTGCGCGGCCTGTGGCGCGAGTACAAGGGCCGCCAGTTCGGTTCGCGGCTCAAGTACCGCCTGATGCTGATGTTCGCCCTGATGGCCTTGCTGCCGGGGGTGGTGGTCTATGCGGTGTCGCTGCAGTTCGTGGTGCGCAGCATCGAATCCTGGTTCGACGTGCGGGTCGATTCCGCGCTGGAGGGCGGCATCGCGCTTGGCCAGAATGCGCTCGACTACCTGGTGAGCCAGGTGGGCGACAAGGCCACCGACATGGCGCTGGACCTCGATGGCCTGCCGGTGAGTCCGGCCCGCCTGAACCGGTTGCGCGAGACTGCCGGCGTGGCCGCCGCCACCGTGGTATCGTCCAGCGGCCAGCTGCTCGCCACGGTGTCCGATGGCAGGGGCAGCCTGATCCCCGACCTGCCGGCCGCGACCCATCTGCGCCAGGCCCGCCAGTTCCGCAAGTTCAGCCTGGTCGACAGCCGGCCGGACGGCAGCCTGCTGATCCGCGTGGTGGTGCCCCTGCCGGCACGTTCGCTGACCGAGGAGCCGCCCTTCCTGATGCTCAGCCAGCCGGTACCCGAGTCCTTCGCGCTGCATGTGGATGCGGTGCAGGAAGCCTACCGCGACTACCAGCAGCTCACCCTCGGGCGCCAGGGGCTGACCCGCATCTACACGCTCACCCTCACCCTGTCGCTCCTGCTTGCCCTGCTCGCCGCGGTGGCGGTGGCCTTCGTGCTCGCCCGCCGCCTTGCCGCACCCTTGCTGATCCTCGCCGAAGGCACCGAGGCGGTGGCGCAGGGCGACTACTCGCCGCGCCGCGCACTGCCGGCGCGCGACGAGCTGGGCGTGCTCACCCAGTCCTTCAACCAGATGACCCGCCAGCTCGACGACGCCCGCGCGGCGGCCGAGCGCAACCGTGCCGCGGTAGAGTCGGCCCGCGCCTACCTGGAAAGCGTGCTGGCCAATCTGTCGACCGGTGTGCTGGCCTTCGCCGAGGACGGCACGCTGCGGGCTGCCAACCGTGGCGCGATGGACATCCTCGCCGATCCGCTGGACGGCTTCGAGGACATCGCGCTGGCCGACTGGCCCCATCACACGGCTTTTCGCGACGCTCTGCTCGAAGGCTTTGCCCGCAACGAGGGCGACTGGCACCGCGAGCTCGAACTGGAGAACGCCGACCGTGGCCCCCAGACCCTGCTGATCCACGGCGCGCGCCTGCCGGCCAGCTCCGGGGGCGGCTCGGTGGTGGTGTTCGACGACATCTCCAACCTGATCGCTGCCCAGCGCACCGCCGCCTGGGCCGAGGTGGCGCGTCGCCTGGCCCACGAGATCAAGAATCCGCTGACGCCGATCCAGCTTTCCGCCGAGCGCCTGATGCACAAGCTGCACGACCGGCTCGACGCGGACGGGCAGGACATGCTGGAGCGCGCCACGCGCACCATCGTCAATCAGGTCGAGGCGATGAAGAAGCTGGTCAACGCCTTCCGCGACTACGCCCGCCTGCCCGCGCCGCAGCTCGGCCCGCTGGACCTCAATGCGTTGATCGAGGAGGTACTGAATCTCTACGAAAGCACGCCGCTGCGCATCCGCACCGAACTTGCGCGCGACCTGCCGCCGGTGCTCGGCGACCCCACCCAGGTGCGCCAGATCATCCACAATGTGCTGCAGAATGCCGAGGACGCGCTGGCCGGCGAAGAGGACGGCGAGCTGCTGATCCTCACCCGGCGCGATGGCGACCGCGCGCAGCTGCTGGTGCGCGACAACGGCCCGGGCTTCCCGGCCGAGATCCTCGCGCGCGCCTTCGAACCCTATTTCACCACCAAGTCGCGCGGCACCGGGCTGGGGCTGGCGATGGTGAAGAAGATCGCCGACGAACACGGCGGCGACGTACGTCTGGCCAACCGCGAACAGGGCGGGGCGGAAGTCCGCATCCGCCTGCGGCTTGCAGGCGCGCAACACTGATACGACGGAACCATGGCGAACATACTGATTGTTGACGATGAGATGGGCATCCGCGAGCTGCTCTCGGAGATCCTGAGCGACGAAGGACATGACGTGGTGCTGGCCGCCAACGCCGCCGCGGCGCGTGCCGCGCGCAACGCCGCGCGTCCGGACCTGGTGCTGCTCGACATCTGGATGCCCGATACCGATGGCATCACCCTGCTCAAGGAATGGGCCGCCAACGGCCAGCTCAGCATGCCGGTGGTGATGATGTCCGGCCACGGCACCATAGACACCGCGGTGGAAGCCACCCGCATCGGCGCCATCGACTACCTTGAGAAGCCGATCGCCCTGCAGAAGCTGCTCGCCGCGGTCAAGCGCGGCCTGCAGCGCCCGGCCACCCCGGGCACGCCGGCGGCACTCTCCCTGGCGGCCTTCACCCGCTCGGTGCCGCTGCGCGAACTGCGCCGCCGCATCGAGCAGATCGGCGAGAACTCGCGCGTGCTGCTGCTCAAGGTCGGCGCCGGCAGCATCGCGGAGCTGGCCGCGCGCAGCGTGTTCTCGGCCAACGCGCACTGGATCGACCTGTCCCAGCTCCACAACCCGATCGACATCGCCCAGCTGCAGGCGGCGCACGGCGGGGTGGTGTTCGCCGGTGAGCTGGCGCGCCTGTCCCGGCCGCAACAGAAGAACCTCGCCTTCATCCTCGAGCGCCTCGATCGCTACGACCTGCGCATGGTGGTGGCGACCGACCACAGCACCGAGGGCCTGCAGCGCCTGGGCTGGGACGAGGGCCTGCTCGCACGCCTGTTCGAGGTCAGCCTGGTGCCGCCGTCGCTCGCCGACATCCGCGACGACGTGCCCGAGCTGGCCGCGCAGATCCTGCTGCACCTGGTCGAGGCCGGGGAGGTGCCGCGCCACCATTTTTCCACCGGTGCGCTCAACGCGCTGCGCACCCATCCATGGCCGGGTGGCTACGCGGAACTGCGGGGCGCGGTGAAATCGATTGCGCTCGGTACGCTGGAAGAGGAGATCGCGCTGGCCGACGTACGTCGCATCATCGGCCAGCCGAACGATTCCGCCGCTTTCGCCCTGCCGCTCGACCAGCCGCTGCGCGAGGCCCGCGAGGCCTTCGAGCGCATGTACTTCGAGCATCACCTGCGCCTGGAGGGGGGCAACATGACCCGCCTGGCCGAAAAGAGCGGCCTGGAGCGCACCCACCTGTACCGCAAGCTCAAGCAGCTCGGCCTGCAGGCCGGCCGGCGCAGCGAAGAGGCGTGAGGGTGACGCGCTTTTTTGCGCCGCAACAAAGTGTTTCAACAAAGCAAAACCCCGGCGTAGAATCGGCGGACTCGCACCCTGACGGGCCTACGTTGTGAAGATCATCATCCTCGGTGCCGGCCAGGTCGGCGCCTCGGTTGCCGAGAACCTCGTCTCCGAAGCCAACGACATCACCCTGGTCGACACCAGCGCGGACTACCTTGCCGCGCTGCGTGACCGGCTGGAAGTGCGCACCGTGTGCGGCAACGCCGCATCGCCCTCGGTACTGCGCGAGGCGGGCGCGGACGACGCCGACCTGCTGATCGCGGTCACCCAGTCCGACCAGACCAACCTGTGCGCCTGTCGCATCGCCAAGGCGATCTTCAACCTGCCCACCCGCATCGCCCGGCTGCGTTCGACCGACTTCGTCGACTACCCGGAGCTGCTCGACAACAACAACTTCGCGGTCGATTTCTCCATCTGCCCGGAGCAGATCGTCACCGACTACATCAAGCGCCTGATCGCCTTTCCCGAGGCGCTGCAGGTGCTCGACTTCGCCGAAGGCGTGGTCAGCCTGATCGGCGTGAAGGCCTTCGAGGGCGGGCCGCTGGTCGGCCACCCGCTGAAGAACCTGCGCTTCCACCTGCCCAACGTCGAGGTGCGCATTGCCGCCATCTACCGCAACGGCGAACCGATCATCCCCGAGGGCGACACGGTCATCGTGCCCGGCGACGAGGTGTTCTGCCTGGCGGCCACGGTGCACATCCGCCAGGTGATGCGCGAACTGCGCCGTACCGACAAGCCGATGCGCAGGGTGATGATCGCCGGCGGCGGCAACATCGGCTACCGCCTGGCACGCAGCATCGAGTCCGACTACCACGTGAAGATCCTCGAGGTGGACAAGCGCCGCGCCGAGGCTCTCGCCACCCAGCTGTCCAGCGCGCTGGTGCTGCGCGGCGATGCCACCGACGAGAAGCTGCTGGAGAACGAGGGCATCGACGAGATGGACCTCTTCGTCGCGCTCACCAACGACGAGGAGGACAACATCATGGCCGCCTCGCTCGCCAAGCGCATGGGCGCGCGGCGCACGCTGGCGCTGATCAACCGCAAGAGCTACGTGGACCTGGTGCAGGGCGGGCCGATCGACATCGCCATCTCGCCGGCGCATACCTCCATCGGCTCGCTGCTCGCCCACGTGCGGCGCGGCGACGTGGTGGCGGTGCACAGCCTGCGCCGTGGCGCGGCCGAGGCGCTGGAGATCATCGCCCACGGCACGCCCAAGGACTCCAAGGTGGTGGGCCGCCAGATCGAGGAGATCCCCCTGCCCAAGGGCGCGAGCATCGGTGCCATCGTGCGCGACGAGAAGCGCATCGACGGCAAGGTGCTGCGCCGCATGGTGATCATTCCGCACCACGACACGGTGATCGAGCCGGAGGATCACGTGATCGTGTTCTGCACCCACAAGAAGCTGGTGCGCAAGGTCGAGAAGCTGTTCCAGGTCGGCTTTACCTTCCTGTAAGCATCCAGCCTCCACAGTCCGCGATGCGCGCCTACCATCCCGCCCTCAACGCCCTGGGCCTGATCATCATGATCTTCGGCCTGCTGATGGGCTTTCCGCTCGGCGTCTCCGCCTGGCTGGACGACGGTGCCACCCTGGCCTACGACCAGGCCCTGCTGCTGACCATCGCCACCGGCGCGCTGCTGTGGATGTTCACCCGCAGCCGCAGCCGCGACCTGCGGGTGCACGACGGCTTCTTCCTGGTCGCCGCAGCCTGGGTGGTGCTGCCGGTGTTCGGCGCGCTGCCGCTGCTGGCCTACCTGCCGGAGCTGTCCTTCACCCACGCCTACTTCGAGGCGGTGTCCGGGCTCACCGCCACCGGTGCCACGGTGCTCAGCGGCCTGGACGACCTGCCGATCTCCATCAACCTGTGGCGTACCTTCATGCACTGGATAGGCGGCATGGGGGTGATCGTGCTGGTGGTTGCCATCCTGCCGCTGCTGGGCATCGGCGGGCGGCAGATGTTCAAGGCGGAAGTGCCCACGCCGATGAAGGAGAGCAGTCTCACCCCGCGCATCACCGAGACCGCCAAGGGCCTGTGGGTGTCCTACATCCTGCTCACCGTGGCCTGCGGGCTGAGCCTGTGGTACGTGGGCATGGACGGCTGGGACGCCCTCATCCACGCCTTCACCGTCGCCGGGCTGGGCGGCTTTTCCAGCAAGGACGCGTCCATCGGCCACTTCGCCAACGTGAACGTCGAGATCGTCATCATCGTCTTCGCCCTGCTGGCCGGGCTCAACTACGCCACCCACTACCTGGCGCTGGTCCGCCGCAGCGCCATGCCCTATCTGCGCGACCCGGAGATTCCCTTCTTCTTCGGCGTGCTGGTCATCAGCGTGATCGGCCTCTCTGCCTACCTCATGCAGAACCACGCCCACGCCGACCTGCCGGCGACCGTGCGCTACGTGTCCTTCCACGTGGTGTCCATCGCCACCTCGCTCGGCCTGGCGACCTACGACTACACCCTGTGGCCGATGTTCGCGCAGTTGTGGGTGCTCTTCCTCGGCAGCTTCATCGCCTGTTCCGGCTCCACCGGTGGCGGCATCAAGATGATGCGCGCGATGATCCTCTACAAGCAGGTGTTCCGCGAGATCATCCGCTCGCTGCACCCGCACGCGGTCCGTCCGGTGCGCCTCGGCAACCAGCCGGTTTCCGAGGGCATCCTGCACGCGGTGCTGGGCTTCTCCTTCATGTACATGGTGTCCATCGTTTCGCTCACCCTGGTGCTGTCGGCCACCGGGCTGGACATCGTCACCGCCTTCTCCGCAGTGGTGGCCTGCATCAACAACACCGGCCCGGGCCTGGGCGCGGTCGGCCCGGCCTCCAACTATGCCGGCATGGATACCTTCCAGAGCTGGGTGCTGTGCTTCACCATGATCCTCGGCCGCCTGGAGATCTTCACCCTGCTGGTGGTGCTCACCCCTTCGTTCTGGCGCCGCTGAACGCGCCAGTGGGCCTGAGTTCCCCCGTAGGAGCGGCCTTGGCCGCGATGCGGCGGTGGTTCGCCGGTGGGCCGCAATCGCGGCCAAGGCCGCTCCTACGAGTCAGCGCATCGGTCGCGGCCGAGCGTCGGGGCGCAAAACGCGGGATAATCGCCGTTTGCCCCGGCGCGGCCCCTCGATGCGGGCGCGGCCGGAACGGTCGGACGAAACCAGGAACGACAACGTGAGCCGCCTCAAGAACGACACCTTTCTGCGCGCACTGCTGCGCCAGCCCACCGAGTACACCCCCGTCTGGCTGATGCGCCAGGCCGGCCGCTACCTGCCGGAGTACTGCGAGACGCGCAAGCGCGCCGGCAGCTTCCTGCAACTGTGCAAGAGCCCGGCGCTGGCCTGCGAGGTCACGCTGCAGCCGCTGGCACGCTACGACCTGGATGCCGCCATCCTGTTCTCCGACATCCTCACCGTGCCCGACGCGATGGGCCTCGGCCTGTACTTCGCCGAAGGCGAGGGCCCGCGCTTCGAGCGTCCGCTGCGCGAGGAGTGGGAGATCCGCAACCTGGCCGCGCCGGACCCGCACGCCGAACTGCAGTACGTCATGGATGCGGTCGCCGAGATCCGCCGTGCGCTGGACGGCTCGGTGCCGCTGATCGGCTTCTCCGGCAGCCCGTGGACCCTGGCCTGCTACATGGTGGAAGGCGGCTCCGGCTCGGAGACCGACTACCGCCGCATCAAGACCATGGCCTACACCCGGCCGGACCTGCTGCACCACATCCTGTCGGTCACGGCCGATTCGGTGGTGGCCTACCTCAACGCCCAGATCGAATCCGGCGCGCAGGCGGTCATGGTGTTCGACTCCTGGGGCGGGGTGCTGTCCGAGGCCGCCTACCAGGAGTTCTCCCTGGCCTACCTCAAGCGCGTGGTGGATGGCCTGATCCGCGAGCGCGACGGCGAGCGCGTGCCCAGCATCGTATTCACCAAGGGCGGCGGCGTGTGGATCGAGCAGATCGCCGACCTCGGTTCGGACGCGGTCGGCCTCGACTGGACGCTGGACATCGGCCGTGCGCGCGAGAAGGTGGGCCACAAGGTGGCGCTGCAGGGCAACCTGGACCCTTCCATCCTGTTTGCGCCCCCGGAAGTCGTTGCCGCCGAAGCGCGTCGGGTGGTCGATGCCTTCGGGCCACACCCCGGCCACGTGTTCAACCTCGGTCACGGCATCTCGCAATTCACCCCGCCGGAGAGCGTCTCGGTGCTGGTCGACACCGTGCATGCGCACAGCCGTGCGGTGCGCAGCAAGGCCGCCGGCTGAGCCCGCGCGACAGGCGCGGAATACCTGTTTTTCGGTAGTGGGGATTTCGCGCCTGTCAACAAGAAAAATGCACCAAATCGGGTTGACTTATGCACACCCGGCTGTTCCCGCGGCATTTGCTGCACAGCGCTGGTGCAGTATGCATCAAAAATCATAAGTCTCTGTTTTACAAGCAAAAAGCCCCTGCCTAATGTTGGGGCAAAGTAGTGGAAATGCTTGTGCCGTACCGGTTTGCGCTCGTTTCACCCAGGCTTTCCACAAACTTATCCACAGCTTTTGTGGACAAGCTTCCGAGCTGTTTCTGCAGCAAAGTGTTAGCGTCATTTTCCACGTTTCGCATCAAGTAAACGCGCCAAGTAACTGTTTATAAAGACGTTACCCGCAAGAAGGCCTCGACTGCATGCGAATCGTCCGCGTCGCGCTACCCGTACCGCTCCCGCAAGTCTTTGATTACACGGCAACAGACGTATCCGATACGGATATCGGCCGCTGTGTCCGGGTGCCCTTCGGCAAGGGCGAGAAGAGCGGGTTGATCGTTGCGCTGCCCCCTGCCGCCGAGGTCGACCCGGCCCGGCTCAAGCCGGTGCGGCACATCCAGCGCGAGGTCTCCGCCCTGCCGGCCGACTGGCTGGCGCTCGTGGGCTTCACCGCGCGCTACTACCATGCACCGCTCGGCGAGGTCATCGCCCTCGCATTGCCCCCCGGCTTGCGCCGTGCCGACGCGATCGCCGACCGCGACCACGACCCCCTGCTCGCACCGGCCGTGGCGGGTCTTGCAGCCCTGGATGAGGTCAAGCGGGACAGCCGTGCCCTGCGCCTGCTGCGTGCGCTGGCGGGCCATGGCGGCGCGGCGCGGCGCAGCATCGTGCGTGCCTGGGAGGACGGCGCCGCGGTCGGCGAGCTGTTGCGCCGCGGATGGGCGAAGGAGGTCCGTCGCCCGGCAGCCGAGCCTGGCGGCATCCTGCCTGCGCTGACCGCCGAACAGCAGGCCGCCCTCGACACCCTGGCCGCCGCACCGGACGGTTTTGCCGCCTGGCTGCTGCAGGGGGTGACCGGCAGCGGCAAGACCGAGGTCTATCTGCGCCTCGCCCAGCGCGAACTGGCTGCCGGCCGGCAGGTGTTGATGCTGGTGCCCGAGATCGCCCTCACGCCGCAGCTCGAAGCGCGGGTGGCGGCGCGTTTCCCGGCCGCGGAGGTGGTCAGCCTGCATTCCGCGCTGGCCGAGGGTGCGCGCTCGCGCGGTTTCGTGCGCGCGCTGGAAGGCCACGCCGACATCGTGCTCGGCACCCGCCTGGCGGTGTTCGCGCCCTTGCCGCGCCTGGGGTTGATCCTGGTCGACGAGGAGCACGACGCCTCCTACAAGCAGCAGGAGGGCGTGCGCTATTCGGCGCGCGATCTCGCGGTGTGGCGCGCGCGCCAGCGCGCGGTGCCGGTGGTGCTCGGTTCGGCCACGCCCTCGCTGGAAAGCTGGCAGCACGCGCGCGGCGGGCGTTACCGCCATCTGGTGCTGGCGCACCGCGCGCTGGCCAGCGCGCTGCCCACGGTGCGCTGCGTGGATACCCGCAGGCTGAAGCTGGACGAGGGGCTCAGCCCGGCGCTGCAGGCCGCCATCGGCGAACGCCTGGCGCGCGGCGAGCAAAGCCTGGTGTTCCTCAACCGGCGCGGCTACGCCCCGGTGCTGTCCTGTCCGGCCTGCGGCTGGGTCAGCACCTGCCCGCACTGCACCGCCAACCTGGTGGTGCATCTGGCCGACCGCCGGGTGCGCTGCCACCACTGCGGCTGCGACGGCCCCATCCCGCGCGCCTGCCCGTCCTGCGGCAACCAGGACATCCAGCCTTTCGGGCGCGGCACCCAGCGCATCGAAGCGCGGCTGGGCGAGCTGTTCCCCGAGGCCCGCGTGCTGCGCATCGACCGCGATTCGGCGCGTACCCGCGCGCAGTGGGAGGCCCTGCTCGCGACCATCGCCGCGGGCGAGGCCGACATCCTGGTGGGCACCCAGATGATGGCCAAGGGACACGACTTTCCGAAGTTGACCCTGGTCGGCGTGGTGGGCGCCGACGCCTCGCTGCATGCGGCCGACTTCCGCGCCCCCGAGCGCCTCTTCCAGCAGCTGATGCAGGTCGGCGGCCGGGCGGGGCGCGCCCAGTTGCCGGGCGAGGTGCTGATCCAGACCGAATACCCGGAGCACCCGCTGTACCGGTGCCTGGCCCGTCACGACTTCGACGCCTTCGCCGCGCTGGCGCTGGAGGAGCGTCGCCAGGCCGGCTTCCCGCCGCTCACCCACCAGGCCATGCTGCGCGCCGATTCGCCGGCCCTGGACGACGCGGTGGCCTTCCTGCGCGAAGCGGCGCGGGTCGCCGCGCAGTGCGCCCCCGAGGGGCTGCAGGTCTACGACCCGGTGCCGATGCGCATGACCCGGCTGGCGCGCCGCGAGCGCGCGCAGCTGTTGGTCGAGGCCGGCGAGCGCGGCGTCCTGCAGGGATTTCTCGGAGAGTGGATGACGGCGCTGCGGGCGCTGCGAACCGCGCGCGAGCTGCGCTGGAACCTGGACGTCGATCCGCTGGAGGTGTGAACCGCAGCTGGCGCGGGGTCAGGCGTTGCCCAGCAGCCAGGCGCGGCGGTCGGCCAGGCGCTTCTGCCAGGCCGGCGACAGCCCGGCGGCCGCGCCGAGCATCGCCAGTTCATCCGGGTCGGGGCGATGGTCGATGCGCGCGCGCCACAGGCGGGCGAGGGTGAGGCCGGGGGCGGGCCGCTCTTCGAGCTCGAAGCGGTCGCCGGCGGCCACGCTGCCCGGCGTCAGCACCCGGTAGTACCAGCCGGTCAGGCCTTCGGCGGCGATCAGCCTGGACAAGCCGTTGTCCTCGCAGCGCGCGTCGATCTTCCAGCACGGACTGCGCGGCTCGCTGACCTGGATACGCGCCGTGCCGAGGCGGAAGATGTCGCCGATGCAGACCTCGTGCTCGGTCCAGCCGCGGGTGGACAGGTTCTCGCCCAGCACGCCGGGGGCGAGCAGGCCGGCCAGTCCGGGTCGTGCCTGCGCCAGCCGCTCGTAGTGCTCGGCCGGATAGTGGTGCAAGGCCTTCTGCGGGCCGCCGTGGTAGCGCGGATCGGCCTGGCGGTCGCCGGCCAGGCCGGTGGGGCCGATCTCGCAGCGGCCGGCCACCGGCGCCTTGAACATGCCGGTGAGCTGGCCTTCGGGCGGCAAGGGGCGCAGGCCGCCGGCGAACAGTCCGCCGAGCGTCAGCGAGGGGAGGGGGGAGTCGGGCATGGTGTCCATGCCGTGCAGTCTCTCACAGGCGTGCCGCGCCGCGCACGCCCGAGGCGTCGCCGTGCCGGCCCGCTTCGAGGCGGGTGACGACCCGGTCGGCGAACACCTGCGCCTGCCACAGCTGCGGCACCGTGCGGTAGAGGCGTTCGAGGCGGGACAGTCCGCCGCCGAGGACGATCACGTCCGGGTCCAGCAGGTTGATCACCCCGGCCAGGGCACGCGCCAGGCGCTGCTCGTAGCGGGCCAGCGTGGCTTCGCAGGTCGCATCGCCGGTAGCGGCCCCCTGGGCGATGGCGTCGGCGTCCAGCGCCTCGCCACCGTGGCGCCGATGGTCGGCGGCCATGCCGGGGCCGGACAGGTAGGTTTCGATGCAGCCGCTGCGCCCGCAATAGCATGGCGGCAGCGGCAGGTCCTCAGGGCCGGGCAGCGGCAGCGGGGAATGCCCCCATTCGCCGGCGATGCCGTTGGCGCCGGTGAGCAGGCGCCCATGCACGACGATGCCGCCGCCGACCCCGGTACCGAGGATCACGCCGAACACCACCGCCGCGCCGGCACCGGCCCCGTCGGTGGCCTCCGACATGGCGAAGCAGTCGGCATCGTTGGCGATGCGCAGCGGCCGGCCCAGGCGGGCGGCGAGGTCCTCGCGCAGGGCCCGGCCGTTGAGGCAGGTGGAATTGGCGTTGCGCATCCGCCCGGTGAGCGGGGAGGTCGAGCCCGGCGTACCGATGCCGACCGGGCACTGGCCGCGCACGCCGAGTTCGGCTTCGGCCTGCTCGACCAGCGCGGCCACCGCGCCCACGGTGGCGGGGTAGTCGCCCTGGGGCGTGGGGACGCGGCGACGCAGCAGTTCGCGGCCGTCGCCGTCGAGCGCGACGATCTCGATCTTGGTGCCGCCCAGGTCGACGCCGATGCGGATCACCGGGATGCCTGCGGCGGGATGTGGATCAGAGCAGGCGATCGACCGCGCTGCGGTACTGTTCCACCGCATCCTCGCGCCCGCGCGCGCTTACGCCGAGCTCGCGCACCAGGCCGTCGTGCAGGCTGTAGCACCAGCCATGCACGGTGACCGCCTGGCCGCGCTGCCAGGCCTCGCGCAGGATGGAGGTCTGGCTGATGTTCACCACCTGGTGGATGGCGTTGAGTTCGCACAGGCGGTCGAGGCGTTCGCTCTGGTCCTCGATCTCGTCGAGCTTCTGCAGGTGGCGGTCGCGCACGTCCTGCACATGGCGCAGCCAGTTGTCGGTCAGCCCGGTGCGGTTGTCGTGCAGCGCCGCCTTGACGCCGCCGCAGCCGTAGTGGCCGACCACCAGGATGTGCTTCACGCGCAGGATCTCGACGGCGTAGTGGATGACCGACAGCGCGTTCAGGTCGGTGTGCACCACCACGTTGGCGATGTTGCGATGGACGAAGATCTCGCCCGGCGCCAGGCCGACGATCTGGTTGGCCGGCACGCGGCTGTCCGAGCAGCCGATCCACAGGTATTCGGGGGTCTGCTGCTTGACCAGGCGGGAGAAGAACTCCGGGTCCTCGGCATGCATGCGCTCGGACCACGCCTTGTTGTTGGCGAAGAGGTGTTCGATGGATTGGGGCATGGTGCGGATTCCTCGGCGGGCGGAGCCCGGTAAAGATTCCGTAATTATGAATTACGAACCGCCTGCACGCCAAGCCGTCCGAAAGCACTACGCCTGATCAGCGGCGTCCTTCGGCCTCAGTCCTCCCAGATGCCGAGCTCGGCAAGCTGCCGGCTGGCCGCCTCGGCCCAGCCGCGGTTGGCCGCCGGGCTGGCCGGGCTTGGATGCAGGATGCGTCCGAAGCGCAACGGCAGGCCGTCCAGGGCTTCGGCTGCGCGCTTCTCCGCCCAGGCGCCGACGCCGATCACCCATTCCGGCTCTAGGGCGGCCACCATGGCGCGCAGATGGGTGTTGCAGGCCGCCAGCAGCGGGCGGGATTCGGCTGCCGGCAGCTTGTCGGGGGTGAGGTTGCGGCCCTGGTCGAAGAACACCAGCGGACAGTAGTTGGCGACGAAGTGATCGGCGAAGAACTGCCGGGGATCGCCGAAGCGTGCCCGGAACAGACCCCACAGGCGCTGGCCGCTGACCTCGGCGCGCTTGCAGGCGAAGCCTTCGACCGGCCGCTTCGGGTTGCTCTGCGCCGGCTGGCCGACCGCGCCGGCCAGCCCCAGCCAGTCGCGCACCGCGCCGATCTCGCCGAAGGGCACGCCGGTCTGCGCCATCCCGAAGGGGCCGGGGTTCATGCCCAGGAAGACGACGCGCTTGCGGCCCGCGCCGTAGCGCTCCAGGTAGTTGCGGTGGATGCCCCAGGCGTAGTCGAGCGGGTTGTACACATGGCTGACCGGGGCGCTGAAGCGCAGGGCGCCGACGGACGTGGAGAGTTGCTGTGCGGCCTCGACGAGGCGGGCGGCGGTTGCGGTCATCTGGTGGCGGGCCGAACGGGGAAAACGCGCATTATCCCAGATCGGCGAAGCGCTTCTGCAGCCAGTCTTCCGCCTCGTCGGCCGGCAGCGGCCGGCTGAAGTGGTAGCCCTGCAGTTCGTCGCAGCCCAGCTCGGACAGGCGGGCGACCTGCACCGCGGTTTCCACGCCTTCGGCGATCACCGACAGGCCGAGGTTGTGGGCCATGGACACCGCGGCCGCGACGATGGCCGCGTCGTTGGCGTCATGCTCGATGTCGGAGACGAAGGAGCGGTCGATCTTCAGGTGGTCGAGCGGGAAGAGCTTGAGGTAGGACAGCGACGAGTAGCCGGTGCCGAAGTCGTCGATCGCCAGCCGCACGCCCAGCCGCTTGAGGCCGCCGAGCACCGGGATGGCGTCGTTCGGGCGCTCCATCACTGAACTCTCGGTGATCTCCAGCTCCAGTTGCGAGGCCGGCAGCTCGCTGTCGGCCAATGCCTCGCCGACCGCCTCGGCCAACCCGGCGTGCATCAGCTGGCGGGTGGACAGGTTGACCGACATGCGCAGCGAGGGCAGGCCGCGGTCCAGCCATGCGCGGGCCTGCCGGCAGGCCTCGCGCAGCACCCACTTGCCCAGCTCGACGATCAGGCCGGTTTCCTCGGCCAGCGGGATGAAGCGGAAGGGCGGGATCAGCCCATCCTCCGGGTGGCGCCAGCGCACCAGCGCCTCGACCCCGCGTACGCGGCCATCGGCGGCACCGAGCTGCGGCTGGTACCACAGTTCGAACTCGCCCTGCTGCAGGGCGCGGCGCAGCTTGCGTTCGAGGTCCAGGCGCTCGGTGGCGCTGCGGTTCATCTCCTCGGTGAAGAACTGGTAGTTGGCGCGGCCCAGGGCCTTGGCGTGGTACATCGCGGTGTCCGCGCAGCGCAGCAGCTCGGCGGCGTCCTCGCCGTCCTCCGGATACAGCGCGATGCCGATGGACGGCGTGGTGTGCAGTTCCGCGCCGCCGGTCTCGTAGGGGGCGGACAGGCGGGTGAGGATCTTTTCGGCCACGTGTGCCGCGCGTGCGCTGCTGGAGATGCCCTGGATGACCACCACGAACTCGTCGCCGCCCTGGCGGGCGACGATGTCGGCATCGCGCACCGTGTGGCGCAGGCGCTCGGCCACCTCCTTGAGCAGGCAGTCGCCGACCTGGTGGCCGAGCGAGTCGTTGATGTGCTTGAAGCGGTCTAGATCGAGGAAGAGCACCGCCAGGCCGTGGCCGTTGCGCCGCGAGTCGGCCAGCGACTGCGCCAGCCGGGCGTCGAGCGAGAAGCGGTTGGCCAGTCCGGTGAGCATGTCGTGATGGGCCAGGTGCTCGATCTCGGCCTCGGCGCGCTTGCGTTCGGTGATGTCGGTGTAGATGGTGACGAAGCCGCCGTCGGGCAGGGGCTGGCCCTGCACGTGGAGCACCGTGCCGTCCGGGCGGGTGCGCTCGAAGCTGTGCGGCTCGGTGCGCCGAGCACGGGCGAGCAGGTCGGCGACGATGCGCTCGGGGTCGCCGTCGCCGTACTCGCCGCGCTCGGCGTTGTAGCGCATCAGGGTCTCCAGCGTCGGCAGGCCGTTGGCGAACAGCTCGTCGGGGAAGTCGAGCACCCGCTTCAGTTCCTCGTTGCAGGCCACCAGATTGAGGTCGCGGTCGATCAGCGTGACGCCACCCGGAATGTTCTCGATGATGGTCTGCAGGATGCGGTTCTGGCGGGCGAGTTCGGCCTGGGCGTGCTTGTGCTCGGTGATGTCGGTGTAGGTGGTGATGAAGCCGGCCACCTTGCCGTCGATGAACAGCGGCTCGCCGGCCACCAGGTGGGTGCGGCCGTTCGGCCGGGTGCGTTCGAAGCGGTGTGCCTGGAACTGCAAGGCGAGTTCGCGCCGCTTGCGCACGTGCTCTGCCGGGTCGCCCGGGCCGTACTCGCCGCGCAGGGCGGGGACCATGATCAGGTCGTCGAAGCTGACGTTCTGGTACACCGTGCCGGGCGGCAGCTCCAGCACGTCGGCGAAGCCCTCGTTCCAGTACTGCAGGTGCAAGGTCTCGTCGAACACGCTGATGCCTTGCGGCAGGTGGTTGACGATGGCCAGCAGGTAGGCCGACTTGCGCTCCAGCTCCTGCGCCAGCAGTTGCTGGCCGGTGATGTCCTGCACCGTGCCGACCACCCGCCAGGGTTTGCCGTCGACGTCCTTCTCGATGCGGAAGCGGTTGTGGAAGTGGCGGATCGCGCCGGCAGCGCCGACGATGCGGTAGTAGAAATCGCCACTCTTGCCCTCGCGGTAGGCGCTGGTCAGCGCCTCGTTCACCTGCTCGCGGTCGTCCGGATGGATGCGCTCGAGGAAGGCCTCGCGGGTCGGTGCCACGCCGTCGGCGATGCCGAGCAGCTTGCGGGTGCGGTCGGACCACCACAGCTCGTCGGAGATCAGGTTGCGCTCCCAGCCGCCCAGGCGTGCCACCTCCATGGTTTCGATCAGGTCGTTGCGCAGCCGCTCCAGTTCCTGGCGGTAGCGCTGTTCCTCACGCAGGCGGCCGCGGGTGACGCGGCGCTGGTTGCGCCAGATGCGCGCCAGGGCGACGGCGGCGGCGATCAGCAGCAACAGGCTGACCGCCGCCGCGCCGAGGAGCTGCTGGCGCGAACCTGCCAGCAACTCCTCCTGGTCCACCTTGCTCAGCAACAGCCAGCCCGCCTCCTCGATCTGCGCGGCGGCGGCGAAGACCAGCGGGCCGTTGCGGTAATCCTGCCCCTCGCCGTCCAGGTCGCCGCGCAGCGCGGCAGCCGACACCGCCACCGGATCGTCGCGGGATACCTCGAGCGGCGGGGCGTCCGGCGCCCGGAAGCGCGCGGGCAGCATCAGCCGCAGGCCGTTCGCGGTGCGTTCGAACAGCAAGGTCTCGCCCGACTGGGTGATGCGCGGCGAGCCCTGCAGCAAGGGGATCAGGTAGTTGTCCGGCGACACGCGCAGCACCACGGTGTCGACCTGCCAGTGTTCGCCGGCCAGCGGCACCGGAACGACCAGGTCGAGATAGATCTCTCCGGCCGGGTCGCGCTGCAGTGAGCTCAGGCGGGTGAAACCGCTCTCCCTTGCCTCGCGCACCGCCACCGCGGTGGCCGGCGACAGCTGGTGCGCCCGGCCCAGGGCGAGCAGCTCCTGCCCGCGGGCATCGAGCACCAGTACGCTCTCGTAGTCGGAGACGTCCAGGTAGCCCTGCAGCCAGTAGCGCAACTCCGCGCTGCCGATGCCGTTGTCGCCGGCGAGCGAGCGGTCGAGCTGGGCGAGCCCGGCGCGGTTGCGGCGCAGGACCTCGCCGTCGCCCAGGCGCTCGTTGCGCCAGCGGGCCACGTCCTGGGCGAGCAGGCGGACCACGGACTGCAGTTCGGCGCGGGCGCCGTCGCGCACCACGGAACTCTGTTGCTGGTAGTAGGCGAAGAAGGCCAGGGCGATCGCGCTGGCGACGATGAGGAAGACCGCCGCGAACTGGATGGTGAAGGGATCTGCCTTGGCTCTCGACATACCGTACCGGAGGTGTGGGTAGGAGTGGAGTGGGCCTGTCCCGGAAGCAGGCGGCTCTCGTGTGGGTCCCGAATCGGGGAGCATTTTTGCGGTCGATTCTGACAGCGCCCCGGAGGGCTTACAATCGTGCGCTGCAGCGATACGCATGCGTACGGGCTTGCCTGCCCGTGCGAGCAGGCCGAAAATGCGCTTTCAACAAAACCACAGCGAACGCGAGGAGATCAACATGACCCAGCACATCACCGTATCCTTCGGTGCCAACCGGGAATACGAACTGACCGTGCATGACGCCGACACCGCCGGCATGACCAAGGATCAGGCGCGTGCCTGGCTCGCCAAGGAATTCGAGGTGCTCGAGTGCACGCCGTCCAACCCGATGGGCAAGATCCTGGTGCTGGACATGATCCTCAATGTCGCCAAGTACGGCGGTGAGGAGCGTTTCAAGCAGCCGGGCGAATGGGCGAAGCAGTTTGCCGCCGCGGTCGGCCGCGCTCTGGAGCGCCCGGCGATCCGTGTGGACGTGGCCGGATTCGTGGTCGGCTGATCGACCTGCCGGCGCCATGAAGAAAGGGGGCCGCGGGCCCCCTTTCTTTCTTTCAGCGGCCGCTCAGCGCCGCCCCAGCCGGTACACCGCCACGCTGGCGAGGAAGTTCGCTTCCTCGAGGATGAGCTTGCCCTCGTCGAACGCCAGGCGCTCGCGCACCACGATGCCGTTCATCTCGCACAGCGCGTCGAAGTCGGCGATGGTGAAGAAGCGCACGTTGGGGGTGTTGAACCACTGGTGCGGCAGGCTCTCCGACACCGGCATGCGGCCGTTGAGGATGCTCTGGCGGTGGCGCCAGTAGCCGAAGTTGGGAAAGCTCACCACCGCCTCGCGGCCCACCCGCAGCATCTCGGCGAGGATGCCCTGGGTGTTGTGCATGGCCTGCAGCGACAGGCTCATGATGACGTGGTCGAAGAAGCCGTCCTCGAAGCCGGCCAGGCCCTTCTCCATGTCGATCTGCAGCACGTCCACGCCGTTCTTCACGCAGGCGAGCAGCTTGTCCGGGTCGTTCTCCACGCCGTAGCCCAGCACCTGGCGCACTTCCATCAGGTGGCGCAGCAGGCTGCCGTCGCCGCAGCCCAGGTCCAGCACCTTCTCGCCCGGGGCGATCCACTGGGCGATCACGTCATAGTCGTAGCGGTAGCTCATGCGTGCACCTCGATGCGGTCGAACCAGGCGCCGAGCACGGCGTGGTATTGCGGCTCGTCGAGCAGGAAGGAGTCGTGCCCGGCGTCGCAGTCGATCTCCGCGTAGCTGACCCGCCGGCGGTTGTGCAGCAGGGCGTAGACGATCTCGCGCGAGCGCGCCGGTGAGAAACGCCAGTCGGTGGTGAAGGACACCACCAGGAACTCGGCGGTGGCGCGCGCGAGTGCCGCGGGCAGCTTGCCGCCGTGCTCGAAGGCGGGGTCGTAGTAGTCCAGCGCCTTGGTGGTCAGCAGATAGGTGTTGGCGTCGAAGTAGCCGGCGAACTTGTCGCCCTGGTAGCGCAGGTAGGACTCGATCTCGAACTCGACGTCGTAGCTGTACACCGCCTTGCCGTGGCGCAGGCTGCGGCCGAATTTCTCCGCCATGGCGTCGTCGGAGAGATAGGTGATGTGGCCGACCATGCGCGCGAGCTTGAGGCCGCGCGCCGGCACCACGCCGTGCTCGTAGTAGTGCCCGCCGTGGAAGTCGGGGTCGGTGAGGATGGCCTGGCGGGCCACCTCGTTGAAGGCGATGTTCTGCGCGGTGAGCTTGGGCGCGGAGGCGATCACCGCCGCGTGGCGCACCCGGTCCGGGTACTGCAGGGTCCAGGACAGGGCCTGCATGCCGCCCAGGCTGCCGCCGATCACCGCGGCCAGGCGCTCGATGCCGAGGCGGTCCATCAGGCGGGCCTGCGCATCCACCCAGTCTTCCACGGTGACGAAGGGGAAGTCGGCCCCCCAGGGTTTGCCGGTGGCCGGGTTGAGGGCGTTGGGGCCGCTGCTGCCGTAGCAGCCGCCGAGGTTGTTCACGCCGATGACAAAGAACTTGCGCGTGTCCAGCGGCTTGCCGGGACCGACCAGGTTGTCCCACCAGCCGGTGCTGGCCGGGTCGTCGGCGTACACACCGGCGACGTGGTGCGAGCCGGACAGCGCGTGGCAGACCAGCACCGCGTTGTCGCGCGCGGCGTTCAGTTCGCCGTAGGTCTCATAGACGAGCTCGTAGTCGTCTAGCCGGCCGCCGCTCCTGAGCGGCAGCGGGTCGGTGAAACGCGCCCGCTGGGGCACGACGATACCGACGGATTGGGGTTGGATCATGATGTCGAGCCGGAAAACAAAAAACCCAGCCGGCTGCAGACGCGGACTGGGTTGCCCTCGCTTTAGCCGGATTTGTTGAGCGCCCGCAAGCTGTGAATCAAATCGGCGCTGAAGTGGCAGGGAAATTAGCTCGGCAGCAGGAAAATGTCAAACGGACGGCGGTTTTGCGGTAGGAGCGGCCAGGCGCTCGACTGCCTCGCGCACCCGGACCTGCTCGTCCATCTTGAGGATGCGCTGCACTTTGGGGGCGAGTTCGCCGACGTCGGCGCGCAGCACCTGTTGCTTGATCTCCAGCACGTTGGACGGGTGCATGGAGAAGTTGCGCAGGCCCATGCCGAGCAGCAGCAGGGTGTAGGCCGGATCGCCGGCCATCTCGCCGCACACCGACACCGGCAGGCCGAAGCGCGCGCCGGCCTGGATGGTGCCGCCGATGAGCTTGAGCACCGCGGGGTGGAGCGGGTCGTAGAGCGGGGCGACCGCCTCGTTGGAGCGGTCGATGGCCAGGGTGTACTGGATCAGGTCGTTGGTGCCGATGGACAGGAAGGACAGCCGGCGGATGAACATGCCCAGCGCCAGCGCAGCGGCCGGCACCTCGATCATGCCGCCGATCTCCACGCCTTCGTCGAACTTGATGCGCTCGGCGCGCAGCTCGGCGCGCGCCTTGTCGATCAGCATCAGCGATTGGTCGATCTCATGCGCGTGCGCCAGCATCGGGATCATGATGCGCAGCCGGCCATGCACCGAGGCGCGCAGCAGCGCGCGCAGCTGGGTGAGGAACATCTTGGGTTCGGCCAGCGAATAGCGCACCGCGCGCAGGCCCAGCGCCGGATTGGGCTCGGGGCGGGCCACGCCGTTGAGCGCCTTGTCCGCGCCCACGTCGAAGGTGCGGATGGTCACCGGGCGCTTGCCCATGGCCTTGAGCACGCTGCGGTAGGCCTCGTACTGCTCGTCCTCGTCCGGCAGGGTGTCGCGCCCGATGAACAGGAACTCGGTGCGGTACAGGCCCACGCCGTCGGCGTTTACGCTGCGCGCGGCGGCCACGTCCTTGGGGCCTTCGATGTTCACCAGCAGGTTGACGTCCTCGCCGTCCAGGGTGGTCGCGCGGGTGTCCTTGAGGCGCTTGAGCTTGGAGCGCTCCAGTTCCAGCTCGGTGCGCCGCAGGCGGTACTCCTCGACGATCTGCTCGTCCGGGCCGACGATGACCACGCCGCGGGTGCCGTCGACGATCAGCAGTTCGTCGTCTTCGACCAGGTCGCGGATGCGGTGCAGGCCGACCACCGCGGGGATGGCCAGACTGCGGGCGACGATGGCGGTGTGGCTGGTGGGGCCGCCCACGTCGGTGACGAAGCCGGCGATGTTGTGGTCGCGGAAGCTGATGGTGTCGGCCGGCGACAGGTCGTGGGCCACCACGATGGTGCCCAGGCCGTCGCGGCGCTTGGCCGGCAGGTGGCCGGGGTGGCCGAGCAGCACCTTGACCAGGCGTTCGACCACCTGCACCACGTCGGCCTGGCGTTCGCGCAGATAGGGGTCTTCGATGGCCTGGAACTGCTCGACCAGCAGTTCCATCTGCTGCACCAGCGCCCATTCGGCGTTGCAGCGCCGCTCGGCGACCAGGTTGCGGGCGGCGTCGACCAGCATCGGATCGGCCAGCAGCATGACCTGCAGATCGACGAAGGCGCCCACCTCGGTATGCGCCTGCCCGGCCGCGGTGGCCGCCTTCAGGCCCATCAGCTCGCCGCGCACGGTGGCCACCGCGTCGTCCAGGCGGTACAGCTCTTCGTTCAGGTACTTCTGGGCGACGTGGTAGTGGTTGACCTCGAGCAGGGCGTGCGACACCAGATGCACGTGGCCGATGGCGATGCCCTGTGAAACCGGAAGCCCGTGGATGGTGAAGGCCATCGCCTACTCCTCCTCGCCGAAGCGGTCGGCGATCAGTTCGAGGATGGCGGAGAGCGCCGCATCCGCGTCCTGGCCCTCGGTCTCCACGGTGACCGTGCTGCCGCGCGCGGCAGCCAGCATCATCACCCCCATGATGCTCTTGGCGTTCACCCGCCGGCCGTTGCGTTCCAGCCAGACGTCGGCGCCGAAGCTGCTCGCGGTCTGGGTGAGTTTGGCCGAGGCACGTGCGTGCAGGCCGAGCTTGTTGATGATCGGGGCTTCCGCTCTGGGCATCGTTGTGGGCTCACTTCATGTGCAGGACGCCGTCGCAGCCGCCGGAGATGGCGCGCTGGACGAGGGTGGGCATGTCTTTCTCGCGGTAGGTCAGCACGCGCAGCAGCATCGGCAGGTTGACCCCGGCGATGCCTTCCACCCGGCCCGGTTCGAGCAGCTTGGTGGCAATGTTCGACGGCGTGGCGCCGTAGATGTCGGTGAGCAGCAGCACACCGTGGCCGGCATCCGCCCAGCCCAGCATCTGGCGCGCGGTCGGCAGCAGGTCCAGCGGATCGTCCTGGGCCGAGACGCCCAGTTGCACGATGTGCGGCGGGCGCTTGTTCAGCACGTGGCAGGCGCACTGGATGAGCGCTTCGCCCAGGCTGCCGTGGGTGACGAGGAAGATGCCGATCATGGACAGAATATTCCGTTGTGTTGCCGGCGCAGCCGTGCCGGACCCAGGCCGCGCGCCGATCGGGCGATTGTAGCCGATGCGCCCGATGCCGCTCATGTGGCAGTGCGGCATGCGCCGACCCCGTCCGCCGCCTTATGATCCTGAGCTATCACCTGCCAACCAGGACGCCCGCGCCCTTGGATGCTCTGCTGACCCTCACCGTGCTCGCGGTGTTCACCGTGTTGCTCTTCGACTACACCAACGGCTTTCACGATGCCGCCAACGTGGTGGCCACGGTGATCGCCTCGCGGGCGATGTCGCCGGCGCAGGCCGTGGCCCTGGTGGCGGTGTTCGAGTTCCTCGGCCCCCTGCTCGGCGGTACCGCGGTGGCCAATACCATAGGCGGCTTCGTCGACCTGTCCGCGCTGCCGGTGCAGGTGTCGCTGGGCGTGCTGCTCGCCGGCCTGTTGGGCGCGATCGGCTGGAACCTGCTGACCTGGTGGTGGGGCATCCCCTCGTCGTCCTCGCACGCCCTGGTGGGCGGGCTGGCCGGCGCGGTGATCGCCGCCGCCGGCCCGGCGCACGTGGTGTGGGGCTTCGGCTCCTGGCTGGAAGGCGGGCCGCTCACCGGGGTGGCCAAGGTGGTGCTGGCGCTGCTGCTCTCGCCGCTGCTGGGTTTTGCGGTCGGCTACCTCATCCACCGCCTGCTCGGCCTGCTGTTCCGCGCCGCGCGCCCGGCGCTGAACCGCCGCCTGCGCGGCGCGCAGTTCGTCACCACCGCCGGGCTGGCCTTCTCGCACGGCGCCAACGACGCGCAGAAGAGCATGGGCATCCTCACCCTGGTGCTGGTGCTCGGCGGCTTCATCCCCGCCTTCGAAGTGCCGCTGTGGGTGATGCTGGCCTGCGCCACGGCGATGACCCTGGGCATCCTCTCCGGTGGCTGGCGCATCGTGCGCACGCTGGGATTCGCGGTGTACAAGGTGCGTCCGCTGCACGCACTGGATTCCCAGCTCACCTCGGCGGCGGTCATCCTGTCCGCCTCGTTCGCCGGCGCGCCGGTGTCCACCAGCCACGTGGTGGCCAGCTCCATCATGGGCATCGGCGCCTCGGAGCATCCGCGCCGGGTGCGCTGGTCCAAGGCGGGCGAGATCGTCGCCACCTGGGCGATCACCATCCCGGCGTCGGCCGCAGCCGGCGCCGGCCTGTTGCTGCTGCTGCGTCCCCTGTTCGACTGAGAGCCTTCGCCATGAGCGACAAACCGCCATCCATCGTCCATCGCATTCTCGCGCGGGTCTTTCCCAAGGCGCCCGACTTCCACCAGCTGCTCACCGAGCAGGCCGACCAGGTGGTGCACACCGTGACCCTGCTGGTGCGCTTCATGGAGACTGCCGATCCGGCGACCGCCAAGCAGATCAAGAAGGACGAGCACGCCGCCGACACCCTCAAGGTGCGCAACATCCACACGCTCAACGAGGCCTTCTCCACGCCCTTCGACCGCGAGGACATCTACCGCGCGATCATGGACCTGGACGAGGTGGTGAACTACTGCAAGAGCACGGTGAACGAGATGGACGTGCTCGGCGTCGGCCCCGACGTCTATACCCACGACATGGCACGCTGCCTGCACGAGGGGGTGGTGGCGCTGGCGGCCGGTTTCGCGCGGCTCAAGGCCACGCCGCCGGCCGCGGCGGGCGACGCCGACCTGGCGCGCAAGGCCGAGCGGCGGGTGGAGAAGCTCTACCGCCGCGCCCTGGCCGATCTGTTCCAGGGCGAGGACTACCTCAACATGTTCAAGCGCCGCGAGATCTACCGCCACCTGTCGAACGCCGCCGACCGCATGGCGCATTGCGCCAACACCCTGCACGACATCGTGGTGAAGAGCGCCTGAGGCGCGCGGCTCAGCCGCCTTCGAGCAGGGCGCGCACCGAGCCGAGCAGGGCGTCGGCCTCGGCGTGCCCGTTGCGCGAGTCGCGCAAGGCCAGGTGCCAGCGAGCGATGGCCGCCCGCAGCGTATGCGCGCAACTGGCCTGCTCGATCACCAGATGAACCTCCTGTGCCAGCAGGCCGAGGTGGCGGCGGGCGCTGTCCTTCATCAGCGCGCGGATGGCTTCCAGACGCTCGCCGGGCAGCGCCACGGGCGCCGGCTCGGCCATCGCCGATGCGTTGAGGACAGGCTCCGTACTTGCGCCGTTTGCCTGATCTGCGCTGACCACCAGACCCAGGGCGCGTAGCGTGGCGAGCAGTTCCGCCAGGGTTTCCCGGCCGATGAGCGCCGCCAGTTCGCCGTCGCTGCGGCGGCCGTCGACCAGCACCAGCAGCTGGCGCTGGCGCGGGCTCAGATCGGCGTTGCGGCTGGCGAGTTCCGCGCGGCCGGCGGCGGTCTTGCGGTGGACCGTGGACGCTTCGAATGCGGGGCTGCGGGCCGTCATGGCGGGCGGCTTCCTGCGGGATGACGAAGGCGTGAATCTGCACCGCCTGCATTACAGCCGTTTGACCGCCGCGAATGCCGCTTGCGGTCGGCGTCCGTGCCACCCCAACGCTACCCGCATGTCTTCCGAATATGCGAAACGGCTCTACCGCGGGCCGCTTCCCGAATGCCGGCACGGATTTCCGGCCTTGTTAGGTCGTGCTCGAGTCTTTATTTTAAAAAGGCGGGGCCGTGCGCCACACGTGCGCGGACCCCCGTTTCACGTTCCCGAAAACGACAAGTGAGGTTCCCATGGCAGAGGAACGGGATTACATGCGACCCGATGGCGAGGTCAATCCCATCGATACCGACTATCAGATCGGTCAGGACAACATCGTTGTCAACGTCGGCCCCTTCGGGCTCGACATCCACAACCGGGTATTCGCCATTTCCGGCCTGGCGGTGGTCGCCTTCGTGGCGCTCACCCTGATGTTCCAGAACCAGGTCGAGCCGCTGTTCAGCGGCCTGCGCGGATGGCTGACCGGCAATCTGGACTGGTTCTTCATCGGCGCCGGCAACATCTTCGTGCTGGTCTGCCTGGGTCTGGCGATCTCGCCGCTCGGGCGGGTGCGCCTGGGCGGCACCGAGGCCAAGCCGGACTATTCCTACCTCGGCTGGTTCTCCATGCTGTTCGCCGCCGGCATGGGCATCGGGCTGATGTTCTTCGGCGTGTCCGAGCCGCTGTCGCACTTCGGCAGCGCCTTCGGCGGCACCGCCATGGAGAACGGCGTGCGTACCGACTGGGCGCCGCTGGGCGCCGCCGCGGGCGATGCGGAAGGCGCCACCCGCCTGGCCATGGCGGCCACCATCTACCACTGGGCGCTGCATCCCTGGGCGATCTACGCGGTGCTGGCCCTCGGCCTGGCGCTGTTCTCCTTCAACAAGGGCCTGCCGCTGACCATCCGCTCGGTGTTCTATCCGCTGCTCGGCGAGCGCGTGTGGGGCTGGCCGGGGCACGTCGTGGACATCCTCGCGGTGTTCGCCACCCTGTTCGGCCTGGCCACCTCGCTCGGGCTGGGCGCCTCGCAGGCCAGCTCCGGCCTCAACCACCTGTTCGGCGTGCCGCTGGGCGACACCACGCAGATCGTGCTGGTCATCGTCATCACCGCGATCGCGCTGGTGTCGGTGGTGGCCGGCCTGGACGCCGGGGTCAAGCGCCTGTCCGAGATCAACATGGTGCTGGCCCTGCTGCTGCTGGCGTTCGTCATCGCCGTGGGCCCGACCCTGGCGATCCTGACCGGTTTCTTCGATAACCTGGGCGCCTACCTGCAGTACCTGCCGGCGCTGGCCAACCCGGTCGGGCGCGAGGACGCCAACTTTGCCCAGGGCTGGACCGCCTTCTACTGGGCCTGGTGGATCTCGTGGTCACCCTTCGTCGGCATGTTCATCGCCCGGGTGTCGCGCGGGCGCACGGTGCGCGAGTTCATCATCTCGGTGCTGATCGTGCCTTCGCTGGCCTGCGTGCTGTGGATGACGGTGTTCGGCGAGACGGCGATCAGCCAGTTCGTGAAGGACGGCTACAAGGCTGCGGTGGAGGCCGATCTGCCGCTGCAGCTCTTTGCCATGCTCGAGGTCCTGCCGCTGTCGCAGATCACTTCCTTCGTGGCCATCGTGCTGGTGGTGGTGTTCTTCGTCACCTCCTCGGACTCCGGTTCGCTGGTGATCGACGTCATCTCCGCCGGCGGCAAGGTCGATGCGCCCTTGCCGCAGCGCGTGTTCTGGTGCACCTTCGAAGGCCTGGTGGCGATCGCGCTCATCCTCGGCGGTGGCCTGGTGGCACTGCAGGCGATGGCGGTGTCCACCGGCTTCCCCTTCACCATCGTGCTGCTGATGTCGGCGGTGGCGGTGGTCAAGGGCCTGGCCTCGGAGCCGCGCGCCGTCTGACGCAGGCGCCCGGCACAATCCAGGGGGCGGGCGCTCGTGCCGGGCGGCCCGCCCCTTGTACTTCTTGACCATGGATGGCCCGATGCAGGTCGAACAGCTCGAGATCCTCGATTTCCTGCGCGCCCACGCGCCCTTCGGCGAACTGCCCGAGGACACCTTGCAGCGCGTGGCCGCAGCGGTGGATGTGCGCTACTTCAAGGCCGGCAGTCGCATCCTCGAGTTCGGCCAGGCGGCCGAGGCGTGGTTCGTGGTGCGCAGCGGCGCGGTGGAGATCTACCGGCGCAACGGCACCTTGTACAACCGCCTCACCGAGGGCGGCTACTTCGGCGAATTCGGCCTGCTGCGCAACAAGCGGGTGCGCTTTCCGGCCGCGGCCATCGAGGACACCCTGCTCTACCTGATCCCCGAGCCGGTGTTCACCGAACTGTTCGAGAGCAACGAGCAGTTCGCCGACTATGTCGAGATCGAGGACCGCTCGCGCCTGCGCCAGGTGTTGTCGCGCCGCGAGGATGCCAACCAGCTGATGACCGCCAAGGTCGACACCCTGGTGAGTCGCGCGGCGGTGATGCTGGACCGTGAGGCCAGCGCGGCGGATGCCGCCCGCCACATGACGGCCGAGGGTGTGTCCTCGCTGCTGATCACCGCCGGTGACGACGAGGGTGAGCCCGACGGCGCGGTGCCGCGCATCGTCGGCATCATCACCGACCGCGACCTGCGCACCCGCCTGCTCGCCGAAGGCCTGCCCTACGACACTGCGGTGAGCGAGATCATGTCCGCCGGGCTGGTCACCGTGGAGCACAACCAGCTGGTGTTCGAAGCCATGCTGCGCATGCTGCGCAACAACGTGCACCACCTGCCGGTGCTCAGGCACGGCCGCCCGCTGGGGGTGATCGCGCTGTCCGACATCATCCACTACGAGTCGCGCAACAGCCTGTTCGTGGTGGGCAACATCTTCCGCCAGAGCAGTGTGGACGACCTCGCCGCGCTCACCGGCGACGTGCGTGCCTGCTTCACCCGCATGGTGGGCGAGGACGCCAACTCGCGCATGATAGGCGCGGCCATGGCGGTGATCGGGCGCAGCTTCAAGCAACGCCTGCTGGAACTGGCCGAAGCCGAACTCGGCCCGCCGCCGGTGCCCTACTGTTTCCTCGCGCTGGGCTCGATGGCGCGCCAGGAACAGCTCATCGTCACCGACCAGGACAACGCGCTGATCCTCGACAACAGTTTCGACCCGGCGCGCCACGACGACTACTTCAAGGCCCTCGCCACCATCGTCTGCGACGGCCTGGCGCGCTGCGGCTACAGCTACTGCACCGGCGGGGTGATGGCCACCAACCCGAAGTGGCGCCAGCCGCTCAGGGTTTGGGAAGGCTATTTCACCGACTGGATCGAGCGCCCCACGCCGCAGGGCCTGCTCGACAGCGGCATCTTCTTCGACCTCGACGGCGTGTGGGGCGAGACCGGCTGGGCCGACGGGCTGCGCCGCCTGGTCGCGCGCAAGGCCAAGGCCAGCCCGCGCTTCCTCGCCTGCATGGCGCGCAACGCCCTGCTGCGCACCCCGCCGCTGGGCTTCTTCAAGGATTTCGTGATGGAATCCGACGGCCGCCACACCAACACCATCAACATGAAGCGCCGCGGCACCGCGCCGCTGGCCGACCTGGTGCGGGTGCATGCGCTGGCGGTGGGCTCGCGCGCCCGCAACTCCTTCGAGCGCCTGCGCGACATCATCGACGCCGACATCCTGCCGCGCGGTCGCGGCCAGGACCTGCACGACGCGCTGGAATTCATCTCCATGGTGCGCATCCGCCACCAGGCCGAGGACCTCGCCGCCGGGCGCGAGCCGGACAACAGCATCGAGCCGGAGAACCTCTCGGAGTTCGAGCGCAAGAGCCTGCGCGACGCCTTCCAGATCCTCGCCAACGCGCAGTCCTTCCTCAAATACCGCTACCAGCCCGGACGGGCGAACTGAGGGCGCGGCGATGCTGCATCTGGGGCCGCTGAAGGACGTGCAGGGCGAGGCCGGCGAGGACGATGTCCACGCCGTGCCCGACTGGCCGGCGCGTTTCGCCGAACTGGCCGCCAGCGCACGTGATGCGCGCCTGCGCGCCTTCTACGCCGCCGGCCTGCCCGCCGGCGACACCCCGCTGGGCGAGGTGCCGATGGTGGCGCTGGACGTGGAAACCACCGGCCTGGACCCGCGGCGCGACGAGATCGTCAGCGTCGGCGTGGTGCCCATGGACCTGGAGCGCATCCGCTCCAGCGCCTCTCGCCACTGGGTGGTGCGCCCGCGCCGCGTGCTCGATGCCGAATCGGTGACCCTGCACGGCATCACCCACTCGCAGGTGGCGGCGGCGCCGGATCTGGGTGAGGTGCTGGGCGAGCTGCTGGACGCGCTCGCCGGCCGCATCGTGGTGGTGCATTGCCGGGCGATCGAGCGCGGCTTCCTCGCCGCCGCGCTGCGCGAGCGCATCGGCGAGGCGCTGGCGTTTGCCGCCATCGACACCATGGAACTGGAAGCGCGGGTGCACCGACAGCGCAAGCGGGGCTGGTGGGCGCGGCTCTTCGACCGCAGCCCGCAGCTGTCGATCCGCCTGGCCGACGCGCGGGCGCGCTACGGCCTGCCGCGCTACCGCCCGCACCACGCGCTGAGCGATGCGCTGGCTACCGCTGAGTTGCTGCAGGCCCAGGTGGCCCACCGCTACACGGTGGACACGCCGCTCGCCGAGTTGTGGCGATAGCGCCGCACAGAAGGCATCACGGCTGTCCGTAGGAGCGGCCTTGGCCGCGATGCGGCGTTCGTTCTTCCGCGGATCGCATCGCGGCCAAGGCCGCTCCTACAAGGTTCAGGCCAGCCCTTGGCTGGAGAGGTATTCCTCGTAGGTGCCGCGGTAGTCGATGATGCTGCCGTCGAGCTTGATCTCGACGATGCGGGTGGCCAGCGAGGACACGAACTCGCGGTCGTGGGAGACGAACACCAGGGTGCCGGCGAACTTCTCCAGGCCGCTGTTGAGCGACTCGATGGATTCCATGTCGAGGTGGTTGGTCGGCTCGTCCATCAGCAGCACGTTGGGGCGCGACAGCATCAGCTTGCCGAACAGCATGCGACCCTGCTCGCCGCCGGAGATCACGTTGACCGACTTCTTCACTTCGTCGCCAGAGAACAGCAGGCGGCCCAGGGTGCCGCGCAGCAGGGTCTCGTTGTCCTCGCCGGTGGCCGCGGCGGTGATGCGCGAGTATTCCGCGATCCAGTCGGTCAGGCTCTCGGTGCCGGCGAACTCGGCCGAGTGATCCTGCGCGTAGTAGCCCAGCTTGGCCTTCTCGGCCCACTTGACGTGGCCCTTCTGCGGGGTCAGCTCACCCATCAGCAGCTTGATCAGCGTGGTCTTGCCGACGCCGTTCTCACCGATGATCGCCACCTTGTCGCCGGCGTCGATGGCCATGCTGAACTTGTTGATCAGCGGCTTCTCCATGCCCTCGTAGGCGAAGCTGAGGCCGTCGATCTCGCAGGCCAGGCGGTGCAGCTTGTCCTTCTCGTCGTAGTCGAAGCGGATCCACGGGTACTGGCGGCTGGAGGGCTTGACGTCCTCGGGCTTGAGCTTGTCGATCAGCTTCAGGCGGCTGGTGGCCTGCTTGGCCTTGGACTTGTTGGCCGAGAAGCGGCGCACGAAGGCCTGCAGTTCCTGGATCTTGTCCTTGGCCCGGGCGTTGGCGGCCGACTGGCGCTCGCGCGCCATCGTCGACGCTTCCATGTAGTCGTCGTAGTTGCCGGCGTACACGGTGATCGTGCCGTAGTCCAGGTCCGCCATGTGGGTGCACACCTGGTTCAGGAAGTGGCGGTCGTGGGAGATGATCACCATGGTGGAGTTGCGCTCGTTGAGCACGTCTTCCAGCCAGCGGATGGTGTTGATGTCCAGGTTGTTGGTCGGTTCGTCGAGCAGCAGGATGTCCGGGTTGGCGAACAGCGCCTGGCACAGCAGCACGCGCAGCTTCCAGCCCGGGGCGACGTTCTTCATCGGCCCGTTGTGCAGCTCGGTGCCGATGCCCACGCCCAGCAGCAGCTCGCCGGCGCGGGCTTCCGCGGTGTAGCCGTCGTACTCGCCGACCTTGCCTTCCAGCTCGGCGGCGCGCATGTAGTCGTCTTCGCTGGCTTCCGGGTTGGCGTAGATCGCGTCGCGTTCCTGGATGGCGGTCCACAGTTCCTCATGGCCCATCATCACCACGTCGAGCACGCGCTGGTCCTCATACGCGAACTGGTCCTGGCGCAGGTAGGCCATGCGCTCGTTCACGTCCTTGGAGACGTTGCCGGCCGAGGGCTCCAGGATGCCGCACAGGATCTTCATGAAGGTCGACTTGCCGGCCCCGTTGGCGCCGATCAGGCCGTAGCGGTTGCCCTCGCCGAACTTGACGGAGACGTTCTCGAACAGGGGCTTGGCCCCGAACTGCATGGTGATGTTGGCGGCGACGAGCACGGCGGATCCTGATGTCCAGATAAAACAAAGCCTTGCATTGTAGCGCAAGGCGTGCTTGCCAGCCGGGTATTGTGCGTTGCGGCAGGGCTTATGGTGTGTAGGAGCGGCCGTGCTTATCTGGAACGCCGCAACGCGGCCAAGGCCGCTCCTGCGGGCGGGTGGTTGTGAACGCGCCCTACAACCACTTCTGCAGGAACAGCGCCTGGCCGGCCGCGGGGTCGAGCTGGTAGGGGGCGAAGCCGGCGCGCGCGTAGGCGGCCAGCGCGGGGTGGTTGTTGGACAGCACTTCCAGCGTGAGCTTGCAGCAGCCGCGCGCGCGCGCCGCCGTCTCGGCCGCCGCCAGCAGGGCCTGGCCGACGCCCTGGCCGCGGTGGCCGGCGTGCACCGCGATGTCGTGCACATTGAGCAAGGGCCGGGCGGCGAAGGTGGAGAAACCTTCAAAACAGTTGATCAGGCCGACCGGCGTGTACCCGGCGAAGGCGAGGAAGGAGACAAAGCCCGGATGTTCGGCGAGCCGCGCCGGCAGGGCCTGCTTGACCTCGTCGGCGAGGCCTTCGCCACCGCCCATCGGGTCGCGCGCGTAGTGGTCGAGCAGGGCGACGAAGGCCTCGGCGTGGGCGGGCTCGCGCAGCTCGGTGGGCACGACCTGCAGTGGCGGGCGGCGCTCAGGCATCGGCCACCACGCAGCGGTTGCGGCCGTCGTGCTTGGCCCGGTAGAGGGCGTCGTCGGCGCGGTTGACCAGGCGCTGGTAGTCCGGGTGGCCGTCGTGCAGGGCCAGGCCGATGCTGGTGGTGACCTGCAGTTGCTGGCCGTTGGGAAGCAGGAAGTGCTCTTTCTCGACCCGGCTGCGGATCTTCTCCGCCACCCGCTTGGCGTGTTGTTGGTCGACCTCCACCAGCAGCACCAGGAACTCCTCGCCGCCGTAGCGGAACACGAAATCCCCCGAGCGCACGGTGTTGAGCAGCAGGCTGGCCATCTGCTGCAGCACGCGGTCGCCGGCCTCGTGACCGTGGCGGTCGTTGATGTGCTTGAAGTGGTCCACGTCGACCAGCAGCAGCGCGAAGGGCTTGCCCTGGCTGCGGCTGATGTCCGCCTCGCGGCTCAGGATCGCGGGCAGGAAGCGGCGGTTGAGCAGCTGGGTGAGCGCGTCCTTGCCGGATTCCAGGTCGACGAAGCGCTCGAACATTGCGCCGACGAGGAACTTGAGCTGGCCCAGTTCCGCCTGCACCGCCTTGGTGAGCCGGCGCAGCTCCTCGCGGTCCGGCCCGCCGAGCTGGGCCTGGCAGAGCGGGATCAGGTTGTCGTCCACGGTGCGGATGGCCTCGCGGATGGTCGGCAGCTCGGAGGAACCCTCGAAGATCGCGGTGGCCTTGTGGTGCAGCCACAGGCCGAAGGAGGAATCGGCCAGGCTCTGCAGCTCGTCGCCCGCGGCGCCGGCCATCATCTCCTGCAGGAAGCGGTTCTCCCAGTCGAGCAGCGCGGACCGCTGGCGTTCGCGCTCCAGCGACATGTTCTGGCCGTAGGAAAACACCCGGTAGGCCTCGTCGATGCGCGCGGCGCGCTCGTGCGAGGCGACGTAGGCCGAGCTCATCTCCTCGAAGGCCAGGTCGATCAGGTTGTCGGCATACAGCACGGCGTCGATCAGCGCCTCGCCGTCCAGCCCGGCTTCGAGCAGGCGGCGGGCGATCTCGCCCTTGAGCACGCGGGCGCCGCGCGCAACGATGTTCACCGGCAGTTCGATGCGCGCATGCACTTCGCCCACATGGCGCTGCATGGCCATGGCGGCGGCGAACTGGTCGCGGTCGGTGCAGGAGAACAGGGTCTCCAGCCAGCGCTGCATGGACTGCCGCAGGCGGGTTTCCACCGCCTCGTGGGTGAGGAAGGGGCGTGCGTCGAGGTCGCTCATCATCCGCGCGTAGAAGGCCACCGCCATGCTCTCGCGGTGGGTGAGGACGACCTCGCGCAGCGCGCTGCGGGTCGCCTCCGGGACGCCGTCGAACAGGATGAGCCAGTCCGCTTCCAGGGTGCCGTTGTGATGCATGCGCAGATCCATCGGGAGTAAAAGGCGATTTTGCCACGAGTGGCGCTCAAAACGGGGAATGCGGCGCCGCGGTATGCTATGTCTCAAGACATAATCATGCAGATCTGGCGGTGGGCCGGCGAGGCGCCTTCGCCAGGCTGCGGAACGGGTGACGGCCCTTCCCGCAGCGACGAGAAGCGCATCCATTGCGCCGATTTGAGAGAGTGCCGCCATGCTGACGCCCAACCTCCCGGAAGACCAGCTTCAGTCCCGCCCGCGCGGGACAGCCGGCTGCGCGGACGAGGAGCGCCTGCGCCTGATCCAGCAGGCCACCGGCGTCGGCACCTGGGACTGGGACATTCCTGGCGACCGGGTGGTCTGGGACGATGCCTGCTGGGCCATGCTGGGCTATGCGCCGCGCGAGCAGGCCCTGTCCTACGAGCAGTGGAAGGCGCTGGTCCATCCCGTCGACCTGCGCGCCATCGAGCCGGTCGTCCAGCAGGAGATCGAGGCGGGCGGCCGTTTCGTGATCGAGTTTCGCTACCTCGACGCCAGCGGCCGCTGGCGCTGGGTGCAGGGGCGCGGCCAGGTGGTCGGCCGGGACGCCGCCGGCGCCCCGCTGCGCATGGTGGGCACCCATACCGACATCCACGAGGCGCGCACCGCGCAGGAAGAGGCTCGTGCGCTGTACGAGCGGCTGAACAAGATCGCCGCCCACGTCCCCGGCGTGGTGTACCAGTACCGCCTGTGGCCGGATGGTCGTTCGGCCTTCCCCTATGCCAGCGAGGGCATGCGCGCCATCTACGGGGTGGCGCCGGAAGCGGTGGCCGAAGATGCCAGCGCGGTGTTCAGCGTGATCCACGAGGACGATCTTGCGCGGGTGGGCGAGAGCATCCGCAGGTCGGCCGAGCGGCTTGCGGTGTGGCGCGACGAGTACCGCGTGCGCCGCCCCGACGGCACATTGATCTGGGTGGAGGGCGAGGCCTCGCCGGAGGCGCTCGAGGACGGCAGCATCCTGTGGCACGGCTACATCCGCGACGTCACCGACCACAAGGCGCTGGCCCTGGCGCAGGCGGCCGACCGCCAGCGCCTGGGCAATATCCTGTGGGGCACCGGGGTGGGCACCTGGGAGTGGAACGTGCAGACCGGCGAGGCCCGTTTCAACGAGCGCTGGGCGGAGATGATCGGCTACAGCCTGGCCGAACTCGCCCCGGTCGGCATCCATACCTGGCAGCGCTTCGCTCATCCGGACGACCTGGCCGCGTCCGCCGAGCGGCTGGCGGAGCACTTCAGCGGCGCTGCCGACACCTACGAATGCGAAGCGCGCATGCATCACCGCGACGGCCACTGGATCTGGGTGCTGGACCGCGGCCGGGTGGTGAGCCGCACTGCCGACGGCCGGCCGGAGTGGATGGCCGGCACCCATCTCGACATCACCGCGCGCAAGACGGCCGAACTGCGCCTGCAGCACCTGGCCCACCACGACCCGCTGACCGGACTGCCGACCCGCAGCCTGCTCGCCGACCGCCTGCACCACGCCATGGCGCAGGCGCATCGGCGCGACGACCTGCTGGCGGTGGCCTATGTCGACCTGGACGGTTTCAAGACGATCAACGACAGCTACGGGCACGAGGCCGGCGACCTGCTGCTCAAGACCGTCGCCAGCCGCATGGTCGGCTGTGTGCGCGAAGGCGATACCGTGGCGCGCATCGGCGGCGACGAGTTCGTCGTGCTGCTCACCGACCTGGCGCAGCGTGCCGATGCCGCGCCGCTGGTCGAGCGTCTGCTCGCGGTGTGCGCCGATCCGGTCGAACTCGGCCTGCAGGTGATGCAGATCTCCTGCAGCATCGGCGTGGTGTTCTTCGGCCACGGCGACCAGATCGGCGTGGATGAGCTGTTGCGCCAGGCCGACCAGGCCATGTACCGCGCCAAGCAGCGCGGCCGCAACCGCTGGGAGGCGGCCTGAGTCAGGCCGCGGCGCGGCGCGTGAGCAGCAGCCCGCACTCCAGGTGGTGGGTGTAGGGGAACTGGTCGAACACCGCGGCGGCGGCGATGCGGTGGGTGGCGGCAAGCGCTTGCGCGTTGTCGCGCAGCGTGAGCGGGTTGCAGGAGATGTAGAGGATGCGCTCGAAGCCGGCGGCGAGCGCCACGGTGGCCGGGTCCAGGCCGCTGCGCGGCGGGTCCACGAACAGCGTGGAGAAGCGGTAGCCGGCCAGGTCCACGCCCGCCATGCGACGGTACTCGCGCCCGCCGGCCATGGCGTCGGACAGTTCCTCGCTGGCCATGCGCACCATGGTGATGTTGTCGGCACCGTTGGCCTCGATGTTGTAGAGCGCCGCGCGCACAGAGGATTTCGACAGCTCGGTGGCCAGCACCCGCCCGAACAGCGGCGCCAGCGCGATGGTGAAGTTGCCGTTGCCGCAGTAGAGCTCCAGCAGGTCGCCGCCCGCATCTGCGGCCTGAGCGCGCGCCCAGCCCAGCATCTTGCGGTTCACTTCGCCATTGGGCTGGGTGAAGCTGCCTTCGACCTGCTGGTAGCGCAGCCGGCGGCCGTCGAGTTCGAATTCTTCCAGCAGCCAGTCGCGCTCCAGCACGATCTTCTGCCCGCGGCTGCGGCCGATGATCTGCGCGCCCAGTGCGGCGGCCAGTTCGCGCGCGGCGGTTTCCCATTCCGGGCCCAGCTTGCGGTGGTAGACCAGGCTCACCATCAGCTCGCCGGAGAGCGTGGCGAGGAACTCGACCTGGAAGATGCGCCGTTTGAGTTCCTCGCTGGCGATCAGCGCCTCGCGCAGGCGCGGCATGGCGCGCGCGATCGGCTCGGCGGCCGGCGGGAAGTCGTCGAGCAGGATGGGCTGCTTGGGGTTGTCGGCGTCGAACATCGCGTAGTCGACTCGTCCGCCGTGGTGCCACAGGCGGAACTCGGCGCGCATGCGGTAGTGGAGCGGCGGGGAGCTGAACACTTCCGGCTCGGGCAAGCCGAGCGGGGCGAAGTCGGCCTTGAAGCGGGCGAGCTTGTCGGCGAGCTGGGCGTCGTAGTGGGCGGGGTCGAAGATGGGCAGGGGCATGGGTGATGGACGGCGGCTTCCACCGAAGCGGGTTACGCGGCGGAGCACCTAAAGTGGAACAACGAAGCGCCCTCCCCTTCAAGGGGGTGAGAGCGGGGTTTCGCGGAGCAGGGCTCCGCGCCGAACGAACGGGCTGGCCATGCAGGGCCAGCACTTCCGGGCCGGGATGGGGTGAGCTCTGAAGCATCTGCAGAAAACCCATCCCCATCCTGTCCTTCCCCTTGAAGGGGAAGGAACCTGCAAATACGGGCTTTACCAGTGTCGCATTAGGGTGCCAGAAAACGGGCGATGAAGCAGGGCGCGGCCGGGTCGACGCCGGCGGGCAGGGCCAGCCAGGCGCGGTGGCCGCTGCCGGGCAGGCGTTCGATGGGGTTGCCGTTGGCGTCCTCGAGACGGTCGACCACGGTTTCGACATTGCCGCCGGGCTGTACGAATTCCAGCCGGTCGCCACGGCCGAAGGCGTTCCTGGCCTCGATCTCGATGCGTCCGCGTGCCGCGTCGAAGCCCGCCAGGTCGCCCACATACAGGCTGCGCCCGGACTCCGAATGGCCGCGCAGGTAGTTCTGGTGGTCCGGGGTGTGGTGGCGCTGGTAGAAGCCGTCGGTGTAGCCACGGTTGGCCAGGCCTTCGAGTTCGCCGAGCAGCGTGGGATCGAAGGCGCGGCCGGCGAGCGCGTCGTCGATCGCGCGGCGGTAGGCCTGGGCGGTGCGCGCCACGTAGTAGGGACTCTTGGTGCGGCCTTCGATCTTCAGTGAATCGACGCCGATCTCCACCAGCCGCTGGACGTGCTCGATGGCGCGCAGGTCGCGCGAGTTGAGGATGTAGGTGCCGTGTTCGTCCTCTTCGGCCGGCATCAGCTCGCCCGGCCGGCTGCCTTCTTCCAGCAGCCATACCTTGCTGCCGCCCAGGTGGCGCGGCCCGCCGCCCAGCGCCGCGCCGCTGCGGGTGGCGGTGCCGACGGTGCCGAAGTCGGTGGGATTGCCGAGCGGCGCGCCGCCGCAGGCGTGCACGTCGCCGGCGGCGTTCTCATCCGCTTCATGCAGCTTGTAGTCCCAGCGGCAGGAATTGGTGCAGCTGCCCTGGTTGGGGTCGCGGTGGTTGAAGTAGCCGGAGAGCAGGCAGCGTCCGGAATAGGCGATGCACAGCGCGCCGTGCACGAAGACCTCAAGCTCCATGTCCGGGCAGGCGTCGCGGATTTCGGCCACCTCGTCGAGCGACAGTTCGCGCGACAGGATGATGCGTTTCACCCCCACCGACTGCCAGAAGCGCACCGATGCCCAGTTGGTGGTGTTGGCCTGCACCGACAGATGCACCGGCAGCTCGGGCCAGCGCTCGCGCACCATCATGATCAGCCCGGGGTCGGCCATGATCAGCGCGTCGGGCGCCAGCGCCACCACCTCTTCCATGTCCTGCAGGTAGGTGCGCAGCTTGGCGTTGTGCGGGACGATGTTGCTGACCAGGTAGAAGGCCTTGCCCGCGGCGTGGGCCTCGCGGATACCGGCGGCCAGGGTGTCCAGCCGCCCGAAGTCGTTGTTGCGCACGCGCAGCGAGTAGCGCGGCTGGCCGGCATACACCGCGTCCGCGCCAAAGGCGAAGGCGGTGCGCATCATGGCCAGCGAGCCGGCGGGGGCGAGTAGTTCCGGGCGTTTCATGGGGGAAGGGCGGGGGCAGGGGGCGCGATTCTACCGCGCCCACGGCTTCAGGCTTCCGGGAAGCGCCTGCGGAAGCCGTCCGGCACGCCGGCCACCTTGCGCGCACCGTAGTCGAAGAACACGATGCCGGTCTTGCCGCGCGCCACCTCGCGGCCGCTGTCGCGCTCGCTCATGCGCCACACCAGGTCGCAGCCGTACTTGCCGAACTCGCGCGCGGCCATCTCCACCCGCATGGTTTCGCCGTGGAAGGCTTCCGACTTGTACTGCAGCGCGGCGTCCGCAACGATGATGCCCAGGCCCTCGACGTCCAGCTCGCCGTAGCCCATGGACTTGAGCCAGCGCACCCGGGCTTCCGAGACCACGGTGAGCAGCAGGGCGTTGTCGAGGTGGCCGCCGTAGTTCATGTGGCTCAGGTAGAGCTGGATCTCGGTGGCGAAGGCGAAGTGCTCGGGCAGGTCGATGTGGATGCGGGCCATGAGGGGGCGGGCTTGTGTGGTGGGGGAAAGGGGCATATCTTCCGCGCTCCTGCGCCTGCTTGTCCAATCCCGTCCGCCGATGACCGTACCCTCCGCACCGCCCGGCCTCGGCCCGAAGGATGTCGCCACCTTCGGCCAGGTGTTCACCCCGGACGCGGTGGTGCGCGCCATGCTCGCGCTGCGCCGGCGCGCCGGCCGGGTGCTGGAGCCGTCCTGCGGCGACGGTGCCTTCCTGCGCCGGCTGCCGGGCGCGGTGGGCATCGAGATGGACGCCGCGCATTGCCCGCCGGGTGCGCTCAACATGGACTTCTTCGCCTACCCGGACAGCGAGAAGTTCGACACCATCATCGGCAACCCGCCCTATGTGCGTTTCCAGGACATCCTGCCGCAGACCCGCCGGCGGCTCGCCTCGGCGCATTTCGACGGACGCTCCAATCTCTACCTGTTCTTCATCGAGAAGTGTCTGCGCCACCTCGCCCCGGGCGGCGAGCTGATCTTCATCACCCCGCGCGACTTCCTCAAGGCCACCTCCGCGGTGCGCCTGAACCGGCTGCTGTACGAAGCGGGCAGCATCACCCACGCCATCGAGCTGGGCGACGCGCGGGTGTTCGACGGTGCCATCCCCAACTGCCTGATCTGGCGCTTCGAGAAGGGCCGCGTCGAGCGCTCGATGCAGGTGGCCGAACTGGGTGTCGGTGACGACCTGGCGGCCCTGCTGGCCGCGCCACCCTGGCAGGAGCGCCACTTCGTCGAGGCCGGCGGCCACCTGATGTTCGCCCGCGGCGACTACCCCTTGCACCTGGGCGACGTGGCCATGGTCAAGGTGGGGGCGGTGTCCGGCGCGGACGACCTGTATGCCGACCCGGTGCACGGCAACCGCGACTTCGTCTGCTCGGCCACCGTGGCCAGCGGCGAGACCCGGCGGATGATCTGGGTGGCGCCGGACGATCCGCCGCCGCCGGTCCTGCTGCCGCACAAGGCACGCCTGATCGCGCGCAAGGTGCAGAGATTCGACGAGCGCAACTGGTGGCACTGGGGGCGCGGCTATCATCAGAGCGCCCGCCCGCGGGTCTATGTGAACGGCAAGACGCGGCGTCCGGCACCGTTCTTCGTGCATGACTGTCCACACTACGACGGCGCCGTGCTGGCGGTCTTCCCGCATCGCGCCGACATCGACCTGGCCGCCTTCCGCGACGCGCTCAACGCGGTGGACTGGGCCGATCTCGGCTTTGTGTGCGACGGCCGCTTCCTGTTCACCCAGCGCAGCCTGGCGAATGCGCCGCTGCCCGAGGAGTTCCGCCGCTTCCTGCCCGAAAAGGGGTGAAAGTGGCCGCGGGGCCTTGGTGTAACATTCGCCGAAAACAATTGTCGCAGTGCACCCGCCCGCGGCGTCCTTCCCGAGAGCAGCCTCCATGGTTCCCCATCTCACCACCGCACTGACCGGCCCCCTCCTGGAGCTGGAAAAGACCTTCCTCGACAAGGCCACCGACATCGAGCAGTGGATGCGCGTGCAGTGGCAGGACCACCTGCCGCCCTTCTACGGCTCCACCGACCTGCGCAACAGCGGCTTCAAGCTCGCGCCGGTGGACCTCAACCTCTTCCCCGGCGGCTTCAACAATCTCAACGACGCCTTCATGCCGCTGTGCGTGCAGGCGGCGCAGTCGGCCATCGAGCGCATCTGCCCGGACGCGCGCAGCCTGCTGCTGATCCCCGAAAACCACACCCGCAACCAGTTCTACCTGCAGAACGTCGCCAAGCTGGTGTCCATCCTGCGGCTGACCGGGCTCAACGTGCGCATCGGCTCGCTGCTGCCGGACATCGCCGAGCCCACCGTGCTGGAACTGGCCAACGGCGCCACGCTCACCCTGGAGCCCCTGCAGCGCAAGGGCGGGCGCCTAGGCCTGGACGGTTTCGACCCCTGCGCGGTACTGCTCAACAACGACCTGTCCGGCGGCGTGCCGGCGGTGCTGCAGGGCCTGGAAGACCAGTGGCTGATCCCGCCGCTGCACGCCGGCTGGCATGCGCGCCGCAAGTCGAAGCACGCCGAGTGCTATGACCGCGTGGCGCGCGAGTTCGCCACCGCCATCGGCATCGACCCCTGGCGCATCAACCCCGAGTTCGGTGTGTGCGGGCAGATCAACTTCCAGGAGCGCACCGGCGAGGAATGCCTAGCTGCGCAGGTGGATGCGCTGCTCACCCGCATCCGCGACAAGTACAAGGAATACGGCGTCACCGACGAACCTTTCGTGGTGGTCAAGGCCGATGCCGGCACCTACGGCATGGGCGTGATGACGGTCAAGGACGCCTCCGAGGTGGTCGGCCTCAACCGCCGCCAGCGCAACAAGATGGCGGTGGTCAAGGAAGGCCTGGAGGTGCACGAAGTGATCATCCAGGAAGGCGTGCACACCTTCGAGACCGTGGAAGGCGCGGTCGCCGAGCCGGTCGTCTACATGATGGACCACTACGTGGTGGGCGGTTTCTACCGGGTGCACACCGAGCGCGGGCGCGACGAGAACCTCAACGCCCCGGGCATGCACTTCAAGCCGCTGGCCTTCGAGACCTGCTGCACGCTGCCCGATACCGCCCAGGGCCCGGATGCGCCGCCCAACCGCTTCTACGCCTACGGCGTGGTGGCGCGCCTGGCGCTGCTCGCCGCCTCGGTGGAGATCGAGGAGACCGCGCCGGCCGCCGATATCGTCGAACTGGCGGCGCTGGGTTGAGGCCATGAGCAAGAGCCTGCGCCTGGCCTTCATCCTCGACCCGCTCGCCGCGCTGAAGCCCTACAAGGATTCCAGCATCGCCATGATGCGCGCGGCCGCCGCCCGCGGCCACGAGATCTGGACCATCCAGCGCGAGGCGCTGGCCTGGCGCGATGCGCGGGTGCATGCCCGTGCCTTGCGCATCGTCCCGCAAGCCGGCGAGCAGCACTGGTACCAGGCCGGCGACTGGGCGAGCGTCGCCCTGCACGAGTTCGACGTGGTGGTGATGCGCCAGGACCCGCCCTTCGATTTCGAGTACGTCACCGCCACCTGGCTGCTGGAGCGCGCCGCCGCGCACGGCGCGCGGGTGTTCAACGAACCGCGGGCGATCCGCGACCATTCCGAGAAGCTGGCGATCACCGAGTTCGCGCAGTTCACCGCCACCACCCTGGTGGCGCGCGATGCGGCCGAGATCAACGCCTTCATCGACGAACTGGGCGACGTGGTCCTGAAGCCGCTCGACGGCATGGGCGGCAGCCAGATCTTCCGGGTGCGCGCGGACGACCCCAACCGCAACGTCATCCTCGAGACCCTCACCCACGAGGGGGCGCGCACCATCATGGCCCAGCGCTACCTGCCGGCCATCAGCGAAGGCGACAAGCGGGTGCTGATCATCGGCGGCGAGGTCGTGCCCTATGCCCTGGCGCGCATCCCCAAGGCCGGCGAGACGCGCGGCAACCTGGCCGCCGGCGGGCGCGGGGTGGCGATGCCGCTCACCGAGCGCGAACGCGAGATCGCCGGGACGCTCGCCCCGGTGCTGTGGGCGCGCGGGCTGATGGTCGTGGGCCTGGACGTGATCGGCGGCCACCTCACCGAGGTCAACGTCACCAGCCCCACCTGCTTCGTCGAGATCACCGCGCAGACCGGCTTCGACGTGCCGGCGCTGTTCGTCGACAAGCTGGAAGAGGCCTGCGCATGACCCTGCTGGCCCCGTGGCGCCGCCTGCGCGCGGCGCTGTTGCTGTTCGTCTGCGCGCTGGCGCTCGGCGGCTGCGCGCGCAACGAGGTGCATCGCCAGGAAGCCTATGTGTTCGGCACCCGGGTGGACGTGTCGGTATACGGCGACGACCCGGCCGAGGCGCGCCGCGTGATGGACGCAGTGCTGCGCGAGTTCGACCGCCTGCACGCCGCCTACCACGCCTGGCAGCCCTCCGAACTCACCCGCCTGAACGAGGCCCTGGCCCGCGGCGAGAGCATGGAGGTGTCCGAGGAGCTCGCCAGCCTGCTGCGCGATGCGCAGGCGATGGCGGCCACCGGCGACGAACTCTTCGACCCCGCGCTCGGCCGCCTGATCGCGCTGTGGGGCTTCCACAAGGACGAGTTCGCCCCGGTGGTGCCCGACCCCGCCGAGCTACAGGCGGTGATCGACGCGGCTCCGCGCATGGCCGATCTCGTCATCGACGGACGTACCGTGTCCTCGCGCAATCCCATGGTGCAGATCGACCTCGGCGGCTACGCCAAGGGCTACGCGCTCGACCGCGCCGCGGCCATCCTGCGCGAGATGGGCATCGCCAACGCGCTGGTGAACATCGGCGGCAACGTCATCGCCCTGGGCGCCAAGGGCGAGCAGCCCTGGCGCATCGGCATCCAGCACCCGCGCGAACCGCGCCCGCTCGCCACCCTGCCGCTCTACGACGGCGAGGCGGTCGGCACCTCGGGCGACTACCAGCGCTACTTCGAAATCGACGGCGAGCGCTACATCCACCTGCTCGACCCGCGTACCGGGCATCCGGCGCGCGGCACCCAGGCGCTGACCATCCTGGTGACCCCGCGCCCCAAGGCCGGCACCCTGTCCGACGGCCCCAGCAAGCCGGCCTTCATCGCCGGCGACGACTGGCGCGATTACACCCGCCGTTTCGGCATCGACCACGCCCTGCGGGTGGCCGCCGACGGCCGGGTGGAAGTCACCCGCGCCCTGCGCGCGCGCCTGCAATGGGTGCCGGGCAGCCAGGCCGACGCGGTGGTCGACTGAGCGAGCGTCCCCGGCCGGCGACCGGGGGCCAGAACTTTGTCCGCGGCGGCGCGCTCTCAAGCGCATGCGCCCGCTCCGCCGCCTCCTGCTCCCCTGCATTGCCGTTGCCGTGCTGGCCGGCTGCGGGCTGCGCTTCACCTACGGCCAGCTCGACTGGCTGATCCCCTGGTACCTGCGCGACTACGTCACCCTGCAGCCGGCGCAGCGCAGCGAACTGGACCGCCGGCTCACCGGCCTGCTGGACTGGCACTGCCGCGCCCACCTGCCGGACTACGCCCGCCTGCTGCGCGACCTGGGGCTTGCCGTGCAGGCCGGGCCGGTGTCGGCCGCGACGCTGGATGCCTTCGTGCGCCGTGGCGAGGGCCTGTGGGACGAGCTGATGCGGACGCTGACGCCGGAGGCGGCGGCCCTGTTCGCCTCGCTCGACGATGTCCAGCGTGCCGAGCTGGCTGCGGCCTTCGAGCGCCGCAATGCCGAGACGCGCGAGGAGTTCCTCGAAGGCAGCGCCGCAGAGTTGCGCGAGCGGCGCATCGAACGCATGGAGAAGCGCCTGCGGCGCTGGTTCGGTCCGCTCGACGAGCCGCAGCGCGCGCGCATCGCGCAGTGGAACGACGCGCTCGCGCCGACCGGCGAGGACTGGCTGGCACAGCGCATCGCCTGGCAGCAAAGCCTGCTCGGCGCCCTCGATGCGCGCAGCGCGCCGGCGGCCTTCGAGCGCGAGCTGGAGGGGCTGCTGCGCACGCCCGAGCAGCGCTGGCCGGCGGACTATCGCGCCCGGGTGGCGCACAACCGTGCGCAGACGCTCGCCCTGCTCGCCGATCTGACCAACGGCGCCAGCGCGCGTCAGCGTGCTCATCTGCTTGAGGAACTGGCGGAACTGGCCGGCCAGTTCGAGCGCCTGGTCTGCACACCAAGCTCCGTCCCCGCGTAGGAGCGGCCTTGGCCGCGATGCGGTGTTCATTTTCGCGCAGGCCGCATCGCGGGCAAGCCCGCTCCTACCGCCGCGCCGCGTCGGTGTAGCATCCACCGTCCGGCTCCGCGGCCGCGCCCCCCCGACAACAACAACGAGAACCCTCCCCATGCCCCCGAAGACCCAGCTCGACCGTACCGCCGTCGGCCTGATGGTGCTGTTCTGCACCATCTGGGGCCTGCAGCAGGTGGCCATCAAGTTCGGCAGCGCCGGCATTTCGCCGGTGTGGCAGGCCGGCCTGCGCTCGATAGGCGCCACCGTGCTGGTGTTCGCCTGGGCCAGCTTGCGCCGGGTGCGGCTGTTCGAGGCCGACGGCACCCTGGGCGCGGGCCTGCTCGCCGGGCTGCTGTTCGCCGGCGAGTTCGCGCTGATCTTCCTCGGCCTGGAATACACCACCGCTTCGCGCGGGGTGATCTTCCTGTACACCGCACCCTTCTTCGTCGCCCTCGGCGCGGTCTGGCTGCTGCCGCACGAGCACATGCGCCGCGCCCAGTGGGCCGGCATGGCGCTGGCCTTCGCCGGCGTGCTGGTGCTGTTCGGCGAGAACCTGTTCGGCCCGGAGGGCGATGCGTGGATCGGCGACCTGCTGATCTTCCTGGCGGCGATGTTCTGGGCGGCGACCACGCTCACCGTCAAGGCCACGGTGCTGGCGCGCGCCAGCGCCGAGAAGATGCTGATCTACCAGCTGGCGGTGTCCGCGCTGGTGCTGCCGCCGCTGTCGCTCGTGCTCGGCGAGCCCGGCGTGTTCGCGCCCTCGGCCGCGGTGTGGGCCAGCCTCGCCTTCCAGGTGGTCATCGTCGCCACGGCCAGCTACCTTGGCTGGTTCTGGCTGATCCGCCACTACCCGGCCACCCGGCTGAGTTCCTTCTCCTTCCTCACCCCGGTGCTCGGCGTGCTGGCCGGCGGCATCCTGCTCGCCGAGCCGCTCACCCCGGCGGTGTTCGCCGCGCTCGGCCTGGTCGGTCTGGGCATCTGGATCGCCAACCGCCCGGCGCCCGCCGCCCGCTGATTCCCGCGCATTGTCTTGTAGGAGCGGCCTTGGCCGCGATGCGGCGCCCGTTGTCCTGCAGTCCGCATCGCGGCCAAGGCCGCTCCTACACGGCGCCGGCGCTCTCCACCACCCAGTCGGCAAAGCGTTCGACCTCCGGGCGCATCGGCCGCGGCGCCGGCACCAGCCAGAAGCCGCGTCCCGGCATTGCCACTTGCCGCGCCCCCACCGGCATCAGCCGGCCGTCCTCGATCAGCGGGTCGATCAGCACCGCCCGGCCGATGGCCAGGCCGTGCCCGGTGGCGGCCGCGTGGATCAGCTGGTCGTAATGCGAGAAGCCGATGCGCGCGCGCGGGCGCACGCCGTCCAGGCCGATGGCCGCCAGCCAGTGCTCCCAGCCCAGCCACGGATAACCGGGTTCGTCGTAGTCGAGCAGGGTGAGCTGCGGCAGGGTCTCGGCGGTGAGTTCCAGCCCGGCGGCGATGGACGGATGGCCGACCGGCAGCACCGTCTCGCCGAACAGCTTGATCGCCCGCGGCGGGGCGTCGTGGTCGGCGCAGTAGCGCAGCGCCAGGTCGATGTCCTCGCGGGCGAGGTCCACGATGCGGTTGCCGGCGGCGATGCGCACCTCGGTGGCCGGATGGCGCTGCTGGAACTCGCGCAGGCGGGGCACCAGCCACAGCGCCGAGATGCCGATCGACGCGGTCACCGTGACCGGGCGCTCGCCGGGCTGGCGCAGGGCGTCGGCCAGGCGGCCATACTCGGCCAGCCAGCCTTCCGCCGCGGCGGCCAGGCGTGCGCCCTCGGCGGTGAGTTGCAGGCTGCGCACCCCGCGCACGAACAGCGCCACGCCCAGCGCACCCTCCAGCGTCTGCACCTGGCGGCTGATGGCCGACTGGGTCAGGCACAGTTCGTCGGCCGCGCGGGTGAAGGACAGATGGCGCGCGGCGGCGACGAAGCCGCGCAGCGGATCGAGCGGGGGAAGTTGCAGTAGCGTGCTATGCATGCGTGTGGCGCATCCATTGAATGCGAAATGACCGTTTGTTGGCAGCCTAGTGGATGACGATACTGCATGCAAGGCAGTCGGTCCGGGCATCTGTAGACCCACGGCGACGGCCTGTTGGATGCAGGAGGTCTGATCATGGACACGCACTATGGCATCACCACCCGGCAACTCGCGCCCCGCGCCACGCAGATGCTGACCGATGCGGCGGGCACCGAACTGATCTGCCGCCGCGGCTGCGTGTGGATCACCCAGTACGGCGACGACCGCGACATCGTCCTGCAGGCCGGGCAGTCCTACGTGCTCGACCTTCCCACCGCGGTGGTGATGAGCAGCTGCCACGGCGCGGAGCTGACCCTGCGCGCGGCGCTGCCGGCACCGCGCCGGGGCTGGCTGGCACGGCTTGCAGGCTGGCTGGATCCCCGCGGCGGCAGCGCGGTCACACGGGAGTTGGCCGAACGCCTGGGCCGTCTGCCGGGCGCGGCCGTGGAGCGCAGCATCCGTCCGCATTGACGAGGCCGGACCGCCCGAGGCCGGGCGGTCCGCAGCAGTATCGACTGGAGACATCCATGCATGAATCGCATTCGACGCCGTCCGAACGTGCCGTCGCCCTCGCCACCGAGTTCCTGACCCGCGTCTGGGGTCCCGCCCACGACCTCGAGGCGATCGACGAGCTGATGACCGAGGACTACCGCATCTGGTCGGGCGGCGCGCTGGTAGCCGGTCGCGAGCCGTTCAAGGAATGGGTGCGCCAGTTCCAGGCCATCTACGGCGACGCGCACACGGAGATCCGCGAGACCTTTGCCAATGCAGCCGGCGACCGGGTGGTCTCGCGCTGGTACAACACCGGTGTGAACAAGGGCATCTTCGGCCTGCCGCCGGACGGCCGGCCGGTATCATTCACCGGGATTGCCATCTGGCGGGTCGAAGGGGGGCGCCTGGCCGAATGCTGGGTCGAGCGTGCCGCCCTGGAAAGCTACCGGAGTCTGACCGAATGACACTTTCCCGTCCTGCCTGCGACGCCCGGAGCGGCGACACTTGTTCAGCTTGCGTGGAGAACCGCACATGCCGTACGTGAACGTGCAGATCACCAAGGGCGCTACCCGTGCCCAGAAAGCCCGGATCGTGCGGGACGTGACCGACTCCCTGGTGGATGTGCTCGGCAAGAGGCCCGAGCACATCCATGTGGTGATCCAGGAGATCACCGAAGAGGACTGGGGATACTGCGGGATGCTCACCGACGACTGGAAGCGCAGCCAGGCGAGCGGGCAGGAGGCGCCCGGCAGCCTTTATCGGCTGAGCGCCTTCACCACCACGCCCGAGGGCGGCAACCCGGCCGGGGTGTGGATCGGCGATCGCCTGCCCCCGCCCGCCGAGATGCTACGCATCGCGCAGGAAGTGGGCTATTCCGAGACCGCCTTCCTGGCGCCGGCCGCGGGCAAGCGCCGCACCGTGCGCTACTACAGCCCGGAGGCCGAGGTGCCGTTCTGCGGTCACGCGACGATTGCCGCCGGGGTCAAGCTGGGCGCGTTGGACGGCGAGGGCGAGTACCGCTTCGACACCGCCGCGGGTGAAGTCGCGGTGAGCGTGAGCTCGGTCGACGGGCTGCCGGCAGCGGCGCTGACCTCGGTGGCGCCGAAGCAGGCACGACCATCCGCCGAGCTCCTCTCCCGCATCCTGCAGACCCTGGCGTGGCGGGAGACCGAGCTCGACCCGGCGATACCGCCCATGCTCGCCTTTGCCGGCGCCTGGCACCTGGTGCTTGCCGCGGCGAGCGCGGAGCGGCTCGCCCGGCTCGACTACGACTTCGACGCGCTCAAGCAGCTCATGCTGGAGGCCGACCTGACGACCATCCAGCTGGTGTGGCGGGAAAGCGCCGATTTCTTCCATGCACGCGACCCCTTCCCGGTCGGCGGGGTGGTCGAGGACCCGGCAACCGGGGCCGCCGCGGCCGCCCTGGGCGGCTACCTGCGCGATGCCGGCTTGATCGCGGCGCCGGCGAGGATCACCATCCTCCAGGGCGAGACGATGGGGCGGCCGAGCCACCTGGAGGTGCGCATTCCATCTGCGGGCGGGATCGTCGTCAGCGGCCATGCGGTCGATCTGTAAGCGTGAAAGGCCGCGAAAGGAGAACAGCGATGTCAGCACAAGCGAACCGCAGCACCCGTCCGCGGCTCGAGTTCTGGTACGAGTTCGCCAGCACCTATTCCTATCTTGCGGTGATGCGCATCGAGGCGGCCGCGGCGGCGGCCGGGGTGGACGTGGCCTGGCGGCCCTTCCTGCTCGGGCCGGTGTTCATGGCCCTGGGCTGGAACGACTCGCCGTTCAACATCTATCCGCCCAAGGGGCGCTACATGTGGCGCGACCTCGCGCGCCTGGCGGACAAGTACGACCTGCCGTTCCGGCTGCCCAGCCAGTTTCCGCGCAACGGCCTGCTGGCCGCGCGGGTGGCGCTGGTGGGGGTGGATGGGGGCTGGGTGGCGCCCTTTTCCCGCGCGGTGATGCGGGCCAACTTTGCCGAGGACCGCGATATCGGCGACCGTCAGGTCATCGCCGACCTGCTTGGCGCGCTCGATCTGCCGGTCGATGAGATCCTGGCGCAGGCCGGAACGCCGGAGAACAAGCAGGCGCTGCGCGCGCAAACCGAGCGCGCGGCCGAAATCGGCCTGTTTGGCGCGCCGAGCTTCCGGGTGGGCGAGGAGCTGTTCTGGGGCAACGACCGGCTGGAGGATGCGCTGGCCTGGGCCGGCGCGCACGCCGCGGTGGCGGGCGGGCGCTGACCGGCGCTGCCGTGCCGGGCGTTCAGCGCTTCTCGGCCTCGCGCTCGCGGATCTTCTCTTCGTAACGGGCGCGGTCGCGCGCCGCCTTTTCGGCGCGCTCCGCAGCTGCGGCTTCGGCCTCGGCGCGTCGCGCGTCGCGTTCCGCATCCTTCTGCGTGCGCGCTTCGGCCGCTTCGGCCTGTCGCTGCGCCGCGTCGGCTTCGCGCTGCTGCCGCTGGGCCTCCTGCGCCGGGTCCGCCTCGACCGGCTGCGGATCGGGGGTGGGGGCGGAAGGCACGATGGGGGCTGCGCCCGGTTGCGCACCCAGTTCGGCCGCGCGACGCTGGCGTTCGGCCAGCTCCAGGCGGCGGGCTTCGGCTTCCAGCTTGCGCGCGCGGCGGATCTCGTCGAGACGGGCATCCTTGGCCTGGCGGATGCAGCGATTGACCTGGAAGCGCTCGTAGCACAGCGGCTCTTCGGCGGCAAAGCGGGCGTCGGCGGCGTCGCGGATGGCCTTGGCCTCGTCGTTTAGGCGCTCGGCGCGCTCGGCGTCGGATTCGGCCAGCGCGGGGCCGCCGGCCAGGACCAGCAGGCAGGCCAGCAGGGCGGCGGGACGGAGCGGGGTACGGGATCGCATCGGCAAGAGTCTGGGCGTACTGGACGGACGCGTAGAATAACGCCTTTGCACTTTGAAGCGCTGACGTGATCCAGTTTCGAAATATGTCGCTCGCGCGTGGCGCGAAGCTGCTGGTGGAAGACACCACCCTGCAGATCCACCCCGGCTGGCGGGTCGGCCTGACGGGCGCCAACGGCAGCGGCAAGTCCAGCCTGTTCGCCCTGCTGCGCGGCGAACTGCACCCCGAACGCGGCGACCTGGAGATGCCAGCCGGCTGGGTGATCGCCCACGTGGCGCAGGAAACCCCCGCCCTGCAGCGCTCGGCGCTCGACTACGCGCTCGACGGCGACGCCGAACTGCGCCGCATCGAGGACGAGCTCGCCCGTCTCGAAGCCCACCACGACCCTGCGGACGGCGCGCATATTGGCGAACTCCACGCCCGCCTGCACGAGATCGGCGGCTACGCCGCGCGCGCCCGCGCCGCCGCCCTGCTCGACGGCCTGGGCTTCCTGCCCGCTGACCTGGAACGCCCGGTGGCGGACTTCTCGGGCGGCTGGCGGATGCGGCTGAACCTCGCGCAGGCGCTGATGTGCCGCTCCGACCTGCTGCTGCTCGACGAACCGACCAACCACCTCGACCTCGACGCGGTGATCTGGCTGGAGCAGTGGCTGCGCGACTACCGCGGCACCCTGCTGCTGATCTCCCACGACCGCGAGTTCCTCGACGCCTGCGTGAGCCACGTCGCCCATGTGGAGAACCGCCGCCTGACGCTGTACTCCGGCGGCTACTCGGATTTCGAACGCCAGCGCGCCGAACGCCTCGCCCAGCAGCAACAGCTCTTCGACAAGCAGCAGCGCGAGATCGCCCACATCGAGGACTACATCCGCCGCTTCCGCGCCAAGGCCACCAAGGCGCGCCAGGCGCAGAGCCGCATCAAGGCCCTCGAACGCATGGAGCGCATCGCCGCGGCGCATGTCGACACGCCCTTCAGCTTCAGCTTCCGTGACGCCCCGCCGGCGCCCGATCCGCTGCTCGCCATCGAGGACGGCGCGGTCGGCTATGGCGACACGCCCATCCTGTCGGGCTTCAAGCTCACCCTGCGCCCCGGCGAGCGCGTCGGCCTGCTGGGGCGCAACGGCGCCGGCAAGTCCACGCTGATCAAGCTGCTCGCCGGCGAGCTCGCCCTGGCCGCCGGCAGCCGCAGCGAAGGCAAGGGCCTGGCTACCGGCTACTTCGCCCAGCACCAGCTGGAAACCCTGCGCCCGGACGAATCGCCCCTGCAGCACATGGTGCGCCTCGACCCGGCGGCGCGCGAGCAGGAGCTGCGCGACTACCTCGGCGGTTTCGACTTCCGCGGCGACGGCGTGGGCGGCACTTCCACCCCGGCCACCGAGCCCTGCGGCAGCTTCTCCGGCGGCGAGAAGTCGCGCCTGGCGCTCGCCCTGCTGATCTGGCGCCGGCCCAACCTGTTGCTGCTGGACGAACCCACCAACCACCTCGACCTGGAGATGCGCCACGCGCTGACGCAGGCGCTGCAGGACTACGAGGGCGGCATGGTGCTGGTCTCCCACGACCGCGCGCTGCTGCGCGCCACCTGCGACCGCTTCCTGCTGGTCGACGGCGGTCGCGTGCAGCCCTTCGACGGCGACCTCGACGACTACCGCGACTGGCTGGCGGAACGCCGTGCCCAGGCTGCCGCCGCCGCGGAGTGCCCGGACCGCGCTGCCGACAAGGCCGCGCGCAAGGCCGATCGTGCCCAGGCCGCCGCCGACCGCCAGGCCCGCCTGGCCGCGCGCCGCCCGCTGGTCAAGGAAAGCGAACAGCTAGAACGCAAGCTCGCCGGCTGGCAGGGCGAGAAGCAGCTGCTCGACGCCCGCCTGGCCGACCCGGCCTTCTACGCCAACCCGGACCCGACCCAGCTGCAGAGCCTGACCCGCCGCCAGGCGGAGCTCGCCGCGCAGATCGAGGAAGCCGAACTGCGCTGGCTGGAACTGGCCGAGGCGCTGGAAGCGCTGGCGGTCGAAGGCGACGCGCCGTAATCAACGCCCCCAATGCGAGGGCCTGTAGGAGCGGCCTTGGCCGCGATACGGCCTTCGCTCGCCACGTACCGTATCGCGGCCAAGGCCGCTCCTACGCGCGAAACGAAGCGCCTGAGGCGCTCGGCCGGCGATGATAGAATCGCCGGCTGTTTCCGCCATTCCTACAAAGGCCCCACCGTGCAGATCGTCTGTCTCGACCTCGAAGGCGTGCTCGTCCCCGAAATCTGGATCGAATTCGCCAAGCGCACCGGCATCCCGGAACTGCGCCGCACCACCCGCGACGAGCCCAACTACGACACGCTGATGAAGTACCGCCTGGACATCCTGGCGGGCAAGGGCCTGGGACTGCCGGACATTCAGGAAGTGATCGCCAGCATGGGGCCGATGGCCGGCGCGCGCGACTTCCTCGACAGCCTGCGCGAGCGCTACCAGGTGGTGATCCTGTCCGACACCTTCTACGAATTCGCCCACCCGCTGATGCGTCAGCTCGGCTGGCCGACGCTGTTCTGCCACAGCCTGGAAGCCAACGCCGAGGGCATCCTGGTGAACTACCACCTGCGCATGCCCGACCAGAAGCGCGAGGCGGTGCGCCGCTTCAAGGAACTGAACTTCAAGGTGGTGGCCGCAGGCGACTCCTACAACGACACCGCGATGCTCGGCGAAGCGCACGGCGGCATCCTGTTCCATCCGCCGGAGAACGTGGTGCGCGAGTTCCCGCAGTACCCGGTGGTGCGCGACTACGCCGCGCTGCGCGCCGAGATCGACAAAGCGTTCGCCCGCGCCGGCTGAGCCCCGCCATGCATCGCACCCGCTACTACACGCTGTCGGCCTCCTGCCCGGACCGCGTCGGCATCGTCGCCCGGGTCTCGGGCTTCATCGCCGAGCACCAGGGCTGGATCCTCGAGACCTCGCTGCACGCCGAGCCGCCGCGCGAAGGCGAGGAGGTCGGGCGCTACTTCATGCGCATCGAGATCAAGGCCGACTCGCTGCCCTTCCATCTGGCCGAGTTCCGCGAGCGCTTCCGCCCGCTGGCCGACGAGCTGCAGATGGACTGGAAGATCACCGACTCGGCGGTCAAGAAGCGCGTGGTGGTGCTGGTCAGCAAGCAGGAGCACTGCCTCTACGACCTGCTCGCGCGCTGGCAGTCGAAGGAACTCGACATCGAGATCCCCTGCGTGATCTCCAACCACGACGAACTGCGCGGTTTCGTCGAGTGGCACGGCATTGCCTTCCACCACGTGCCGGTGGGCGCCGACAACAAGGCCGCGGCCTACGCCGAAGTGCGGCGCATCTTCGAGGAAGTGCGCGGCGACACCATGGTGCTGGCGCGCTACATGCAGATCCTCTCGCCCGAGCTGTGCGCCGCCTACCCGGGGCGCATCATCAACATCCATCACAGCTTCCTGCCCAGCTTCGTCGGCGCCAAGCCCTACCACCAGGCCTATCTGAAGGGGGTGAAGCTGATCGGTGCGACCTGCCACTACGTCACCGCCGACCTGGACCAGGGGCCGATCATCGAGCAGGACGTGATCCGCATCGACCACTCCGACGCGGTCGAGGACATGGTGCGTTACGGCAAGGACATCGAGAAGACCGTGCTCGCGCGCGGCCTGCGCTACCACCTGGAAGACCGTGTGCTGCTACACGGCAACAAGACCATCGTGTTCCGCTAGAGCCCGGTGCCTGGCGGCGCCTTGCGCGAAAACGGCGACCTACGGGTCGCCGTTTTTTCTTGTGCCGGACGCTGGACGGCCGCTCAGCTACGTCGCCGGCGCGCCAGGCTACCCGCCACCGCGCCGATGCCGAGCAGGGCCAGCACACCGGGCTCGGGCACCGGCAGGCTGCGCACCGTGAGTTCGTTCTGCGAGTTGGGGCTGGTGAGCGCGAAGAACTCGTAGCGCCCCGAGCGGTAGGGGCTGGCGAACGGATCGTCGAGCCCGGCGAACCAGCCGTTCAGTTCGTCGATCCAGGTGCGCGCGGTCTGCAGCGCGGTGCCGAATCCGCTGGCAACCGCGAAGCCGCCGGTGTTCAGCGCCAGCGGCCCGCTGCCCCCGTCGGTGACGATCTCCCACAGCACCAGCTGGAAGGCCGCGGCATTGCTCACCGCGGGGGCGTAGTGGAAGTCGTACAGGCCGGCGATCAGGCTCTGCTGCGCGGTGCCGAAGCCGCCCAGGCCGGCGTTGATCTGGTAGGCGGTGGGCGCGGTGCGGAGGGTGGTGGCCGGTTCGATGCAGAAGGCGTCGAGCAGGCCGGCGGCGAAACCGGGGTAGCCTCCGCCCCAGTATTCGAAGTTGATGGTGCCGGCATTGACGCTGCGGTTGCTGCCCGACAGCGTGATCGCGCCCGACTTGCTGCCGGTCAGGCCGAGGTAGTCGAGGGTGATGGGCGCTGCCTGCGCCGGGTAGGCGGCGAGCAGGCAGAAGCCGAGGAGGGCGGAGGCGGGCAGGGCGGGGCGCATGGCGGCAATACCGTGGACTGTGTATCGAACTACCGGATTGTCTTGCCAAGTCGCTGATTGCACGAGCACTTCCGCGGATGCTGCGTGACTGCGGTCACGCCGCCCGCATGAACGAAAAACGGGCGCCCCCTTGCGGAGGCGCCCGTCCCACTTCAGGCGGGGAGGAGTGGCCCGCTCAGTGGTGGTACGCGGATTCGCCGTGGGCGGTGATGTCCAGGCCTTCGCGTTCCTCTTCTTCCGGCACACGCAGGCCGATGAAGAGATCCGCGATCTTGTAGCCGATGAAGGCCACCACGCCGGACCAGATGATGGTGACGATCACGCTCCAGGTCTGGATCCACACCTGGCTGGCGATGGAGAAGTCCTCGCCGCCGGTGCCGCCGAACATCGGCGCGGTGAACACGCCGGTGAGGATGGCACCCAGGATGCCGCCCACGCCATGCACGCCGAACACGTCCAGCGAGTCGTCGGCGCCCAGCATGCGCTTGAGGCCATTGACGCCCCACAGGCAGATGAAGCCGGACAGCAGGCCGAGGATCAGTGCGCCCATCGGGCCCACCGAGCCGCAGGCCGGGGTGATGGCCACCAGGCCGGCCACCGCGCCCGAGGCCGCACCCAGCATCGAGGGCTTGCCCTTGAACATCGCCTCGCCCAGCGACCAGCTCAGCACCGCGGCGGCGGTAGCCACCAGGGTGTTGATGAAGGCCAGCGCGGCGCCCGAGGTGGCTTCCAGGTTGGAGCCGGCGTTGAAGCCGAACCAGCCCACCCACAGCATGGAGGCACCGACCATGGTCAGGGTCAGCGAATGCGGCGCCATGGATTCACGCCCGAAGCCGATGCGCTTGCCCACCATGTAGGCACCCACCAGACCGGCGATACCGGCGTTGATGTGCACCACCGTGCCGCCGGCGAAGTCCAGCGCGCCGTCTTCCAGCAGGTAGCCGCCCGGGCCCCACACCATGTGGGCGATCGGCAGGTAGCAGAAGGTGAACCAGATCACCGTGAACAGCAGCACCGCGGAGAACTTCATGCGCTCGGCGAAGGAGCCCACGATCAGCGCGCAGGTGATGCCGGCGAAGGTGGCCTGGAAGGCGACGAACACCAGTTCCGGCAACTTGACGTTGTCGCTGAAGGTGTCGGCCAGCGAATCGATGGACACGCCGGAGAGGAAGATCTTGTCGAGCGAGCCGATGAAGGCGCTGGATTCGGTGAAGGCCAGGCTGTAGCCGTAGATCATCCACAGCACGGTAACCAGCGAGAACACCACCATCACCTGCATCAGCACCGACAGCATGTTCTTGGCGCGCACCATGCCGCCGTAGAACAGCGCCAGGCCGGGCAGGGCCATGAACAGCACCAGCAGGGTGGCGGTCATCAGCCAGGCGACGTCGCCCTTGTCGACCACCACCTCATCGACCACAGCGGCCTCGACGGCTTCGGCGGCGGCTTCGACCGCGGCGACCGCTTCTTCCACCACAGGGGCGACCGTGGCCGGCGCGTCCTGTGCGGCTGCACCGCCCGCGAAACCGACGGCCAGCGCCGTCAGCAGGATTGCGAACAGCTTCTTCATGTTGTCAGGCTCCCTTACAGCGCGTCGGTACCGGTTTCGCCGGTGCGGATGCGGATGGCTTGTTCGAGGTCGAAGACGAAGATTTTTCCGTCGCCGATCTTTCCGGTGGATGCGGCCTTCTCGATGGCTTCGATGGCCTGGTCGAGGATGTCGGCGCGGATGGCCGCTTCGATCTTGACCTTGGGCAGGAAGTCGACGACGTATTCGGCGCCGCGGTAGAGCTCGGTGTGGCCTTTCTGGCGGCCGAAGCCCTTGACCTCGGTGACGGTGATGCCCTGCACGCCGATGGCCGAGAGCGCCTCGCGCACCTCGTCGAGCTTGAAGGGCTTGATGATCGCAGTGATGAACTTCATGGCTGTCTCCAGTCACCCGGCCGGGGCGGGGAGCGCCCCGGCCTGTGGGCGCAAGCTTAGAAAGCGCGGCTGACCGACAGGATCACGCGCTCGTCGGCGATGCGCGAGTTCTTGATGTCGGTGTCCACGTAGTGCAGGCTGAAGTCGAAGCCGCCGTAGGAATAGGTGGCGCCGAGCTTCCAGTCTTCGTAGTTGTCGGCGTTGCGGATGTCCGAGTAGCCGTAGTGGGCGTCCAGGGTCAGGCCGTCCATGACTTCATACGAGGCCGCCAGGTCGTAGTAGCCGCTGTCCTTGGAGTCCGGAATGCCGAATAGGTCGGTGAAAGAGTGCGAGTACTTGAACGACAGGAATTCCCAGGACACGCCCACGTAGCCTTCCAGGGTGTTGGGGTTGTCGATACCGGTGGCGGCCTTCCAGGTGGAGTCGAAGTCGCCCGGGTAGTAGTACTGCAGCAGGCCGACGTCGAGGCCGATCGGGCCCAGCTCGGCCGCGTAGCCGGCATACACGTCGATCTCGAGGCTGCTGCTGGAACTGACCCCGGTGCCCTTCTCGGCGTCGCTCAGCCAGGACACGTTGGAGCCCCAGACGCCGACGTAGAAGCCGCTGTCGTGGGCGTAGTCGAAGCCGCCCTGCAGCGCCGGACGCTGGTCGGTCTGGCTGATGCCGCGGTAGGCGTAGTCGGAGACGATGCTCACGTTCGCGGAGAACGGGCTGTCTTCGGCGAAGGCGGCACCGGAGCCGAGCAGGGCAGCGGCCAGGGCGGAGGCGATGATACGTTTCTGCATGGTTTTCTCCTTGGGAAAAGCGGTTTTGGCACCGCAACATATGCATGCGCCGTGCCAGCTTCTCCTGGAAGGCGAAAAACGCTTACGTTACAAGTAGATGAAGGAGTTTCACGCGCCGTTGGAGGCATGCTGCAAGCCGGCGAATCCGCAGGCGCCGGTTGCGATGCACCCGCTTGGTGCGATGCACCCTGGGGGCGGCACCAAAAGGGCTGCGCATGCACGCCGGCAGAACGAAACAGGGGGTGCCGAAGCACCCCCTGCGCGGGTCGGAGATCCGCCGTCGGTCTTACTTGGTGACGAACTCCGGATAGGCTTCCTGGCCGCACTCGGTCAGGTCGGTGCCTTCATACTCTTCTTCCTCGGTCACGCGGATGCCCATGATGGCCTTGAGCACGCCCCAGACCACCAGGCTGCAGCCGAACACCCACACGAAGATGGTTGCCGCGCCGATCAGCTGGCCGCTGAAGCTGACGTCGCCGTTGGTCACCGGGACCAGCAGCAGGCCGAGCAGGCCGCAGGTACCGTGCACCGAGATGGCGCCGACCGGATCGTCGATCTTCAGCTTGTCGAGGAAAGTGATGGACAGCACCACCAGCACGCCGCCGGCGGCACCGAACAGGGTGGCGAGCAGCGGGGTCGGGGTGGAGGGCTCGGCGGTGATCGCCACCAGGCCGGCCAGCGCGCCGTTGAGTAGCATGGTCAAGTCGGCCTTGCCGAACATCAGCTTGGAGACGATCAGCGCGGCGATCGCGCCACCGGCTGCGGCGGTGTTGGTGTTGAGGAACACCATGGCCACCGAGTTGGCGCTGGCGATGTCGCCCAGCTTCAGCACCGAGCCGCCGTTGAAGCCGAACCAGCCCATCCACAGGATGAAGGTGCCCAGGGTGGCCAGCGGCAGGTTGGCGCCGGGGATGGCACGCACCTCGCCGTTGGGGCCGTACTTGCCCTTACGGGCGCCGAGCAGCAGCACACCGGCCAGCGCAGCAGCCGCACCGGCCATATGCACGATGCCGGAGCCGGCGAAGTCGGAGAAGCCCAGGTCGCCCAGGTTGTACATGCCGAACACGTCGTCGCCGTTCCAGGTCCAGCTGCCTTCCATCGGGTAGATGAAGCCGGTCATGACCACCGCGAACAGCAGGAAGGCCCACAGCTTCATGCGCTCGGCCACCGCGCCGGAGACGATGGACATGGCGGTGGCGACGAACACCACCTGGAAGAAGAAGTCCGAGGCGCCGGAATACACCGAATCGCCGCCGAAGTCGCCTTCGCGCTCGGCGAAGGAGGCGAAGGCCTCATCGACCAGCGAGTCGCCGCCGGCGATGCCCGACAGGAAGATGTCGCCGCCGTACATGATGGCGTAGCCGCACACCAGGTACATGATGCAGGACACGGCGAACAGCGCCACGTTCTTGGTGAGGATCTCCACGGTGTTCTTGGAGCGCACCAGACCGGCTTCCAGCATCGCGAAGCCGGCCGCCATCCACATCACCAGCGCGCCGCACACCAGGAAGTAGAAGGTGTCCATGGCGTACTGCAGCTCGAACACGTGGTTCAGCACGTTGGCCTCTTCGGCCAGGGCCGGGCCGGCCAGGCCTGCGCCGGCCAGGGCCAGCAGGGGGGTCAGGATCTTTTTCATGGACTGTGCTCCCTTACAGCGCGTCGGTACCGGTTTCGCCGGTGCGGATGCGGATGGCTTGCTCGAGGTCGAAGACGAAGATCTTTCCGTCGCCTATCTTTCCGGTGGATGCGGCCTTCTCGATGGCTTCGATGGCCTGGTCGAGGATGTCGGCGCGGATGGCGGCTTCGATCTTGACCTTGGGCAGGAAGTCGACGACGTACTCGGCGCCGCGGTAGAGCTCGGTGTGGCCTTTCTGGCGGCCGAAGCCCTTGACCTCGGTGACGGTGATGCCCTGCACGCCGATGGCCGAGAGCGCCTCGCGCACCTCGTCGAGCTTGAAGGGCTTGATGATCGCAGTGATGAATTTCATGAGCTTCTCCTGTTGCCTGCCGCCGGCAGGGTGACGTTCTTGCACATGGGGGTCTCCCGGTTTCGAGTCACGACGAAGGCCCCGTAGCGGATTCCGTGCCAGAAGATCAAAGAAGCAGTAAAACAGAGACTTAGGTGATCCAGCAGATGTTTGCTGCATTGCAGCGAGGCAATTGCCAGCCCAATCGGGTGCAGATGCACCACAACGGTGCGGAACCTGTTACAAGCTGTGAGCGCCGCTCCCGGTGCCGCCGGGCGCGCGTGCTAAACTTCCGCCCCATTCTCCATCTGCCAGCGAATACGGCCATGAGCACTCCCCGCATCCTCGACGAAATCGGCGCCAAGCTCTCCGAGATCGCCGCCGCGAGTCCTGCGCGAGACATCGAGAAGAACGTGCGTGCCCTGCTCGGCAGCGCCTTCGGCAAGCTCGACCTGGTCACCCGCGAGGAATTCGACGTGCAGCGCGAGGTGCTTGCCCAGACCCGTCGCCGCCTGGCCGAGCTGGAAGCGCGGGTCGCGGAACTCGAGGCCGGCCTCGAAGGGCGCGACAAGCAGGGCTGAACCCCGCGCCACGGCGCTTTGCGCGCTGAATGTCATAGTCATTTTTTGATGCCTTTGGGTTAGACTCCCGGACTTCGTCGATACGGAGTCCGGCATGTCGCTAGCCTTGGTACACGCGCGCGCCCTGGACGGCATGAGCGCGCCCGCGGTGACCGTCGAGGCGCATCTGGCCAACGGCCTGCCGGGTTTCTCGCTGGTCGGCCTGCCCGATGCGGAGGTGCGCGAAGCGCGCGAGCGGGTCCGGGCCGCGGTCGCCACCTCGCAGTTCGAGTACCCGCAGCGGCGCATCACCGTCAATCTCGCCCCGGCCGACCTGCCCAAGGAGGGCGGGCGCTTCGACCTGCCGATCGCCCTCGGCATCCTCGCCGCCTCGCGCCAGGTCGATGGCGCGGCGCTCGCACATCACGAGTTCGTCGGCGAGCTGTCGCTCAGCGGCGAGTTGCGCCCGGTGCGCGGCGCGCTGGCCGCCGCCCTGCGGGCAGGCGAAGCCGGACGGGCGCTGGTGGTGCCGGCCGCCAACGCCGCCGAGGCCGCGCTGGCCCGCCACACCACGGTGCTGCCCGCCGCCAGCCTGCTCGAAGTCTGCGCCCATCTCAACGGCCACCAGGCGCTGTCGCCCCATCATGCCGAGCTGCCGCCGCTGGCGCAGGTCGCCGGACCGGATCTTGCCGAGGTCAAGGGGCAGCACGAGGCGCGCCGCGCGCTCGAGGTGGCCGCTGCCGGTCAGCATTCGCTGCTGATGTACGGCCCGCCCGGCACCGGCAAGTCCATGCTCGCCCGCCGCCTGCCCGGTCTGCTGCCGGAGCTCGACGAGCACCAGGCGCTGGCCTGCGCCGCGCTGCAGTCGCTGGACCGCGGCTTCGATCCGGCCACCTGGCGCCAGCGGCCGATGCGCAGCCCTCACCATTCCGCCTCGGTCGCCGCTCTGGTCGGCGGCGGCAGCAACCCGCGTCCCGGCGAGATCTCGCTGGCTCACAACGGCGTGCTCTTCCTCGACGAACTGCCGGAGTTCGACCGCCGCGCGCTGGAAGCGCTGCGCGAGCCGCTGGAGACCGGCATCGTCACCGTCTCGCGCGCCCGCCGGCGGGTGGTGTTTCCGGCGCACTTCCAGCTGGTGGCGACGATGAACCCCTGCCCCTGCGGCTATGCCGGACACCCGGTGCGGCGCTGCACCTGCACGCCGGACCAGGTGGCGCGCTACCGGGCGCGCCTCTCCGGCCCCTTGCTCGACCGCATCGACCTGCGCGTGGAGGTGCCGGTGCTCGACCAGGACGTGCTGATGGCACGCCCGGCCGGCGAGGCGAGCGCCGCGGTGCGCGAGCGCGTGGCCCGCGCCCAGGCGCTGCAGCACAAGCGCCAGGGCGTGCCCAACAGCCTGCTCGACGAGGCCCAGGTCGAAGCGCACTGCCGTCCCGACGATGCGGCCGCGGCCTTGCTGCGCCAGGCCATCGCGCGCCTGCGGCTGTCGGCGCGGGCCTACCACCGCATCCTGCGGGTGGCCCGCACCGTGGCGGACCTGGCCGGCGCGACCCGCATCGACGCCGCCCACATGGCCGAGGCCGTCCAGTATCGCCGGGGCTTCGACGAAGCCTGAAAACGTGTGAGCGAATCTGCTGCGCGGGCCGATGGCGGCGCCGGCACGGTGGACTACGCTTTCAGTGCGGAGCCGGGAAGATGAAGGCGGCAGGCCCGCAGACCGGAGATCGACAAACGGAGGCGCTCATGGAACGGAAACAGGTGGCAGTCATCGTCGGCGCAGGGCCGGGTCTGGGCTGTGCGCTGGCGCAGCGCTTCGGCAAGGCCTCGATGCATGTGGCGATGGCGCGCCGCCATGCCGGCCGCCTCGACGCGCTGGCCGCCGAATGCTCCGGCATCAACCACGCGGCACGGGCCTACGAGTGCGATGCCACCGACGAAGGCGCGGTCGCCAGGCTGTTCGAGCAGGTCGGGCGCGAGCTCGGCGAGCCGGACCTGGTGGTGTACAACGCCGGCAGCATCCTCCATCGCAGCATCCTGGAAACCGAGGCCGCGGAGTTCGAACAGGCCTGGCGCACCGGCTGCCTGGGCGGCTTCCTGGTGGGACGCGCCGCCGCGCGCGCGATGATGCAGCGCATCGGCCGTGGCGGCCCCGGCGGCACCATCCTGTTCACCGGCGCCACCGCCAGCCTGCGCGGCGGCGCGGGTTTCCACGGCTTCGCGGTCGCCAAGTTCGGCCTGCGCGCACTGGCGCAGAGCATGGCGCGCGAGCTGCAGCCCAAGGGCATCCACGTTGCCCATATCGTCATCGACGGCCGCATCCGCCCGCCGGAAGTGGTCGAGCACCCGGGCGAGACGCCGGATGAGAGCATGCTCGATCCGCACGCCATCGCCGAGGTCTATTACCAGCTCCACACGCAGCCGCGCAGCGCCTGGACGCAGGAACTCGACCTGCGGCCGTCGTCCGAGCGGTTCTGAAGCGCGCCTGGGCGTATCATCCCTGCCTTTGGGTGGTGCGTCCGGCCGGACGCCCGTCCGGCTTCCCCCAGGTTCCCCATGCCCGCCGTCTCTCCCTGGCTCGCGGCGCTGCTGGCCGCGCTGGCGGCCATCGGCCCGTTCTCGATCGACACCTACCTGCCCGCCTTTCCGGCGATGAGCGAGGCGCTCGGCGCCACGCCGCTGCAGGTGCAGCAGACCCTGACCGCCTACATGGCGACCTTCGCCTTCATGTCCCTGTGGCATGGGGCGCTTTCCGACCGCTACGGGCGGCGCGGGGTAATCATCGTGTCGATGGGCCTGTTCGCCCTGGCCTCGCTGGTGTGCGCCTTCGCCATGTCCATCGAGTGGCTGTGGACCGGCCGCGCGCTGCAGGGCATGAGCGCGGGCGCGGGCATGGTGGTGGGGCGCGCGGTGATCCGCGACCTCTACGACGGCGCGCACGCGCAGCGGCTGATGTCGCGGGTGATGCTGATCTTCGGCGTGGCCCCGGCGGTGGCCCCGCTGGTGGGCGGCGCGCTGCTGGCGCTGGCCGGCTGGCGGTCGATCTTCGTCTTCCTGGCCCTGTTCGGCATGCTGCTGGGCTGGATGACCTGGCGTTTCCTGCCCGAGACGCTGACCGAGGATGCGCGCCAGCCGCTGCATCCGGTGAGCCTGGCGCGCGCTTACTTCACGGTGTTTTCCAGCCTGGCCTTCGTGATGCTGGCGCTGGCGGTGGCGCTCAACTTCAACGGCTTCTTCGTCTATGTGCTGTCGGCGCCGGTGTTCGTCATGCAGCACCTCGGCCTCGGGCCGCTGGACTTCGCCTGGCTGTTCGTGCCGGCGGTGCTCGGCATGATGGGCGGCGCCTGGGTGTCCGGCCGGGTGGCCGGGCAGTGGAGCCCGCGGCGCACCATCGCCACCGGTTTTGCGGTGATGCTGGCGGCGGGGCTGGGCAACGTGCTGCATGCCGCGCTGCTGCCGCCGGCGCTGCCGGCCTCGGTGCTGCCGGTGGCGGTCTACACTTTCGGCATGTCGCTGGCCATGCCCAGCCTCACCTTGCTGGCGCTGGATCTCTTCCCCACGCGCCGCGGCATGGCGGCGAGCTGCCAGAGTTTCCTGCAGGTGGGGGTGAATGCGCTGAGCGCCGGCATGGTGGTGCCGCTGCTGTGGGCGAGCCCACTCACCCTGGGCCTGGGGATGAGCCTGTTCGTGGCGCTCGGGCTGTCGGCCTTCCTGCTGTGGACCCGGCGCTACGCGCCCGCGGCCGGCTAGGGTCTCAGCACTGCTCCCACGGCAGGCCGTCGTGGCGCCAGCCGCTGACCGAGTTGCGGTGATGCTTGTCGTCCAGCTCGCCTTCGAAGCCGTGCATCACGTTGAAGACGTTCTTGAAGCCGGCCTTGACCAGCGCCTCGCCGGCGGACTCCGAGCGGTTGCCGCTGCGGCAGATCAGCACCACCGGGCGTTCGACGCCGTGACCGGCGAGCTTCTTCACCTCGCCGACGAAATGCGGGTTGATCTCCCAGTCCGGGCCGTCGTTCCAGGAGACGTGGATGGCGCCGACCGGGTGGCCGACGAACAGGTACTCGATCTCGCTGCGCACGTCGATGAGCAGGGCGTCCGGATGGGATTGCAGGTAGTCGTGGGCTTCCCGGGGGGTGAGGTGTTTCATGGCGCACGGGGGAGAAATTGGAATATCTGAGTATAAGCGCGTGCCGATGGATTTTCGCGCCGGCCCTCCGGTAGGAGCGGGCTTGCCCGCGATGCGGCGCTTGTCTTCCCACAGGCCGCATCGCGGCCAAGGCTGCTCCTACACTTCGCCCAGGTAGGCGTGGCGTACGGCCGGATCGTCGCGCAGCTCGGCGGCCGTGCCGGAGAGCGTGATCAGCCCGTTCGCCATCACGTAGGCGCGCTGCGAGAGTTCCAGCGCCAGCGCGGCGTTCTGCTCCACCAGCAGGATGCTGACGCCCTCGCGCGCGATCGTCGCGATGGTGTCGAACAGGGCGTCCACCAGGCGCGGCGCCAGCCCCATGGACGGTTCGTCGAGCAGCAGCAGGCGGGGGCGGGCGAGCAGGGCGCGGCCGATGGCCAGCATCTGCTGTTCGCCGCCCGACAGGGTGCCGGCCTGCTGGTGCAGGCGCTCGCGGATGCGCGGCAGCAGGGCCAGCACGCGCTCCAGGTCTTCGGCCACCGCCTGCGGGTTGTCGCGCGTATAGGCGCCCAGGCGCAGGTTCTCGGCCACCGTCAGGCGGGCGAACAGGCCGCGCCCTTCCGGCACCAGGGCGAGGCCGCGGCGCACGCGCTGATGGGTGGGCAGCAGATGGATCGCCTCGCCCGCGTAGCGGATCTCGCCGTCGGCCACCGGCAGCACGCCGGCAATCGCCGCCAGGGTGGTGCTCTTGCCGGCGCCGTTGGCGCCGATCAGGCTGACCACCTCGCCTTCGTGCAGCGCCAGGTCGATGCCATGCACCGCGCGTAGCGCGCCGTGGTCGACCGTCACGCCGGCCAGCGCCAGCAAGGGCGGGACGTGCTCAGCGCGCATGGCGCCCGCGCCCCAGGTAGGCCTCGATCACCGCGGGATCATCCCGCACCGCGGCGGGCGGGCCCTCGGCGATCTTGCGTCCGGCATCCAGCACCGCGACGCGGTCGCACAGGCTCATCACCAGCGTCATGTCGTGCTCGATCAGCAGCACCGTGGTGCCGTCGTCGCGGATGCGCCGGATCAGCGCGGCGAGGGCCACGGTTTCGCTGGCGTTCATGCCGGCGGCCGGTTCGTCCAGGGCAAGCAGCAGCGGCTCGGCGGCCAGGGCGCGGGCAATCTCCAGGCGCCGCCGGTCGCCGTAGGACAGCGCGTCGGCGCGGCTGCCGGCGTGCGCGGCGAGGCCGACGTAGTCGAGCAGGTCCCGGGCACGTGCCGCGGCCCCGGCCTCTTCCTCCCGGGTCCGCCTCATGCGCAGCAGGGCGTCCCAGGCGCCGGCCTGCAGCCGGCGGTGCGCGCCGACCAGCACGTTCTCGAGTGCGGTGAGCTCGCCGAACAGGCGGATGTTCTGGAAGCTGCGGGCAATGCCGCGGGCGCTGGCCAGGTGCGGCTCGCCGCGTGGCAGTACCACCTGGTCGAAGACGATGCCGCCTTCGTCCGGCGTGCAGAAGCCGGTGAGGATGTCGAAGAAGGTGGTCTTGCCGGCGCCGTTCGGGCCGATCAGCGCGAAGATCTCGCCGCGGTAGATGTCTAGCGACAGGTCGTCCAGCGCGCGGATGCCGCCGTAGTGCCGGCTCAGGCCACGCGCCTGCAGCAGCGGCACCGGCCGCTGGCGGCGCGGGGTGGGGCTGGCCTGCACTGGCTTGGCGGCGGGGTCGTTCAAGGCCGGCGGGCTCCGGGGCGGATGGTTGCAAATGCACACCGGCGGGCGCTTGCGGCACGCCGGGCCGGGTGCGATTCTAGCAGCCTGTCTAAGCGAGACGCCCCCGATGAAGAAACTGCTGAGCGTGCTGTGCGCCTGGATCGCCGCGCTGGGCCTGCCCGGCTGCGACTACCTGAACGTGCGTGAACTCAAGCCCGGGGTGTCGACCGCCGCGGAAGTGCGCGAGCGTTTCGGCCCGCCGCAGATGGAGTGGCTCAACACCGACGGTTCGGTCACCTGGGAGTATTCGCGCCAGCCCGAGGGCGCAGAGTGCTACATGATCACCGTCGGCCCGGACAACATCCTGCGCGGGATCGACCAGGTGTTGAACGAAGCGCAGTTCGCGCGCGTCAAAGCCGGCATGAGCGGCGACGAGGTGCGCCGCCTGCTCGGCCGCCCGGCGTCCACCCAGTTCTTCGAGCTCAAGCAGGAGACCGTGTGGGACTGGCTGGTCGAGCGCGGTTCGACGACCGGCGACCCGACCTATCTCACCGTCTCCTTCGATGCCGCGGGGCGGGTGGTGGGCACCGGGCGCTACAGCAAACCCAGGCCCTGAGATCATGAACAAGCCGAATTCCCCAAGTGCCCGGCACCCGTTCCGCATGCTTGCGGTGCTGCTGCTGGCCTTCGCGCTGGGCGGTTGCGCGGCCTTCCAGCCGCCGCGTCCCTACACGTCCGAGGCCGAGGCGCTCGCCGAGCGTGGCGAGCCCACCGCGCGCTGGCCCAACCCGGACGGCAGCACGGTGCTGGAGTTCTCCACCCAGCCCTACGGCACCACCTGCCTGATGGTGGAGGTGGACGCCACCGGCATGGTGCTGCGCCAGTGGAATGCGCTGGCCGACGAAAACCTGGCGCGGGTGAAGAAGGGCATGACCCAGGACGAGGTGCGCCGCATGCTCGGCCAGTACCGCTCGGTGCAGCGCTTTGCGCTGTCCGGCGAGGAGGTGTGGGACTGGAACATTCCCAAGGACTCCATCGACCTGATCGCCACCTACTTCAACGTGCATTTCATCGACGGCAAGGTGGTGCGCACCAGCCGCACCCACGAATACCCGCGCGACGGCTGGATGATGGGCTTCGGCTTCAGCCGCGGCGGCGCGTACTGGGGCTCCTACTGGGGGCCGCACTGGGATCCGCGCTGGGGCTATCCGCGTCCGCATCCCTACTGGGGGTGGGGCTGGTAAAGCCTCCCCCGGCCAGGGCTGGGGCGAGCACAAAGCCCGGCAGGGCGCGTAGACTGCGCGCTTTCCCCATGCCGCCCATCGCGGGCACCGATACCCGATGCAGCGTTTTCACGCCGACGACGGCGAACCCATCCATGTCGCCGTCTCCGGCGACGGCCCGCCGGTCATCATGTTGCACGGCTGGACGTCCAGCCACCGCGACTGGAACCCCTTCATCGACCGCCTCTCCGCCAGCCACCGGGTGTTCCGCTGGGACGCGCGCGGCCACGGCGGCCACGCCGTGCACACCGCCACGGTGCCGACACTGGCACGCATGGCGCGCGACCTCGCCCAGCTGATCGAGCACTGGCAGCTCGACGAGGTCACGGTGGTTGGCCATTCGATGGGCGCGCTCACCCTGTGGCGGTACGTGCTCGATTACGGCTGCGAGCGTATCGCGCGCGTGGTCATCGTCGACCAGTCGCCCAAGCTGGTCACCGACGAGGGCTGGTCACTGGGCATCTACGGCGACTTCGACGCCGTGCGCAACGCTGCCTTCATCGACGCGCTGCGGGCGGACTTTGCCGAGGGTGTGCTGGGCCTGATCGCCGGCGGCCACAATGCCGCGGCGCGCGAAGCCTACGCGGCCAACACCGAGGCCATCCAGACCATGCGCGGGCGCTTGGCGCGCATGGCGGCGCAGCCCTTGATCGACTGCTGGGCCAGCCTCACCGCGGCCGACCTGCGCGCCGCGCTGCCACGCCTGTGGTGCCCGGCGCTGCTGGTCTATGGCGGCGAGAGCAACTTCTACAGCGCGGCCACCGCACGCTACGTGCGCGACCACCTGCCCGAGTCGCAACTGCTGGTCTACCCGGGCGTGGACCACGCCCCGCACCTCTGGCGGCGCGAGCGCTTCGCCGCCGACCTCGCTGCCTTCCTCGACGGCGCGCACGCGGGGGCTGTCCTATCCTGAGAGCAGCACAGGAGGGCGTCGATGTACGTGGTGGTGTACTGGTGGCGGGTCAAGCCCGGCAAGGAAGAACAGTTCCGCGAGGCCTGGCGGCGCGGCACGCGCGAGATCTCGCGCATCTACGGCGGGCTGGGCTCGCGCCTGCACCGCGCGCCGGACGGGCGCTTCGTGGCGATCGCCGAATGGCCGGACCGCGACACCTGGCAGCGCGCCTATGACGCCAGGATGGTGTACGACGACAAGGAGGCGCGCGCCATGTTCGTCGACGCCATCGCCGAAGTGCCGCCGGGTAACGAGCCGGTGTTCACGCTTGAGTTGCTCGACGACCTGCTGGCGCGCTCGGGCGCGCTGGACGAGGTCGGCAGAGACAAGGCCGGCTGCTCGACAGCCCGGGGCAATCCCCCGTAAAATCACGCCCTTGCCGAGGAGCGCTGCGACCCGAGACACGGGCCAGGCTCGGCAACCGAACAACGGCGCTCGCAAACCACCCCCGGGTTTGCCGCGCCGTTTGCTTTTGTGGCGCCGCGCCGGGGGTTAAGACCCGATTCGAAGAGGCCCCACGATGCAAGCCGACCGCAGTACCGAACTCCGCCAGCACCTCGCCCGCCGCATCCTGATCCTGGATGGCGCCATGGGCACGATGATCCAGCAGTACAAGCTGGGCGAAGGCGACTACCGCGGCAGCCGTTTCGTCGATCATCCCAAGGACCTCAAGGGCAACAACGACCTGCTGGTGCTGACCCGCCCGGACGTCATCGGCGAGATCCACCGCTCCTACCTCGAAGCCGGCGCGGACCTCATCGAAACCTGCTCCTTCAACGCCACCCGGGTGTCGCAGGCCGAGTACGGCATGGCCGACATCGCCTACGAGCTCAACGTGGCCTCCGCCCGCCTGGTGCGTGAGCTGTGCGACGAATTCACCGCGCGCAACCCGGCCAAGCCGCGATACTGCGCCGGCGTGCTGGGGCCGACCTCGCGCACGCTGTCGATCAGCCCGGACGTGAACGACCCCGGCTACCGCAACATCGAGTTCGACGCGCTGGTCGACGACTACTACGACGCCGCGCGCGGCCTGATGGAAGGCGGCGCCGACCTGCTGCTGATCGAGACCATCTTCGACACGCTCAACGCCAAGGCGGCAGTGTTCGCCATCGAGAAGCTGTTCGACGACCTCGGCCGCCGCCTGCCGGTGATGATCTCCGGCACCATCACCGACGCCTCCGGGCGCACGCTCTCCGGCCAGACCGCCGAAGCCTTCTGGAACTCGCTGGCGCATGCGCGGCCGATTTCCTTCGGCCTCAACTGCGCGCTCGGCGCCAAGGAACTACGCGCCTACGTGGAAGAGCTGTCGACGGTGTGCGACACCTTCGTCTCCGCCCACCCCAACGCCGGCCTGCCCAACCCGCTGGCGCCCACCGGCTACGACGAGACCCCCGAGCAGCTCGCCTCCGCGGTGGTCGAATGGGCGCGCTCCGGCCTGGTGAACATCCTCGGCGGCTGCTGCGGCACCACCCCGGCGCACATCGCCGCCATCGCCCAGGCGGTCGAAGGCAACGCCCCGCGCGCGGTCCCGGAGATCGACAAGAAGCTGCGCCTGTCGGGTCTTGAGCCCTTCAACGTCGGCAAGGATTCCTTGTTCGTGAACGTCGGCGAGCGCACCAACGTCACCGGTTCCAAGGCCTTCGCGCGCATGATCCTGGAGGGGCGCTTCGACGACGCGCTCGCGGTCGCGCGCCAGCAGGTGGAGAACGGCGCCCAGGTCATCGACATCAACATGGACGAGGCCATGCTGGATTCGAAGGCCGCCATGGAGCGCTTCCTCAAGCTGATCGCCTCCGAGCCGGACATCTCGCGCGTGCCCATCATGCTCGACTCCTCCAAGTGGGAGGTGATCGAGGCCGGCCTCAAGTGCATCCAGGGCAAGGGCGTGGTGAACTCCATCTCCATGAAGGAGGGCGAGGCCGAGTTCCTGCGCCAGGCCCGCCTGTGCCGGCGCTACGGCGCCGCGGTCATCGTCATGGCCTTCGATGAGAAGGGCCAGGCCGACACCTACGCGCGCAAGACCGAGATCTGCAAGCGCGCCTACGACCTGCTCCTCAGCATTGGCTTCCCGCCCGAAGACATCATCTTCGACCCCAACATCTTCGCCATCGCCACCGGCATCGAGGAGCACGACAACTACGCGGTCGACTTCATCGAGGCGGTGCGCTGGATCGACACCCACCTGCCGCACGCCAAGACCTCGGGCGGGGTGTCCAACGTGTCCTTCAGCTTCCGCGGCAACGACGCGGTGCGCGAGGCCATCCACACCGTTTTCCTCTACCACGCCATCCGCGCCGGCATGAGCATGGGCATCGTCAACGCCGGCATGCTGGGGGTGTACGACGAACTCGACCCGGTGCTGCGCGAGAAGGTCGAGGACGTGGTCCTCAACCGCCACCCCGGCGCCGGCGAGGCGCTGGTCGAGTTCGCCCAGACGGTGAAGGAAGGCAAGGCCAAGGACAGCGGCCCGGACCTCTCCTGGCGCGAGCAGCCGGTCGAGGAGCGCCTCAAGCACGCGCTGGTCAAGGGCATCACCGACTTCGTCGTCGCCGACACCGAGGAGGTGCGCGCGAAACTGGAAGCCGAGGGCAAGCCGCCGCTTTCCGTCATCGAAGGCCCGCTGATGGCCGGCATGGACGTGGTCGGCGACCTCTTCGGCGCCGGCAAGATGTTCCTGCCCCAGGTGGTCAAGTCCGCGCGCGTCATGAAGCAGGCGGTCGCCCACCTGATCCCCTTTATCGAGGCCGAGAAGCTGCGCACCGGCTCGACCAGCAAGGGGCGCATCGTCATCGCCACGGTGAAGGGCGACGTGCACGACATCGGCAAGAACATCGTCGGCGTGGTGCTGGGCTGCAACGGCTATGAGGTGATCGACCTCGGCGTGATGGTGCCCACCGACAAGATCCTCAACGCCGCCAAGGAGCATGGCGCGCAGGCCATCGGCCTGTCCGGCCTGATCACCCCGTCGCTGGAAGAGATGAGCCACGTCGCCGCCGAGATGCAGCGCCAGGGCTTCGACGTGCCCCTGCTGATCGGCGGCGCCACCACCAGCCGCGCCCACACCGCCATCAAGATCGCCCCGCACTACCAGCAGCCGGTGGTCTACGTGCCGGACGCCTCGCGCGCGGTCGGCGTGGTCACCGCGCTGCTCTCCGAGGGCGGCGCGGACGACTTCAAGGCCCAGCTGGCCGCCGACTACGACAAGATCCGCGCCCAGCATGCCAACAAGAAGGGCGTGCAGCTGGTGAGCCTGGAGGCGGCGCGCGCCAATGCCTACGATGCGCTGTCGCTCGAAGGCTATGTGCCGGTCGAGCCCAACACCACCGGCGTGATCGCGCTGGACGTGGACCTGAACGAGCTGCGCGACTACATCGACTGGGGCCCCTTCTTCCAGACCTGGGACCTGGCCGGCAGCTTCCCCAGGATCCTCGACGACGAGGTCGTCGGTGAGACCGCGCGCAGCGTCTTCCACGACGCGCAGGCCATGCTGGAAGACCTGATCGCCGGCGAATGGGTGCAGGCCAAGGCGGTGTTCGGCCTCTTCCCGGCCAACCGCGTCGGCGACGACATCGAGCTCTTCGACGACGAATCCCGCAGCCATCCCATCATGACCTGGTACGGCCTGCGCCAGCAGCACGAACGCCCGGCCGGCAAGCCGCACTGGTGCCTGGCCGACTACGTCGCCAGCAAGGATTCCGGCGTGCGCGACTGGGTGGGCGCCTTCGCGGTGACCGCCGGGCTGGGCATCGAGCACAAGCTCGCCGAATTCGAGGCCGCCCACGACGACTACCACGCCATCATGCTCAAGAGCCTCGCCGACCGCCTCGCCGAGGCCACCGCCGAATGGCTGCACGAGCGCGTGCGCAAGGAATACTGGGGCTACGCCGCCGACGAGTCGCTGGACAACGCCGCGCTGATCAAGGAAGCCTACCGCGGCATCCGCCCCGCCCCCGGCTACCCCGCCTGCCCGGACCACACGGTGAAGGCCGCGCTCTTCCAACTGCTCGACGTGCCCACCAACGCCGGCATGGGCCTCACCGAAGCCATGGCCATGACCCCGGCCGCGAGCGTGTCCGGCTTCTACTTCGCCCACCCGGAAAGCCGCTACTTCGCCATCAGCAAGATCGGCGAAGACCAGTTGCAGGACTGGGCCAAGCGCACCGGCATGAGCGTAGACGCCGCGCGCAAGTGGCTGGCGCCGCTGCTCTGAGCAGGGTGGCTCGCCCTGTAGGAGCGGCCTTGGCCGCGATGCGGTCGACGGGAAGCGCACACCGCGACCACATCCAAGGGTCTTTCCCACGACCGTCCTGAGCAGGGCTGCACGGCGCACCGCTCCGCGCCGGCTGTGCAAAGGCAGCCCTCCAGCCAGGATATGGGACGGGCGATTCGCCCGGCCCGCTGGACATGGTCTTGTCGCACAATAAGGCCCATGAATACCGACCGCCCCGCCGCTCAAGTCCGCCTCGACGACCTGTTCATGGCTTTCGAGTTCGTCAGCAGCAGTGCCCCATACGACACCGCCGCATATGTCGATCGCGAAACCGGCAAGATGATCCTGGTGTCGCCGGAACTCGAACCGGACGCAGAGATTCCCGACGACATCGACACCTCGGAGCGCTATGTTGCCGTCCCCAGCAAGCGAGAGTTCGATCTCGGTCGGGACCTCGTGTTCTCGTTCATGAGAAAGGAGCTTCCCGCGCACTTCGACGAAGTGGCGGGCATCTTCCAGCGCAAGGGCGCATACGCCCGCTTCAAGAACTTCCTCGACCGCCGAAACGCCCTGGAGCGATGGTACGACTACGAGGAGCAGGCCACCGAAGAGGCGCTGCGCCAATGGTGCGAGGAAAACGGCCTGTCCATCGGCGACGACCGACCGCGCGGCTGACCCGCAACTGGCGGGGAAGCGTGCAATCGCATCGTTTCGGCGGCGTCCGTCCCAATTGCTGATCGCGACTCCGGCCCAGGCGAGGTCGGGGCGCCACCAAACCCAAACATCCTGCGCGCGCCCAAGCGCAGCGTCGTCGCCCTGTCCGTCGATCACGCCCGCAGGGGCACACGATAGGCGGAATCGACGGCCTCGAGCCTGTGGCGCCCCCGTCGTCTGAGCGCGCCACCTGCAGGATCGAGCGCCCTGCCATCCCGCCGCATGGCGTCACCGGTTAGTCATTGATTTCTTAGACGTTGCGGCAGACCCGAGAAATGTTGATCGGGTCGTTTGACAGTCAAACAGCGGTCGGATAGCGTCATGGCTGATGACGAGGAGATGGGTGAGCGATCCGCATATCATGCCATTCTGGATGGCGGGATAGACGGATTCCGCATATTGTCCTATCGGCCCATTCCGTCTACTACAACTGCTATCCACATATGATCGAACGAACTCAAAACATATGAAGAAGCCAGAACTCAACACCACATCGCTGAAAATTGATAAGTTAATTAATCGCGTAGACAACGGAGAGATCAAGATTCCGGCATTCCAACGTGGATACGTATGGAAACAGAACCAGATCATTGAACTCTTGGAGAGCTTGGTAAAGCAGTACCCGATAGGCAGTATCCTGCTGTGGGAAGCCACGCAACAAGAGAAGTTGCGATCGACAAGAAACATAGCGGGATACAGAATTCCAGACAAAGGGGAGAACTGGCCCGTCAACTACGTTTTGGACGGGCAGCAAAGGTTGTCCTCCATATATTCCGTATTAAGTGACAACGTAGAACAAGAAGAATCAAGCGAAAAGTACAATCCAAATCTGGATATTTTTGAGATCTATTACGACTTTTCTAGGAAGGCTTTTCTCCCAAAATCAGATGCCGATAGAACTTCCAGGTCGGTCGTCTTGCTTCGCAATATTATTGACCCAATAAAACTCGTTGATGAGTTATCCGGACTAGATAAGAAACATCACTCCGATGCAAAGACGCTATCTTCGATCTTTCTAAACTACGAAGTCCCTGTTGTTCAAATTAAGAACAGAACAAAAGAGGAAGTCGGCGTCATATTTGAGCGCATCAACAACACGGGCACCAAGCTTAACACCCTGGACCTCATGACAGCATGGACGTGGACCGAAGACTTCCACTTGTTAGATGCAATAGATGAACTCCTTGAAGAGCTCGAAGAAAAATCGTTTGGCTCAATTGATCCGAAACTAATGCTTCAGATCGTCTCCGGAATAATTATCGGATCAACGAAAACAGAAAATGTGCTGAGACTAACAGGGGAACGAGTTAGGGACAATTGGGAAAATATAGAGGAATCCATCAAGGCTGCGATTGATTTCCTGTCCACCGAGATGAAATGCTCAAATATTGAATTCCTACCATTCCATCAACAGCTCATACCGTTAAGCAGATTATTCGCAAAAACAAAGCGGGTGACGGTTGATCAAATTTCAGTTCTTAAGCAATACTTCTGGCGAACCTCTTTCTCGGACAGATACTCGACAGGACAAACCACCGCAAAAATGGACGCGGACATAGAGTTTGTCAATAAAGTTCTAGACTACGACTTCTCTGATCTTAGCAAATATGGCGTTTCCGTCACTTCAAAGGATTTGATAGAGACTCAGTTCTCAAAGGCAAATCCAGTTACAAGAGCGTTCTTGCTCCTGTGCGCTCAACACGAGCCGCTTGATCTGGCAAATGGAAGAAAGGTGGACGTCGGTAATTCTCTATCATCATTCAACAGAAAACAGTATCACCACGTCTTTCCGAACTCGTTTCTCACGAAGAATGGAGTGCCGAAGTCCAGAAGGTTCTCGGTGCTCAACTTTTGCTTCTTGCCGTCCGACTCCAACAAGAAGATATCTTGCAAGAGCCCTTCTGACTACTTCAGCACCGTCGTCCCAGTCAGTATTGGCGACGAAATCCTGAAGAGCAATCTCTTGCCAATGGATAGCAATATATATGCAATGGACGATTACGACGCGTTCTTAGAAAGAAGGGGAGAAGTCGTATTGAAAGCAATATCGCAAGTAACAGGATAAGCTAACAAGCGCATGAACTCAGACCGCAAATAGCGGCGCTATGCTTCGCTTTTTGCGGCTGGTTATGCTCGGCGTTGGACAGACATGCAGTGGGCAGTTCCCGCATCCCACAATCGCACAGGAAGACACGCAATGAAGCAGTTCGAGGAAAGGGGCAATCGGCTCAGATCTGAAGCAAAAGCACTCGTGTTTGAATTCATGTGCGCCTCAGAGCAGTGCCAGCCTGGCCGAGAAGGAATGCGGCTATCGCCAATCTTTCGAGCTTGCGGCTTCGACTGGGGCGAGTATAGAAAAGCAACATCATCCAATCAGCAGTACTGGGTTGTAGCGCTGATGCGCGAACTCGAATCAGAGGGAAAAGTCGAGCGAGTATCGGAATCTGGACCGTGGCGCCTTCGCTGATTGTCCGCAAGAACGATGCATCCCTAGAAAACGGCGCCCACGGACCGTCAAAATTTGTGCCTTTGCCGTCCGCTGACCATGCACGTTAGGCTGGATCTCATGTCCACTATTCGTGCATTTCGTCAAACGTTTGCGGCTGCTGTAGCTGTTGGCGTTATCGACTGGGCATTACCACTGGCTGTTGCCGAGAAGACGATGTACGCGGGATCCTGGATCGGATACCTTTTGCTAGTTGCATTTGGGTTTCTCGCCATCCGGGAAGGGAGCCGATACCGGTACGTATTGCGCCACACATGGGCGTTCGTCGGCTTCTGGTTTGCTCTTGGCGTCTTGAGCTTCACTCTCGGTCGGACCGACGTGCCACCCGAAGACCGTGTTCTTGGGCTTCAGGGTTACCTTTTTGCAACCGTCCTGTTTCTTCCGGTCGCGTTTGCCTCATCTAGCCTTGGTGCCGCCATAGCTCATTTCCTCGCGAAGCTACGCCATGATCGGCCAGATGCAGCTTAACCCTGAAGTCCACAGGCCTTGCGCAGAAAGCCGCGCAAGGCCGGTTACCTGCACGTTGGGCGTCTTGGGAAATATATTGGGCAGACCACGGTTTGAGAAAACGCGGGCTGTCCGAATTTGTCCAATGGAGGTTAGCTTGATTCGATTGAGTTCCCTTGCAAAGATAAATGGATTGGTCGGCTTATTTGGTGGAATGGCGAACGGATTGGTCAATGTTGTATTAACTGGCAGTGGTGAAGGCATTGGATATCTAGCCGGAGCGTTTGCGATATCATGCACATACCATGCTGCGAGTTTTTTAGTCTTAACCTTGTTGGCTTATCCATTGATTGCGTGGTTGGATCGCAGTGGACGAATTAATCTTTCCTAGAAGTTTTGGGGACAGACCACGGTTTGCAGAAACGTGGGCTGTCCCCATTTATCAGGAGGCCGCCTTGATTGCATGGAGTGAGGACAACGGCCTTGCGGTGGGCGGCAGTTAGCTGCTGGCGAGCGTTCGCGAACCTGGTGATCAGATCAACGGATAACCGGCCTCGCGCTGGTGTTGAATCGCGAGTATCAGTACCGCACCGTGTTCCTGCACATATGCGTACAAGGCCAGATAGCCGGTGGTGCCGCGCGAGATGACCTGTTCGCGCAAGTCGTGCTCCACCGGGCGCCCGATGAACGGGTGCTGCTTGAGTATCTGTACCGCCTCGGCAATCACTCAACCGTGAGCTGCGCCGTGGCAGGCTCGGTGTCGAGCAAGAAATCTGTTACCCGTTCAAGATCGGCCAGCGCCCGTCGAGCGTAAATTACTTGCGCCAAGACTCGGCCTCTGGCCGGGCGACAAGCTCACCCCGCGCCCGGGCCCGCGCGTAGGTGTGCACTGCATCTGCCGTATAAGCCTGTCCCGATTCAAGTGTCTCGGCCTGCGCGGCAAGGGCGTCGGCGACAAAGCTCGCACGCTTCTCTGCCGCCACCGCTGCGGACCGGATCGCGTCGACCATGAAGGCATGAGGGCTGACACCCTGCTGCCTGGCTGCGGCCAGCGCGAGTTGCTTCAGATCCTCGGGAAGTTTCGGCGAGGTCGTGCTCATCGATGGGCTCCGGCGTCGGGTGCCACCAAAGTAGCGCCCGACGATTGGGTCGGCAAGCGATGTGTGCTTCGTCGAATGGTCCATTGGGTGGATGCCGGGCGTTACCATTGCGGTCTGCCGGTCAGTGACCGGTTCCTACGTCACCACACCCGGGATTCTCCATGACCGACACCAGCACTCCGTCTGCCCTCAAAAGTCTCTGCGTCTATTGCGGCTCCAGCACTGGCCGGATCGAAGCCTATGCCGATGCTGCCCGCGCGCTGGCCGCGACCATGGTCGCGCGCGGCATCCGCCTGGTGTATGGTGGGGCCAGCTTGGGGATCATGGGCGTGGTGGCCGACGAGGTGCTGCGCCTGGGCGGCGAGGCGGTGGGGGTGATTCCCGAGTCGCTGATGCGCAAGGAACTGGCCCATGCGGGCCTGACCGAGATGCACGTCACCCCGTCTATGCACGCGCGCAAGACACTGATGGCGGAACTGGCCGACGGCTTCGTGGCGTTGCCGGGCGGCATCGGCACCTTCGAGGAGATCTTCGAGGTGTGGACCTGGGGCCAGCTCGGTTTCCACCGCAAGCCCTGCGGCCTGCTCAATGTGGCGGGCTACTACGACTCGCTGATCGCCTTCCTCGACCATGCGGCGGACGAGCAGTTCGTGCGCGCCGAACACCGTGCGATGGCGGTGGTCGAGTCCGACCCCGCGGCCCTGCTCGATCGCTTCGCGGCCTACCAGCCGCCCGCGCTGCCCAAGTGGGTCGGGCGCGGCGAGACCTGAGGCGTAGCGTTCAGCGCTGGAGGATCTGCGGGCGCAGCTCCGGTTCGGTGGCCGGCACGCGCTCGCGCCCGGTGAAACGGGGCGGGGGCGGTTCCGGGTAGCGCGGCGGGTCGTCGTGCCAGAGCGGCCGCCGCACGGTGCGCGGCACGATGATCTTCTGCTCGATCTCCAGCCGGTCGGGCTCGCGCAGTCCGCAGGCGCCGTACATGGCCGCCCGCTTGGCTTCGATCGCCGCCTCGTTCTGCTTCAGCGCCCCCGCCTCCAGTTCATAGGCGCGTTGCGCCTGGCTGCAGGCGAAGCTGTCGACACGCTCGGCCTGCAGGTCGGCTTCCGAACGCTGCACCCGCGCTTCCTCGGCCGCGCGCACCCGCTCGCGCAGTGCCTCCATCTCGCGCAGCAGGGCCTGCTCGCGGGCGCCGCTGCTATCCACCGTGTTGGGTTCCGGTACCGCGATCTCGGCGGCGGTCTGGCCGGGCGGGCAGGGCTGGTCGGTGAAGCTGGTGTGGCCGTTGGCCGGGTCCACGCATCGGTAGATCTGTGCGCTGGCGGAGGTGTTCCAGCACAGTGCCAGAAGCAGGGCGGCGGTGGGCAGGACAGGGGCAGACATGGGGTGCGCTCCCGGATATCGCTCGGTGTTTCACGTTGACCGGTTTGGCATGCCGACGATCCATATCGTCCCGGAAATCCGCATGTTACGCCTGCTTACGGCGCCCCGCCCGGCGCGCGGCTAGGCTTGAAAGGGTGTTGAACAGACCATCGGAGGAGCGATCATGAACACGATGCGCAAACTGTCCGGCGGTTCGATCCGTGCCCTGCGCGGTCTTGCGGTGTTGTGCGCGCTCGGCGCGTTTGCCTTGCCGGCTGCGGCCCATGCGGAAGCCGGTAGCGGATCTGCCGGGGAGCAAAGGTCCACGGCCGGCGAGGTCGGCCACGCGGTGGGTTCGACGATGCGCGACATCGGCGAAGGCGCGCGCGACGTGGGCAAGGCGGTGGGTCATGGCGTGGTCAGAGCCGGCAAGGCGGTCGGCCACATCGCCCGTGACGCGGGCGTGAAGATCGGCCACGCGGCGCGCGACGGCGCCCGCGGGCTGGCGCAGGGCATCAAGGGCGAGGACGAGTGACGCACCCGGCGGCCGGGCGCAGGCTTCAGCCTTCGGCCGCGGCAGACCCCAGGCGCCGCAGGTAGAGCGCCACCGCAAAGGCCGCCGCGGTGCAGGCGAGCAGCATGGCCACCATGCCCGGCCAGCGTCCGGCGCTCCAGGCGAACCCGCCCAGGGTGCCGAGCACGCTGCTGCCGAAGTAGTAGCTGCACAGGTAGAGCGCGGCAGCCAGGGCGCGGCGCTCGCCGGCACGCTTGCCGACCCAGCTGCTGGCGGCGGTGTGGGTGGCGAAATAGCCGAAGGTGAAGATGCCCACGCCCATGATCAGCACCGGCAGATGGTCGCTGACCGTGAGCGCCAGTCCGGCGGCCATCACCAGGGTCATGATCCACAGCACGTTGTGCCGGCCGATGCGGTCGGCGAGCCGCCCGGCCCAGGCGGAGGCGAAGGTTCCCACCAGGTAGAGCAGGAAGACGGCGCCGATCGCGGTCTGCCCGAGCCCGAAGGGCGCATCGTGCAGCCGGAAGCCCAGGTAGTTGTAGAGCCCGACGAAGGCACCCATGATCACGAAGGCGGTGAGGAAGAGCCAGGGCAGGCCGGCGTCGCGGTAGATCGCCGCCACGTCGCCGAGGATGCGCCGCGGCGTGGCCGCCCGCGCCTGGAAATGGCGCGAGGCCGGCAGCCAGCGCCAGAAGGCCAGCGCCGCCGCGAGGCCGAGTACGCCCAGCACCCCCAGCCCGATCCGCCAGTGGGTGAAGTCGGTCAGCAGCGCGGCGAGGAAGCGTCCGCTCATGCCGCCGAGCGCGTTGCCGGCGATGTACAGGCCCATCGCGCGGCCCTGCGCGTTGGGGGCGATCTCCTCGCCCAGCCAGGCCATCGCCGCAGCCGGCAGGCCGGCCAGGGCCAGGCCGAGCAGGGCGCGCAGCACCAGTAACTGATCGAAGCTGCCGACGAAGGCGGCAGCCAGCGCGAGCAGGGCCGCCAAGGCCAGCGCCGCATTCATCACCCGGCTGCGGCCGTAGCGGTCGGACAGCACGCTGGCGGGAATCAGCGCCAGCGCCAGCGCGCCGGTGCCGGCCGATACCGACAGGCTGGCGCGCGCCGGGCTCACCGCGAACTCGCTGGACAGCAGGGGCAGGATGGGCTGGGTGCCGTACAGCATGGCGAAGGTGGCGAAGCCGCCGACGAACAGCGCCAGGTTGGCGCGCCGGTAGGCGGCGGTGCCGGCCTCCAGGCGGGCGGGCGGCGTGCCCGGGGCTGTGGCCGACGGCGGGGGCAGATCGAGCGGGGCGGTGGTCGTGCGGGACATGGCGCAGATCGTATGTTGCCGCGTAGCGGCCAGTCCAATATATTCGAAAGAGTGTATTGATACGTTTTGCAGATATATGGAACTGCGCCACCTGCGCTACTTCGTCGCCGTTGCCGAGACCCTGAGCTTTACCCGCGCGGCCGAGCGCCTGCACATCGGCCAGCCGCCGCTGTCCATGCAGATCCGCGACCTCGAGGCGGAACTGGGCGCCCGCCTGTTCGAACGCTCGCGGCGCAAGGTGGCGCTCACCGAGGCCGGGCGGCGTTTCCTGGAGCACGCGCGGGCCATCCTGGCGCGTGCCGCACATGCGGCCGAGGACGCGCGCCGCGCCGCGGCCGGCGAGGTGGGCGAGCTGCGGGTCGGCTTCACCTCTTCGCTGCCCTACACCGAGATCATGCCGGACCTGTTGTCGGCCTTCCGCCGCCGCCATCCGGAAGTCCGCCTGCAACTGCGCGAACTGTTCACCACCGCGCAGTTCGCCGCGCTGGCCGAAGGCGAGCTGGACGTGGGCCTGGTGCGGGTGGGCGCCGACGCGGCGCCGCCGGGCATTGCGCTGCGCGAACTGGCGCGCGAACCGCTGCTGCTGGTCATGCCCGCCGCCCACCGCCTGGCACAGCGCGCGTCGGTGGGCTTTGCCGAGCTGGCGGAGGAGGAGTTCATCACCTTTCCGCCCGGTACCGGCACCGGCCTGCCGGACATGCTGCAGCAACTGGCGCGCGCGGCGGGCTTCGTGCCCCGCATCGTGCAGACCGCGCGCGAAGCCACCACCCAGATCGGCCTGGTGGCCGCCGGCCTGGGCCTGGCGCTGCTGCCCGCGCCGCTGGCCTGCGTGCGCATCCCGCGGGTGCGATACCTGCCGCTGAGCGATGGCGGCGCGGACTTCCCGCTCTCGGTCGCCTGGCCGGACCGCGAGCCGCCGGCGGTGACCGCACGCTTCCTGGAGGTGCTGGACGAGGTCTGCGCCGCGGCGCGAAACGGCCGTCCGTAGGCGCGGGCTGTAGGAGCGGCCTTGGCCGCGATGCAGCGGCTGTTTCCTCGAAGTCCGCATCGCGGCCAAGGCCGCTCCTACAGCCCGCCCGGTGGGCGGCGCGCGGTCAGCTGGGTTAGCATGGGCGCTCGACCACCCCACGGAGCGGCACCGATATGGCCTGCATTGAAATCACCGGCGAGAACTTCGAACAGATCATCAACGACAACCCGATCGTGTTCCTCGACTTCTGGGCCACCTGGTGCGGGCCGTGCAAGAGCTTCGGCCCGGTCTTCGAGGCCGCCGCCGAGGCCAACCCGGACATCGTCTTCGGCAAGATCGACACCGACGCGCAGCAGGAGTTGGCCTCGGTGTTCGGCATCCGCTCGGTCCCCACGCTGGCGGTGATCCGTGAGCGCATCATGGTGTTCCGCGAATCCGGTGCGATTCCCGCCAACGCCCTGCAGCACATCGTGGATGGTGCGCGCAATCTCGACATGGACGAGGTGCGCGCCGAGATCGCTGCACAACAGACCGGGCAGCAGCAGGACTGAGCACTACGCTGCGGCGCAGCTTGCAGGCGCTGCGGTTTTGCCGCATCGTCCCCGTCTTGCAGGACAACGACAAGAACAATGACGGGAGGAGACAGCGTCCCTCGGGCGCGCAGACGCGCGCCCTGAATCGGCCACGACCCGTCCGGCCGGTTTGCTTGCAGGGAGGCTAGATGGAGTTCTCTTTCGGCAAGGCCGGATTGCGCGGCGACCTGTTCGGCGGGCTCACCGCCGGCGTGGTGGCGCTGCCGCTGGCGCTGGCGTTCGGCGTGGCCTCCGGCGCGGGTGCGGCCGCCGGGCTGTATGGCGCGATCGCGCTGGGTCTGCTGGCTGCGCTGTTCGGCGGCACGCGGATGCAGATTTCCGGCCCCACCGGGCCGATGACCGTGGTGTTCGCTTCCACCCTGGTGGCGGTGGGCGGCAATCTGTCGCTGGCCATGGCGGCGGTGCTGGTCGGCGGCCTGGGGCAGATCCTGCTCGGCGCGGTCAAGGCCGGCGGGCTGGTGCGCTTCATTCCCTATCCGGTGGTGTCCGGCTTCATGAGCGGCATCGGGGTGATCATCATCCTGCTGCAGATCGCTCCGCTGCTCGGCGCGCAGCCGCTGTCCGCGCCGTTCAAGGCCCTGCTGGCGCTGCCGGCGACGCTGTCGGCGGTCAACGGCCAGGCCTTCCTGCTCGCCTTCCTCACCCTGGTGATCGTGTTCCGCACGCCGATGCGGGTCAGCCGCATCGTGCCGGCGCCGCTGGTGGCGCTGATCGCCATGACCGTGCTGTCGGTGGTGGCCGGTTTCGAGGTGCCGGTGATCGGCGAGATCCCGATGGGCCTGCCGGACCTGGTGCTGCCGCAGTTCTCCATCGATACCTGGACCACGGTGCTGGTACTGGGCTTCACCCTGGCCATGCTGGGCAGCATAGACAGCCTGCTGACCTCGCTGGTGGCCGACTCCATCACCCGCACCCGCCACGAATCCAACCGCGAGCTGTTCGGCCAGGGCCTGGGCAACATCCTGTGCGCCTTCGTCGGCGGCCTGCCGGGGGCGGGCGCCACCATGCGCACCGTGGTCAACATCAAGGCCGGCGGCAGCGGACGGCTGTCGGGCGTGGTGCATGCGCTGTTCCTGCTCGCCCTGCTGCTGGGCGCCGCGCCGCTGGCCACGCAGATCCCGCTGGCGGTGCTGGCCGGCATCCTCATCAAGGTGGGCATGGACATCCTCGACTACCGCCTGCTCAAGCTCCTGCGCACCGCGCCGCGTACCGACGTGGCGGTGATGGCGGCGGTGTTCGTGCTCACCGTGTTCGTGGACCTGATCGTCGCGGTCGGTGCCGGCGTGGTGCTGTCGATGGGACTGATCATCCACCAGCTGATCGGCCAGGCGAGCTTCAAGGTGGCGCCGGACGAGGAGCCGGCCGCGGCCGAGGCCGGCCCGGGCAGCACGATGCGCGGCGGCGTGCGGGTGCTGGAGGTGGCGGGGCCCTTCTTCTTCGGCTCCACCAGCCGCCTGCTCGACCGGGTCGACCAGGTGCTGGGCACGCGCGCGGTGGTGTTCGACTGCAGCCGGGTGCCCTTCATGGACCTGTCGGCGGTGTTTACCCTGGAGGAGATGATCGAGGGCCTGAAGGCGCAGGACATCGCCGCCTTCGTGGTGGTGCCGCCGGCGATCCGCGCGCAGCTCGCCGCGCTGGGCGCCCCGAGCCTGCCGGAGCACATCCTCTACGACGACTACGCCCCGGCCAAGGCGGCCGCGCGCGAAGTGGCTGACGGTCCGCGGCGGCTGACATGAACTGTAGGAGCGGCCTTGGCCGCGATGCGGCGCTTCCGTGCACCAGCCGGCCGCATCGCGGCCGAGGCCGCTCCTACATGGGGTAGCGCAGGAAGGGGGCGCTGGCTTCGCGCCAGGCGGCTTCGTCGGCGCTGGCCAGGGCCTCCAGGTCGCCTGCTTCGGCGGCCGCATCGTCCACCCATTCGCGCAGCAGCGGGCTACCGTTGATCAGGTCGATCGCCAGGCGGTCGTGCTCGTACTCGTAGGGGAAGTCGCGCCACAGCGGGTAGTCCGGCGCCAGCCGGCGCAGCGCCTTGAAGGCCAGCGCCTGCAGGCGCCAGGGGCGGAAGGCGGCGTGGTCGTAGGCGCCGTCCTCCACATGGATGTGCACGCCGTTGCACAGCTTGCCGGCGTGCTTGTGAAAGGTGGGTTCGAACCAGCATTCGCGCAGCCGGCAGCCGGCCAGCCACTGTGGGGCCAGGGCGTGCATCTCGGCGAGCAGGGCGCGGGCGTCGAGGTCGGGTGCGCCGAACAGTTCTAGCGGGCGGGTGGTGCCGCGCCCTTCCGACAGCGTGGTGCCTTCCAGCATCACCGTGCCGGCGTAGCAGCGTGCCATCCACAGGTTGGGCGCGTTGGGGCTGGGGTTCACCCAGCTGCGTTCGCCCAGCGGCCAGCCGTGGCCGGGTGCCGCACCCGGCTGCCAGCCGGCCATGGTTATGACCTGCAGGTCCACGTCCAGCCCGAGTTCGGCGACGAACCAGTGGGCGAGTTCGCCCATGGTGAGGCCGTGGCGCATCGGCAAGGGGCCGGCGCCGACGAAGCTCTCCCAGCCCGGGCGCAAGAGCGTGCCTTCCACCGGCCGGCCGGCCGGGTTGGGGCGGTCGAGCACCCACACCGACTTGCCGTGTTGGGCGGCGGCCTCCAGCACGTAGCGCAGGGTGGTGATGAAGGTGTAGATGCGGCAGCCGAGGTCCTGCAGGTCGACGAGCAGCACGTCGAAGCTGGACATCATCGCGTCGGTGGGCCGGCGCACTTCGCCGTAGAGGCTGAACACCGGGATGCCATGCAGCGGATCGACGAAATCCGGCGATTCGATCATGTTGTCCTGCTTGTCGCCGCGCAGGCCGTGCTGGGGGCCGAAGGCTGCGGTGAGGTGCAGGTCGGGCAGGGCGGCGAGGGCGTCGAGCGCATGGGTCAGGTCCGCGGTGACCGAGGCCGGATGGGCGAGCAGGGCGACGCGGCGGCCGGCCAGCGGGCGGCGCAGGGCGGGGTCGGCGATCAGGCGGTCCAGGCCGAAGAGGGTACGGGTCATGGTGGTCAGCAATCGGGGAGGATCGGCGCAAAGGCCAGCGCGAAGCCGCGCCGGTCGTGGAAATCGGGGCGTTCGGCGGGGTGGCGCAGCGCCCAGTACTGCAGGCTGCCGTCCCTGGCCTCGCTCACCGCGCTGAGGCCGAGCATGAGCAGGCGGCCGGGCGGGGCCCCCGGCAACAGCTGCGCGGGCAGGGTGGCGTGCAGGCTCAGCAGGCCGGGGGTGGCGACGGTCTCGATGGCGGGCGCGGGCAGGGCGTCGGGCGTGGCGGCGCGCTGGCGGTAGGCGCTGAACGCGTAGCTTGCCCACTGGCCCGACGGCGAGAAGTTGTACTCCCGGTAGCCCGCTTCGCCCGCCACCGCCACGAAGGCTTCGCAGCAGGTGTGTGCCCACAGGCCGTCGGCCGGTCCCGGGGCCTGCGGCGCGGGGAGCAGCAGGCCGCCGCCGTGGGCCAGCGCGAAGGACAGGCGCAGGCCGCCGTCGGCATGGTGGTCCACCTCGACCGTCAGCGAATGCACCGGCCCGTCCGGGGTGGCCGGGTGGGCGAGCAGGGCGAGGCGGGCGGGCAGGCGGGCGGGCATCGGGGGCGGGATCGGCGGGGAAGGCGCCCATGGTAGCGCTCCGCGGGGCGCCGGCGACAGTCCTGCCGGCGGAGAAAGCGAAACGGCCGCCCGCAGGCGGCCGTGGCGGGACGGGCTGAGGCTCAGTGCACCACGAGGTTCACATCCTCGACGATGGGGGCGAGCGCGGCGCCGATGCGGGCGAACTGGGCCTCGCTGATCATCGGCCCGAGCGCCTTCTGGAAGCGCGGGTCCTGCACGCCGGAGACGATGTACTGCCAGCGGTAGGCGCGGCGCAACGTGGCGTGGATGCGCCCGGCCTCCTCGGCGGTGAAGCCGCGCCCGGCGGTGGCGACGAAGTGCTGCGCATCGGCCGCGGCCTGTGCCACCAGGATGCCGTCGACCGCGCCGACCAGGGCGATCAGGTCATCCACCGCCTGGTCGCGCTGGGCCGGGGTGAGGCGGGCGTCCTCCTGCACCCACTCCATCTCGTCGAGGATGGCGTGCTGCGATTCCTCGCGCGCGTGGTGCAGGAACACGTCCTTCCACAGCTCGGAGAGCTGGTCGTCCGGGTCGATGCTGCTGTGGTAGTGGGCGAGCACGAACATCTCGATGTGGCAGGTCAGGCCCAGCACCGCCCAGCTGGAGGCGGCCAGCACCGCGGCGGCGACCTCGTTGGGATCGGGCACGTAGGTGTAGCCGGCGGGCATGCCCTCGGCGGCCATCGCGTCGAGCCGGCGGAACATCTCCTGGTGCTTGATCTCCTCGTCGGTGAAGCGCACCAGCGCTTCCAGCGCGATCTGGTCGCCGAGCCAGTAGGTGCGCGACACGTCGAGCATCTTGGCGCCGATGAAGCGCTCGACCAGGCCGAAGGTGTTGGCGTAGGTGCGGCCCTGCACCTGCGAGAAGTAGCGCTTCTCGGCCGGGCTGAGGAAGGGCAGGTCGGCGACGCGCGACAGGCCGTCGGGCAGGAACTTCTTGCCGAAGTCGAACTGGCGGCCGCGGATCACGTCGCGGTCGATGTCGAAACGGACCCGCCTGGACACTTCCACGCACTTGGCGTAGCGCTGGGTGTCGATCGGGCTGAGGGTGGCTTGGGCTTCCATGGTGGTGCTCCTTGCTGGTGGGAGAGGGGGCTGGGGGTGCTCAGTAGAGCGGGGAAACGTAATGCGACCCGGCCTGGCGCCGGGTGCGCTCGCTGCTGCCGTGCATCTCGTCGGCCAGCGAGCCGATCTCGGCGCGGTGCAGGCCGATGTCCTTGAGCGTGCGCTCGTCCAGCCTGGCCAGGAGGTGGATCTGGCGGCGGCGGGCGCGCTCGCGGCGGCGCTCGGCCATCATCTGCCGCGCGGCCTGTCCGATATGGGCGGCGGCGCGGGCGAAGTGCGCACGGGCGGCGGCGATATGGGCGGTGGCGCGCTCGGCCGCTTCAAGGCCTGCGGGGTAGGCGACGGGGGGCTGGATGGACTTCATGGCCGGTTCTCCTGTGTGCTCTGGGGCGACCTCGGTGCCTTGCGGGGCGTGGGTCGTTGGAGCGCATGGTGGGCCGGCGAGGTATCGGGCGATTGTCGATTCGGTGCGATTGCGTATCGTCAGGTATCGGCCGTGTATCGCCCGCGTTTCAGATCCGCCCGCGCGCGCTGTCTATACTCAAGACGGCATGCTCGGGAGACCTTGCGATGGAGACGAACGGCCGCTTGCTGCTGGTGGACGACGACCAGGGCGCGCGCGAGATGCTGCGCGAGTACCTGTCGCTGCATGGATTCGAGGTGGCCGAAGCGGCCAATGGCGTCGAGATGCGCGCGGCGCTGGCCGGCACGCCGGCGGAAGTGGTGCTGCTCGACCTGCGCATGCCCGGCGAGGACGGCCTCAGCCTGTTGCGCTGGCTGCGCGAGCACTACCGGGTCGGCGTGCTCATGGTCACCGGCGCCGGCGAGGTGGTGGATCGCGTGGTCGGCCTGGAGATGGGGGCCGACGACTACATCGCCAAGCCCTATGAGCCGCGCGAGCTGCTGGCGCGGGTGAAGAGCGTGCTGCGCCGGGTGCAGGAAGCCGCCGCCACCGCGGCCGGCGGCGAGCCCGCGCCGCGCGCCGAGGCCATGCTGGCGGTGGGCGAATGCCGGCTTGACCCGCGCTCGCACCGCCTGTTCGGCGCGGACGGCGAGGAGATCGTGCTGACCGCGATGGAGTTCGAGCTGCTCAAGGCCTTCGTCGACCACCCCAACCAGGTGCTGTCGCGCGACCGCCTGCTGACCATGACGCGCAACCGCGAGTGGGAGCCCTTCGACCGCTCGATCGACATCCGCATCGCCCGCCTGCGCCGCAAGGTCGAGCCCGACCCCGAGCGTCCGCAGCTGATCCGCACGGTGCGCGGCGCGGGCTACATGTTCGTGCCCTGAACGCCGTCCGCGCCTGCGACAGGCGTGCAGTGTTTCAGCCGTGTTTCCGTGGTAACCGCCGGGTAACAGAGCGCTACCCCCGGGTTGCCGGTGTCTAGACTGCATCAGGCGGCAGCGGCCGGGGAGAGGGCGATGGGGCTGGACGACAGGCAGATGGCGAACCCGCAGACGGTGCCTTCGCGGCGCGCATCGGACCTGCGCCTGCGGCAGATCCTCGACCAGACCGGGGCGGTGGTGTTCTGGAAGGATGCGGACGGGCGCTACCAGTTCGTCAACAAGGAGTTCTGCCGCCTCGTCGGCCGCGCCGAGGCCGACATCCTCGGACGGCGCGACGTGGACGTGATGCCGCGCGCGGTCGCCCGCCGCCTGCGCGAGAACGACGCGCTGGTGCTCGAACGCATGCACACGGTGACCTTCGAGGAGCAGCTGCTCTTTCACGGCGAGCTGCGCACCTACCTGGTCGACAAGTTTCCCCTGCGCGACGCCGCCGGCCAGGCCTACGCGGTGTGCGGCGTGGCCACCGACATCACCGCGCGCAAACGTATCGAGGAGGCCCTGCAGAGCGCCTCGCTGGCCGTCTCCGGGGCCTTCGGGCGCACGCTGTTCCAGGAGCTGGTGCGCTTTCTCGCCACCACGGTCGATGCCGACTGGGCCTTCATCTCGGTGCGCGAATCGGAAACCTCCTGCCGCATGCGGGTGCTGGCGATGTGGGCCGACGGCGAGGTGTCGGCCGACTTCGACTACGACCTGCGCGGCACACCCTGCGAGACCGTGGTCGGCGAGCGCTTCCGCATCTATCCGCAGGGCCTGTGCGAGCTGTTCCCCGGCGACCTGGAGTTCGGCCGCCAGCGCATGGACAGCTACGCCGGCTACCCGCTCACCGACGGGCGCGGCACCGCGCTCGGGCTGATCGCGGTGGTCTCGCGCCGGCCGCTGGCCGACGCGCGCTTCGTCGAATCGGTGCTGAAGATCTTCGCGGTGCGCGCGGCGGCCGAACTCGAGCGCGACCGCATGGAGCGCGAGTTGCGCGCTTCGGAGGCCAGCTACCGCGCGATCTTCGAGGCTTCGGAGGACTGCATCTTCATCCACGACATCGACACCGGCGCCATCGTCGATGTGAACCCGCGGGCCTGCCGGGTCTATGGCTACGACCACGACACCCTGCTGCGCATGAACCCCGGCCAGCTCGGCTCGGGCGAGCAGGGGTATACCGACGAGGACGCCCGCCGCTGGATGGCGCGCGCGCGCGACGGCGAGGTGGTGCGCGTCGAGTGGCGCCGGCGCAATGCCGACGGCAGCCTGCACTGGGACGAGGTGGTGCTCAAGCGCATCCGCCTGGCCGGGCAGGAGCGCATCCTCGCGGTGACCCGCGACATCACCGCGCGCAAGGTCGTCGCCGAGGCCATCGCGCGCAGCGAGAACCGCCTGCGCGCCACGGTGGAAGCGGCGCTCGACTGCATCATCACCATGGACGAGGACGGCCTGATCCGCGGCTTCAATCCCGCGGCCGAGGCCTGCTTCGGCCATCCCGCCCAGGCCGTGCTGGGCCGCAGCCTGGCCGACACGCTGATCCCGCCGCGCCACCGGGAGGCGCACCGCCAGGGCATGGCACGCTTCCTGCGCGAAGGGCGCGGCCCCTTCATCGGCCGGCGGGTGGAGGTGTGCGCGCAGCGCGCCGACGGCAGCGAGTTTCCCGCCGAACTGGCGATCGCGGTGGCCGAGGGCGCCGAAGGCCGGCTGTTCGTCGGCTACCTGCGCGACATCACCGCCGCCAAGCGCGCGCAGGAGGACAGCGCCCGCCTGGAGGCGCAGCTGCGCCAGGCGCAGAAGATGGAAGCCATCGGCCACCTGGCCGGGGGCATCGCGCACGACTTCAACAACATCCTCACCAGCATCAACGGTTACCTGGCGCTGGCCGGCGAGCGCCAGACCGAACTGGGCGATGCGCGCCTGGGCCGCTACCTGGAACAGGCCGGGCTGGCCGCCGGCCGCGCCCGCGACCTGATCCGCCAGATGCTCGCCTTCAGCCGCGGCCAGCGCGCCACGCTGCGGCCGCTGTCCCTGTCCGCCCTGGTCGCCGAGCTCGGCCGCTTCCTCGGGCCGACCCTGCCCTCGTCGATCGGCTTCGAGGTCGACCCGGGCGCGGACCCGGCCTGCGTGCTCGCCGACCCTGTGCAGCTCGAGCAGGTGGTGATGAACCTGTGCATCAATGCGCGCGATGCGCTCGGCGGGCGCGGCGCGATCCGCGTGGCGGTGGAGCGCCTGCCCGTGGTCGACGCGGTGTGCGCCTCCTGCCGCGCGGCCTTGTCCGGCGAGTTCGTCGCGGTGACCGTGAGCGACGACGGCCCCGGGGTCGACCCGGCCGCCGTGGAGCGCATCTTCGAGCCCTTCTTCTCCACCAAGGAAGTCGGCAAGGGCAGCGGCATGGGCCTGGCCATGGTGCATGGCATCGTGCATGAGCACCGCGGCCATGTGCTGCTCGACAGCGTGCCGGGCGAGGGCAGCCGCTTCCGCGTGCTGCTCCCGGCCCTGCCGGGAGAGGCCGCCGGCTGCGAGGGCACCCGCAGCGCCGCGCCGGCCCGCGGCGGCGAGCAGTTGTCCGGCCGCGTGCTGCTGGCCGACGACGAGGAAATGGTGCTCGCCTTCCTGCGCGAGCTGTTCGAAGGCTGGGGCCTGCAGGTCAGCGCCGAGGCCGACGGCGCCGCCGCGGCGCGGCGCTTCGCCGAACGGCCGGACGGCTTCGACCTGGTGGTCACCGACCAGACCATGCCGCGCATGACCGGGCTGGAGCTCGCCCAGGCGGTCCACCGCCTGCGCCCCGGCCTGCCGGTCGTGCTGATCACCGGCTACGCGGACGGCATCGATGCGGACAGGCTCGGCCAATCCGGGGTGAGCGTGATGAACAAGCCGGTGGACCCGGCCGCGCTGTACGCCCGTCTGGCCGAAGTGCTGCGTCCGGTGGCGGCACCCGGCAAGCCCTGAGCACGGCTTCGGCAGGGCCGTGGCCTCATGCGGCCTGCGGACGCAAGGCCGGCGCCGGCGGTACGGCCGCCACCTGTGGCGCGCCGTCCGGCCGCTCGCGCAGGGGCAGGTGGATCGCCGCTGCCAGCACGGCCAGCACGATGTCGGCGGTCCACACCCAGGCGTAGCTGCCCTGCAACTGCATGGCGATGCCGCCCAGCCACACGCCGAGGAAGGCCCCCAGCTGATGCACGAACATCACCACGCCGAGCAGCGTGGCCATGCGCTGCGTGCCGAACAGGCTGCCGATCAGGCCGGCGGTGGGCGGCAGCGTCGCCATGTAGGTCAGCCCCATCCACGCCGCGAAGCCGAGCAGGGTGGCGGTGGAGGCGGGTAGCAGCAGGAACAGGCCGACGCCGAGTGCGCGCAGCAGGTAGAGGACGATCAGCGCCCGGCGCATCGACCCGCGCCGTATCGCCGCACCGGCCGCCAGGCTGCCGGCGATGTTGCACACGCCGAGCACCGCCAGCCACTCGCCGGCCAGGCTGGCCGGCAGACCGCACAGGGCGATCTGCCCGGGCATGTGGGCGAGCAGGAAGGCGACATGGAAGCCGCACACGAAGAAACCGGCGGCGATGTAGGGGAAGGCCGGGCTGGTGAGCGCGGGGCGCAGGGGCGGGCGTTGCGCGCTGCCTCCGGTGGCCGCCGCGGCCCGCGTTCCGCCTTCGCGGAAGGCGAGCGCCAGCGGCACGGCGAGCAGGGCCAGCGCGGCCAGCGCGAACATCGCCGTGGTCCATCCGGCGGCGTCGATCAGGCCCTGGGTGCCGGGGCCGAGCACCAGCTGGCCCGCCGAGCCGCCCGCTCCCACCACGCCGATCACCAGCCCGCGCGCGGACTCGTCCACCCGCCGGCTGACCGCGCCCAGCAGCAGCCCGTTGCTGCCCGCCGCGGCGCCGGCCAGCGCGATCAGGGTGAACACCAGGACCAGCGCCGGGCCGCTGGACGCGAAGGGCACCAGCGCGGTGCCCAGCGCCAGCAGCAGGCCGCCGCAGGCGATCACCCGGGCCGGGCCAGCGCGCTCGGCCAGCACGCCGACCAGGGGCTGGGCCGCGCCCCAGGCGAGCTGGCTCATCGCGCCGGCCAGGCTGATGGTGATCAGCCCCAGGCCGGTGGCGGTGTTGAGGGGGGAGACGAACAGCCCGAAGGCCGCGCGCGAACCCATGGTGATGGCCAGCAGCAGCGCGGCCGCTGCGGCGAGGGGGAGGATGCCGGATCGTGCGGTGAACATGGTGTGCTCCATCTGCGGACTGGGCAGCGGGCGGCGCTGCCGGCTGCGATGGAGGCCATGCTAGGAAGTGGCGGTATCGGGGCGATCTCGCCGGTGCACCACTGTGTTGCGGGTTTGTAACGCAGCGCGCCGGCGCGTTACCCGGCCGTGTGCGGCGACACGGTCGGCCGCCGGTGGGCGGGTGATAATGAAACGGCCATGCAGCGCCCCGCCCTGTCAAAAGGCCAGGCATGAGTGAAGAATCCGCCCCCCTTCCTGTCCGTCGACGCCGCGCCCCGGCCCTGTTCGCCCTGCTGATCGTCACCGCGGGCGGCGCCCTGGCGGTGGTCGAGACGCGCACCTCCTGGCTGCAGGCGAAGTATCTGAGCCACTACGCGGCCGGCCTGGACTACCGGCTGCTGTCCGCCAGTGGCGGGCGCATCGTCCCCCCGCGGGCACCGCACGCGGGCCCCCGGGCCGGCAATCCGCGCCGGCCGCAGGTGGTCGATCCGCGCACCGCGCACAGTACGGTGTGGCCACCCGGCGCGTTGCTCTCGGTTGCACTGTTCGGTGAGTTGCGCCAGGCGTGGTTCTCGCCCTACCGCGAGCAGATCCGCGCGCGCCCCGGGGTGGCGGCGGTGTATCCGGCGCACGGCCCCTTCGACCGCCGCCTGGGCTATGCGCGCCTGCCGCGCTTCATCGAACGCCTGGGCGCCCGCGGCTATGAACTGACCCACCAGGCCTACTTCTCCGCCGCCTTGTTCGACTACGCCAGCCGGGGCTATTTTCCGCCCTACCGCGAGAAAACCCGCGCCGGCCTGCGGATAGACGGCTGCCGCGCGGAGCGGCTGTATGCCTTCGACTATCCGTTCGCCGAGTACCGCAGCTTCGACGAGGTGCCCAGGGTGGTGGCCGACAGCCTGCTGTTCATCGAGAACCGCGACCTGCTCGACGCCACCCGGCCCTGGTTGAACCCCGCGGTGGACTGGAAGCGCTTCGGCCTCGCGCTGTTCTCGCGCGCCGCACGCGTGGTCGACGAGGAGCTCGACGCCCCCGGCGGCAGCACGCTGGCGACGCAGATCGAGAAATACCGTCATTCGCCCGACGGCGTGACCCCCGAACCGCGCGAGAAGCTGCGCCAGATGGTCTCGGCCAGCGTGCGCGCCTACCAAGGCGGGCGCGACACCCTGCCGGCCCGCCGCCAGGTGCTGCTCGACTACCTGAACACCGTGCCGCTGTCGGCGGCGCCGGTGCATGGCGAGGTGCATGGCCTGGGAGACGGCCTGTGGGTGTGGTTCGCCGCGGACCTCGCCACCGTGAACCGTCTGCTGGCGGCGCCGCCGGCGGACGACGCCGGGACGCTCGCCGCACAGGGACTGGCCTTGCGCCAGGTGCTCGCGCTGATGATCGCCCATCGCCGCCCGTCCTGGTATCTCGGGCGCGGACGCGAGGAGCTGGCGTCGCTTACCGACGCGCATCTGCGCCTGCTCGGCGAGGCCGGCCTGGTCGGCGTGCGCCTGCGCGATGCGGCGCTGTCCGCCACGCTGCGCTTCCGCGATCCCTACCGCGATCCGCCGCTGCAGGCGGTGGCTTCCGGCAAGGGGGCGACTGCGGTGCGCAACCGGCTGGCGGCCCTGCTGGACCTGTTGCTCTACGAGCTCGACCGCATCGACGCCACCGTCACCACCACCCTGCATCGCGACCTGCAGGCCGCGGTGGGGAGCTGGCTGCTGGCGCTGCACGACCCCGATACGGCGCGTGAGCGCGGACTGGCCGGCGAGCGGCTGATCGATCCGGCGCGCGCGCGCGACATCCACTACAGCTTCACGCTGTTCGAGCGTGCGCCGGGCGGCGTGCGGGTGCGGGTGCAGACCGACACCACCGAGCAGCCCTTCGACATCAACGAGGGCAGCAAGCTGGAACTGGGCTCCACCGCCAAGCTGCGCGTGCTGGCGACCTACCTGGAGATCGTCGCCGAACTGCACGCGCGCTTCGCCCCGCTGCCGGCCGACGCGCTGCGCGAAGCGCCGGTGGACCGCCAGGACATCCTGGGGCGCTGGGCCCGTGACTACCTGCTGGCGGCCGCGGACCGCAGCCTGCCGGCCATGCTGGACGCGGCGCTGGAGCGGCGCTACCCGGCCAACACCGCGGAGCTGTTCTTCACCGGCGGCGGGGTGCACGCCTTCGGCAACTTCCGCCGCGAGGACGAGCAACGCATCCCCACGGTGCGCGAGGCCTTGCAGGCCTCCATCAACCTGCCCTTCGTGCGCCTGATGCGCGACATCGTGCGCCATGCCATGTACCAGGTGCCGGGCAGCACCGCGCGCCTGCTGGAAGACGACGGTGACCCGCGCCGGGCGGAGTATCTAGCGCGCTTTGCCGACCGCGAGGGGCAGGCCTTCCTGCGCCGCTTCTGGCGCAAGTACCAGGGCAAGTCCGCCGACGACATGCAGGCGGTGTTCCTGGATGGCCTGCGCCCCACCGCCGACCGCCTGGCCGCGGCGTGGCGCTATCTCAATCCGCAGGCCAGCGCCGACGCCTTCGCGCTCTTCATGCGCGAGCGCCTGGAGGGGGTCCGGCTGAGCGAGTCCCGCCTCGCGACGCTCTACCAGCGCTATGCGCCGGGCCGCCTCGACCTGCCCGACCAGGGCTACGTGGCCCGGGTGCATCCGCTGGAACTGTGGCTGGTCGGCTACCTGAGCGCGCACCCGGGCGCCGCCTTCGCCGATGCGGTAGCGGCCAGCGAACAGGAGCGCCAGGCGGTGTACCGCTGGCTGTTCGGCACCCGCGCGCGCAGCGCCCAGGACCGGCGCATCCACACCATGCTGGAGGTCGAGGCCTTTCTCGACATCCACCAGCGCTGGGCGCGGCTGGGTTATCCCTTCGAGCATCTGGTGCCCTCGCTGGCCACCGCGCTGGGCAGCTCGGGCGACCGTCCCGCGGCGCTGGCCGAGCTGATGGGCATCATCGTCAACGACGGCGTGCGCCTGCCCAACCTGCGGGTGGATACCCTGCGCTTCGCCGCCGGCACGCCTTACGACACCGCCTTCGCACGGCGCGCAGCGGCCGGTGAGCGGGTGATGCGCAGCGAGGTCGCGGCCGCGCTGCGCAATGCCCTGTCGGAGGTGGTGGAAGCCGGTACCGCCCGGCGGCTGGCCGGCTCCTACCGGCTGGACGACGGCAGTTCGCTGGCGGTAGGCGGCAAGACCGGCACCGGCGACAACCGCATCGTCACCACCGACGCCCGTGGCCAGGCGCGCGGCGCCGGCGTGGCGCTGAACCGCACCGCGACCTTCGTGTTCTTCCTGGGCGAGCACCATTTCGGCACGGTCACCGCCTACGTGACCGGCCCCGCGGCGGCCCGCCACCGCTTCACCTCGGCGCTGCCGGTCAGCGTGCTGCGCGAGCTGGCGCCGGTGCTGCTGCCCCATATCGCGCCGGGCTCGCCGCTCGCCTGCGAGGACCTGCCGGACGGCGCGTAGGAGCGGCCTTGGCCGCGATGCGGGCTGAGAGGAAACGATCGCCGCATCGCGGCCAAGGCCGCTCCTACAGCGGGGCCTGCCTCAGTGGTTGAGGATCTGCCCCAGGAAGGTCCTGGTGCGCTCGTTCTGCGGGTTGGAGAAGAAGGTCTCGGGCGGGGCCTGCTCGATGATCTCGCCGCGGTCCATGAAGATCACCCGGTCGGCCACGGTGCGCGCAAAGCCCATTTCGTGGGTCACGCACAGCATGGTCATGCCGCTGTCGGCGAGCTGGATCATGGTGTCGAGTACCTCCTTGACCATCTCGGGGTCGAGCGCCGAGGTCGGCTCGTCGAACAGCATGATCTTGGGCTTCATGCACAGCGCGCGGGCGATCGCCACGCGCTGCTGCTGGCCGCCGGACAGCTGGCCGGGGTACTTGCCCGCCTGCTCCGGGATGCGCACCCGCTCGAGGTACTCCATGGCCACTTCCTCCGCCTCGCGCTTGGGCATGTTGCGCACCCACATCGGCGCCAGCGTGCAGTTCTGCAGCACGGTGAGGTGGGGGAAGAGGTTGAAGTGCTGGAACACCATGCCGACCTCGCGGCGGATGGCCTCGATGTGTTTGAGGTCGGAGGTCAGCTCCACCCCGTCCACCACGATCTTGCCCGCCTGGTGCTCTTCCAGCCGGTTGATGCAGCGGATGGTGGTGGACTTGCCCGAGCCCGACGGGCCGCAGAGCACGATGCGCTCGCCCTGCCGCACCGAGAGGTTGATGTCCTTCAGTACGTGGAACTCCCCGTACCACTTGTTCACGCCCTGCAGCTCGATCATGTTGGTGTCGCCGAGGGCGTGCTTGTGCGTGTTGTCAGTCATTTCCGACGCGTTCCTATCGTTTGTGCCCGGTGTGCAGGCGGCGTTCCAGCCGCATCGAGTAGCGCGACATGCCGAAGCAGAAGATCCAGTACACCGCCGCGGCAAATACGTAGCCTTCGGTGGCGAAGCCCAGCCAGGCCGGGTCCACCGTGGCCTGGTGGATGCTGTTGAAGAGGTCGAACAGGCCGATGATGATCACCAGGCTGGTGTCCTTGAACAGCGCGATGAAGGTGTTCACGATGCCGGGAATCACTAGCTTGAGCGCCTGCGGCAGGATCACCAGGCCCATCGTGCGCCAGTAGCCCAGGCCGAGCGCTCCGGCCGCCTCGTACTGCCCCTTGGGGATGGCCTGCAGGCCGCCGCGCACCACCTCGGCGATGTAGGCGGCCTCGAACAGCGTGACCGCGATCAGCGCGCGCAGCAGCTTGTCGAAGCTGACCTGCTCGGGCAGGAACAGCGGCAGCATCACCGAGGACATGAACAGCACGGTGATCAGCGGCACGCCGCGCCAGAACTCGATGAAGGTCACGCAGAGCACCCGGATCGCCGGCATGTGCGAGCGCCGCCCGAGCGCCAGCAGGATGCCCAGCGGCATCGCGCCGGCGATGCCGACCACCGCGATCACCAGGGTCAGCATCAGGCCGCCCCACTGGCTGGTCTCGACGATCTCCAGGCCGAGGCCCCCGTACATCAGCCAGAACGCCAGCCAGGGGTAGACCAGCAGGTAGCCGATGGCGTAGATCCAGCGCTTGGGCATGGCCCGCACGAGGATCGGCACCGCGCCGAGTATCGCCGCCAGCACGGTGAGGTCCACCCGCCAGCGCAGTTCGCTGGGATAGAAACCGTACATGAACTGCGAGAAGCGGCTCTGGATGAACACCCAGCAGGCCCCGCCGGGAGTGCAGTCCTCGCGGGTGCTGCCGCTCCAGGTGGCGTCGAGGAACACCCAGTTGATCACCGGCGGCACGATCAGCCAGATCAGGTAGAGGGCGAGGAAGGTCAGCGCGGTGTTGATCCAGTTGGAGAACAGGTGCTCGCGCAACCAGCCCTGCACGCCGACCGACATGCTCGGCGGCGGCAGATCGGGTTTGAAGCTATGTGTCGTAGCGTTCATCGGCTCAGCGCTCCACCAGCGCGATGCGCTTGTTGTACCAGTTCATCAGCAGCGAGATGCTGAGACTGATCGCCAGATACACCGACATGGTGATGGCGATGGTTTCGATGGCCTGGCCGGTCTGGTTGAGCACCGTGCCGGCGAACACCGACACCAGGTCGGGGTAGCCGATGGCGGCGGCCAGGGAGGAGTTCTTGACCAGGTTCAGGTACTGGCTGGTGAGCGGCGGAATGATCACCCGCATGGCCTGCGGAATGATCACCAGGCGCAGGATGTGGCCGGGGCGCAGGCCGAGCGAACGTGCCGCCTCGGTCTGTCCGTGGCTCACCGCCTGGATGCCGGAGCGCACGATCTCGGCGATGAAGGCCGCGGTGTAGATCGACAGCGCCAGCGTGATCGCCACCAGTTCCGGGATCACCACCCAGCCGCCGCGGAAGTTGAAGCCGGTCAGTTCCGGCACTTCCCAGGTGAACGGGGCGCCGCCGGCGAGGCTGGCCAGGCCGGGCAGTGCGATCACCAGCGCCAGGCTGGCGAAGAACACCGGGAAGCGCTGGCCGGTGGCTTCGCGGCGCGCGCGCGCCCAGCGCGCCAGGGCCACGCAGCCGGTTGCCGCCAGCGCGAGCGCGGCGACGAAGAACCAGAAGCCGTCGGCCATGGTGGGCGAGGGCAGGTAGAGGCCGCGGATGTTCAGGAAGACGGCGTCGCCGACCGCGTGGCTGCCGCGCGGCGGCGGCATGGCGCGCAGCACCGCGAAGTACCAGAAGAAGATCTGCAGCAAGGGCGGGATGTTGCGGAAGATCTCGATGTACACCGCCGCCAGACGGCTGATCAGCCAGTTGGGCGACAGGCGCGAGACGCCGACGACGAAGCCGATGATCGTGGCGATGACGATACCGAGCGCCGACACCAGCAGCGTGTTCAGCAGGCCGACCACGAAGACGCGGCCGTAGGTGTCGCCTTCGGTGTAGTCGATCAGCGACTGCAGGATGCCGAAACCGGCAGAGTTGTTGAGAAAGGCGAAACCCGAAGTGATGCCGCGCTGCGCGAGGTTGCTCTGGGTGTTGTGAAACAGGTACCAGCCTACGGCCACGACGGTGGCGATGGCCAGGATCTGGAACGTCCAGGCGCGGACCTTCGGGTCGGTCACCAAGGAGCCGCGCACGGACGGCCCGGTTACCGGATTCTGCATGACAGACCCTGTGGAGTTCTTGGGGGAGGGTTAAACGAACGCCACCGCCCGCAGGCGGTGGCGTGAGGGTCCGTTTAGCGGACCGGCGGCGCGTACTGGAGGCCGCCCTTGTTCCACAGGGCGTTGAGGCCGCGGGCGATCTTCAGCTCGCTACCCATGCCGACGTTGCGTTCGAACATCTCGCCGTAGTTGCCCACCTGCTTGATGATCTTGACCGCCCAGTCCTTGGGCAGGCCCAGGTCCTTGCCGTACTCGCCTTCGGCGCCCAGCAGGCGGCGCACGTCGGGGTTCTTGGAGCTCTTCGCCAGATCCTCGACGTTGGCCGAGCTCACGCCCAGCTCCTCGGCGTGCACCTGGGCGAGCAGGGCCCAGCGGACGATCTTGAACCACTCGTCGTCACCCTGGCGCACCGACGGCCCCAGCGGCTCCTTGGAGATCACCTCCGGCAGCACCACGTAGCTTTCCGGGTCGGCCAGCTTGATGCGCTGCGCGTAGAGCTGCGACTGGTCGGAGGTCAGCACGTCGCAACGGCCGGCTTCCAGCGCCTTCACGGTCTCGTCGGACTTGTCGTAGGTGATCGGGGTGTACTTCATGCCGCTGGCACGGAAGTAGTCGGACAGGTTCAGTTCGGTGGTGGTGCCGGCCTGGATGCACACCGCGGCGCCGTCCAGTTCCTTGGCGCTCTTGACGCCCAGTTTCTTGTTCACCAGGAAGCCCTGGCCGTCGTAGTAGGTCACGCCGGCAAAGCTGATGCCCATGCCGCCGTCGCGCGAGCTGGTCCAGGTGGTGTTGCGCGACAGCACGTCGACTTCGCCCGACTGCAGCGCGGTGAAGCGCTCCTTGGCGGTCAGCGGGGTGTAGCGGACCTTGTTGGCGTCACCGAACACGGCGGCCGCGACCGCACGGCAGACGTCGACGTCGATGCCGCGATAGGCGCCCTTCGAATCGGTGTAGGAGAAGCCGGGCAGGCCGTCGCTGACGCCGCACTGCACGAAGCCTTTCTTGTTTACGGCGTCGAGCGTGGTGCCGGCGTTCGCCTGGGCGGACAGGCCGAGGGCGGCGACGGCAATGGCGGAGGCCAGCGTGGTTCGTACAATTTTCATCGGGTATCTCCAAGTGTGATCGACAGCAATGGAAGAACGAGCCGCGAATGACGGACGGGTTGTCCTCCCGCGGCAGAAAGACCTGCGATCCTGATCGATCGCCAAGCTTGCGGGAGACGAGTATTCGCCCGAAAACCCGCGTGCGCAATGCCTTTAGGGAAATCCCTAACCGGCCTGTGCGCCGCCCGGAGTATGCCGGGCAGGAGTATCCATAGCATGTCGCATGCCAGGTTTTTGCAGCGCAGTAGAAGGCCTGGAATCGCGGGTTTTCACCGGCGCCGCGGCTTGCATCCACGCGGACGTGCACCGTCGTGGTGCCCGATGCTGCAACTGCGCACCCATTCGTGACGTCCGGGTGTCGTGGGCCGTGCGGTCGGCCTGGAAAGACAAAGGGCCGCGCGGGTTGCCCCGCACGGCCCTCGAAGCGCACCTCGCCGGAGCGAGACGGACGCTGCTTACTTCATGTCGGCGACGGCCTCGTAGGTGCTGCCGCTGACCTTGAAGAAGGAGTAGGCGCCCGGCACGTCGCCGGCCTTGTCGAACTCATGGTCGCCGGCGGCGCCCTTGTAGTCGATGTCCTTGCCTTCACTGATCAGCTTCTTGGCCTTGGCCCATTCGCCCGGCAGGATCGGCTCGCCCGGGGCGGAGGCCACGGCACGCAGCGACTCGCCGAGTTTGGCCTTGTTGCCGCCGGCCTTCTCGACCGCCAGCGCCATCAGGAAGGCCGCGTCGTAGGAGGTGGCCGCGAAGGTGGCGTTGGGGTCGCCACCGGCCTTGCGGAAGGCCGCGGAGAAGGCGTCGAAGGCCGCGCCGGCTTCGCCACGCGGGGCGGAGACCTGGAAGGTGCCGAGGTTCTCGGCACCCAGGGTCTTGATCAGCGCCTCGTCGCGCATGCCGTCGGCACCCACGTAGTTCTTGAAGAAGCCGTTCTCGATCGCCTGGCGCAGCAGGGTCAGGCCGGCGCTGTTGCCGTAGTGGAAGAGCACCAGGGTGTCGGCGCCGCCCTTGGCCAGTTCGGCCAGGTCGGAGCGGTAGGAGGCCTTGCTGTCCTCCTGGCCGGCGTAGCCGGCGATCGCGCCGCCAGCCTTCTCGTACTCGTCCTTGAAGGCTTCGGCCAGGCCCTTGCCGTAGTCGTTGTTCACGTAGGCCACGGCCACCTTGGCCACGCCGCGCGCCTTCAGGGTGCGCGCCAGGGCGCGGCCCTGGAAGTCGTCGGACGGCACGGTGCGGAACACCAGGTCCTTGTCGGCCAGTTCGGTGATCTTGGGCGAGGTGCCCGAGGAGGTGATGGTCAGCACGCCGGCCGGCACGGTGACCGAGTTGGCGGCGGCCAGCACGGCGCCGGAGCAGGCCGGGCCGACGACGCCGATGGCGCCGGAAACGTTCACTGCCTTGGTGGCGGCATCGGTGGCGTTCTGCGGGTTGCAGGCCGAGTCGCCGACGACGGCGTTGATCTTGCCGCCGGCCACGCCGCCCTGCTCATTGGCCTGATTGATCGCGAGCTTCATGGCGTCGACCATGGCCGGCGCCATGCCGGCGATCGGGCCGGTGAGGCCACCGAGCAGCCCCACGGTGACATCGGCCATGGCCGGGGCGGTGAAGGCGGTGCCGGCAAGTGCGATTGCGGCGGCGAGACGTTTTGCTTGGGTCATCTTGTATGTCTCCTATGTGCTCAGTGCTGTCGAATGCTGCGAATAGGCAGCCCCGCTGCGGGCTGCGAACGCCTATCCTACCTTGAATGCATGACGCGGTGGCGCGGCCGCGTCAGCGTTGCGAAGCGGGTCGCCCGCTGCCGCGCTGGACCGACTCCTCGGGCAGGATGCCTTCCGGGCGGAAGCGCAGCACGAGCTGCAGCATCAGGCCGACCACGAACACGCGGACGTACTTGGCCTGGGTGGCCATCTCGGCCGGCAGGCGGTCGGTGAGCAGTTCGGATGCGGACCAGATGATCCAGATCACCGCCGCGCCGAGGATGGCGCCGCGGTTGTTCCCCGAGCCGCCGAGGATCAGCATGATCCAGATCAGGAAGGTGGCGATCATCGGGTCGATCGCCTCGGGGGTGATGGTGCGGTTGAAGTGCACGAACAGCGCGCCGGCCAGCCCCATGATCGCCGAGCCGAAGATGAAGGCCTGCAGGCGGCGGGCTTCGACGTCCTTGCCCATGGCTGCGGCGGCGAACTCGTTGTCGCGGATGGCCTTCATCATCCGCCCCCAGGGCGAGCGCAGCTGGCGCTCGACCGCCCAGTAGACCGCCGCCAGCACCAGCACCACCAGCACCAGGTAGGCGGCCTGGGAGGCGACGTAGTCGAGGTCGCCGAAGGGGCGGGGAATGCCGGTGATGCCGCGCGGGCCGCCGGTCAGCCAGTCCTCGCTCTTGACCACCAGGCGGATGATCTCGGCCACGCCGATGGTGGCGATGGCCAGGTAGTCCGAGCGCAGGCGCAGGCAGATGCGGCCGATGGGCCAGGCAATCGCGCCGGCGGCCACCATGGCCCCCACCCAGCCCACCAGGATGGGCAGCTCGAAGCCGCCCAGGCGGTCGCCCGCCGGGGTGCCGGTGAGGATGCCGGAGACGTAGGCGCCGACGGCGAAGAATCCCGCCACGCCGGCGTTGAACAGGCCGGTGAAGCCCCAGTGGATGTTGAGCGCCAGCGCCAGCAGGGCGTAGATGCCGATGAGCACGCCCATGAACAGGGCGTAGTTGAGCAGGCCGGTCAGTTCCATGTCAGAGCACCTTACCCTTGAACAGGCCGCTGGGCCGCAGCAACAGGATGGCGAGAAGGATGACGAAGGCGGTGGCCGACTTGTACTGGCTCGGCATCGCCAGCACCGACAGTTCCTCGGCCAGGCCGACGATCAGCCCGCCGACCACCGCACCCTCGATGCGGCCGACGCCGCCGAGGATGGCCGCGGCGAACATCGGCAGCAGCATGTGCCAGCCCATCATCGAGTTGAGCTCGGTGTTGATCCCCAGCATGAATCCGGAGGCCGCGGTCAGCGCGCCGACGATGGCCCAGGTCAGCATGGTGACCATGCGGTTGTCCACGCCTGACAGGCGCGCCAGGTCGGGGTTGTCGGACATCGCCCGCATCGCCTTGCCCCAGCGCGTGTAGTGCAGGAAGGCCATCAGGCCGGCCACCATGATCACCACGGTGGCCAGGGTGTAGATCTCGCGCGGGCGCAGCAGCACGCCGCCGAAGGAGTCGGGGCGCACGATGCCGCGGCTGTAGGTCTGCGGGTCCACGCCCCAGACCACCTGCACCACCGAGCGGATCATCAGCGCGATGCCCAGCGAGGCCATCACGGTGAGGATCTTGGGGCGCTTCACCAGGTAGTCGTAGAAGGTGCGATCGACCGCGATCGCCACTGCCGCGGTGACCACCATCGCCAGCGGCAGCGCGGTCCACGGGTCCATGCCGGTGCCGACCAGGGCGAGCGCGAGGAAGGCGCCCAGGGTGGCCATGTCGCCGTGGGCGAAGTGGGCGAAGCGCAGGATGCCGAACACCAGCGTGATGCCGATGGCGCCGACCGCGTAGATGGAGCCGAGCACGATGCCCGGAACCAGGTAGAAATTGATGAAATCCAAGAAGTCCATGTAAAGGGGTCCTGTCAGCCGCCGAGGAACATCTCGGCCACTTCCCGGTCGGCGAGCAGCGCCTGGCCGGTGCCTTCGTGGCGGTTGGCGCCGGTGGCGAGCACGTAGCCGCGGTCGCAGAAGGCGAGCGCCTGCTTGGCGTGCTGTTCCACCAGCAGGATGGAGACGCCGTGGTCGCGCACGTCGCGGGTGATCTGGAAGATCTGCTCCATGTACTTGGGCGACAGGCCCGCGGTCGGTTCGTCGAGCAGCAGCAGCTTGGGGTCGAGCATCAGTGCGCGGCCCATGGCCACCATCTGGCGCTGGCCGCCGGACAGGTTGCCGGCCAGATCCTTGCGCTTGGCCTTGAGGTCGGGGAACAGCGTGTAGATGCGCTCGTAGGCGGCGGACAGGTCGCCGCGGCGCAGGAAGCCGCCCATTTCCAGGTTCTCGTGCACCGTCATCTCGCGGAACACGTTGTCCACCTGCGGCACGTAGCAGACGCCACGCTGGACGATGCGGTTGGGCGCCCAGCCGGTGATGTCGTCGCCGTCGAAGACGATCTGTCCGCCGCGCACGTTGAGCAGGCCGAACACCGCCTTCATGGCGGTGGACTTGCCGGCGCCGTTGGGGCCGACGATGACGACGATCTCCTTCTCGGCGACGGTGATCGACACCCCCTGCAGGATGTCGGCGTCGCCGTAGCCGCCGCGTACATTGCTCATCTCGAGCAGGGCCATCAGAGGTCCTCCCGCGGCAGTTCCTGCTCGCGCATGGTTTCGATCTTGGGGTCGTGCTCGGCTTCGTTGCGCTCGATCGCCGAGGCCGTCTCGCCCAGGTAGGCCTCCAGCACGCGCGGGTCGCGCCTTACGGTTTGGAAGTCGCCCTGGATCAGCACCTTGCCTTCGGCCATGCACACCACCGGCGCGCACAGCTTCTCGATCATCTCCATGTCGTGCTCGATGAGGATGAAGGTGTAGCCGCGCTCGCGGTTGAGGATGAGGATCTTCTCCTCGAGCTTGCGCAGCAGGGTGCGGTTGACCCCGGCGGCCGGCTCGTCGAGCAGCACCAGCTTGGCGTCGGTCATCATGGTGCGGCCGAGCTCGAGCAGCTTCTTCTGCCCGCCCGACAGGTTGCCGGCGCGTTCGTTGGCCACATGGCTCAGTTCGAGGAAGGCCAGCGTCTCTTCGGCCTTGCGGCGGGTTTCCTCTTCCGCCTGGCGCACCTTGCCCCAGGCCAGCCAGTTGGCGAACAGGTTCTCGCCCGGCTGCTGCGGCGGCACCATCATCAGGTTCTCGAGCGCGGTGAGGCGGTGGAACTCGTGCGGAATCTGGAAGGTGCGCACCAGGCCCTTGTGGAACAAGGCGTCGGTGGACAGCGGGGTGACGTCTTCGCCGAGGAAGCGGATGGTGCCCGAGGTGGGTTGCAGCGCGCCGGCGATGAGGTTGAAGAGGGTGGTCTTGCCGGCGCCGTTGGGGCCGATGAGGCCGAGGATCTCGCCCTTGTTCACCCGCATCGAACAGCCGTCGACCGCGTGAAAGCCCCCGAAGGCTTTGACCAGGCCGTCCAGTTCTAACATGTCGTTCCCTAAAGGTCGCGCGCGCCGGATCGGCGCCCTCGCGTGGCTCTCGCGCGCCATGTGACGGCGGCGAGGTCTGGATGATTGTTGTTACACCTCTGGGGCGGGGAGATTACCGTAACGCCGATGTGACGGAAAGTCGGGGTGAACCGCAGGCGCGCGCTGCGGGTCGCGGCCCGCAGCGCAGCGCTGGCGTCAGCCGGCCTCGGCCAGGGCCGCGGCACCGTCCTGCACGGCGGCCTGGGCGGCGATGGTCTCGGCCACCGAGTCGAGGAAGTCCTGGCCCCAGCGATGGATGTCGTTGTGCTGGACCACGCCGAACAGCTCGCGCAGCCGGGCCTCGGCCTCGGCGCGGTTCATGGCGATGCCCAGGTAGAGCTTGTCGCGCAGGTCCGCCGGATCGTGGGGGTTGGTCAGTACCGCACCGTGCAGCTCGGCCGCCGCCCCGGCGAACTCGGACAGCACCAGCACGCCGCGCCCCTCGGTGAGCCCCTGCACCGCGACGTACTCCTTGGCCACCAGGTTGAGACCGTCGCGCAGCGGGGTGATCCACATCACGTCGGCCATCGCGTACCAGGCCACCACCTCCTCGAAGGGCAGGGCGCGGAAGAAGAACTGCACCGGGGTCCAGCCCACGCGCGAGAAGCGTCCGTTGATGCGCCCCACGGCCCGTTCGATCTGGGTCTGCAGCTCGTCGTAGATGGTCATCTCGCGGGCCGCGGGCACGCACACGGTGAGCAGCGAGACCTTGCCCTGCAGTTCGGGATGGGCGTCGAGCAGGGCCTCGAAGGCGAGCAGCTTCTCCAGCGTGCCCTTGGTGTAGTCGAGTCGCTCGACCGACAGGATCACGCGCTGGCCGGCCAGTTCCTGGCGCAGCGCGGCCATGCGTTCGGTGGTTTTCGGGTCGTTCAGCACCTGCTGCACGCGGCCCACGTCCAGCCCCACCGGATGGGCGCCCAGGCCGATACGCCGGCCATGGACCTCGATCGCGGTGGTCACTTCCTCCAGGCCCACCGCGCAACCGTAGGTGAGGTAGCGCGGCGCACAGCTCTTCATCTCCAGCACCTTCAGCGGCGCCACGCCGCGCGCCACGTCGACGAAGTTCTCCGCCTGGCGCGGGATGTGGAAGCCCACGTAGTCGCACTGCAGCAGGCTGCCGACGATCTCGCGCCGCCACGGCAGCACGTTGAAGACGTCGGCCGAGGGGAAGTAGGTGTGGTGGAAGAAGGCGATCTTCAGGTCCGGGCGCAGCTCGCGCAGGAAGGCCGGAACCATCCACAGGTTGTAGTCGTGCAGCCAGACCACCGCGCCGTCGGCGGCTTCCGCCGCGGTGCGCTCGGCGAACAGGCGGTTGACCTTGAGGAACACCGCCCAGTCCTCGTCGCGGAACACCGCGCGCTCCCAGAAGGTGTGCAGCGTGGGCCAGAAGGCTTCCTTGGAGAAGCGCTTGTAGAACACATCCACGTCGTTCTTGGTGAGCGCGACGCGCGCGGCCACCAGATTGGGGAAGCGCTCGCGGTCGACGTCGGTGTGGGTCTCGAAGGGGATGGCCTTCTTGGGGTCGTGGATCGACCAGGCCACCCAGGCGCCGCGCCGGCCGTCGCCGAAGAAGCCGAGCAGGGTGGGGATGATGCCGTTGGGCGAGGTCGGCCGGCGGCGCACCAGGCGGCCGTCCTCGAAAGCCTCCTCGTAGGGCAGGCGGTGGTACACCATGACCAGGTCGGAACGCCCCTTGGCCTCGATCTCGCGCAGTTCGGCATCGACCCCGTGCGGGCCGAGGAAGCCGAAGTGGCCGATGGCCTCCAGAATGCCGCCGCAGCCGGTGTGGCGCGAATGCAGCACGCGGGCGCGGTCGCGGGTGGCGTCCAGCAGCGCCGGCTCGGATTCGCCCACGCACACGCCCTTGAAGCCGGCCTCGTACATGGAGAGGTCGTTCAGCGTGTCGCCGGCCACCAGCACTTCGTCCGGGTGCACGCCCAGGTGGGCGACCAGCCCGTGCAGGGTGCTGCCCTTGTTCACCCCGCGCGGCAGGATGTCGAGGTACATGTCGGCCGAGTACAGCACGTCGCAGCCGAGTTGGTCGGCAATGCGGCGGATCTCGTCGCTCACCGCGTCGGCGCCGCAGAAGTAGGAGCAGCGCCGCTGCTGCGGCACCTCCTGGCGTTCCAGCGCGTCGAAGCGCGCCATGGCGTCGGCCACCGCGCGCTCGCCCGGCCAGCGCGACTCGATCTCGGTCTGCAGCGGCAGCACCGCCTGGCGGGTGTGGCCGTCCACCACGGTGGCGCCGACGTCACAGATGATGTAGTCCGGCACCGGCACGGTGGGGTCGGAGAGGATGGGCAGCACCACCTCCAGGCCGCGGCCGGTGACGAACACCAGCTTGATCTCCGGATGCGCGCTGATCAGCTGGTAGAGGCGCTGGCGATTGTCCGGGTCGCCGGCGAGAAAGGTGCCGTCCAGATCGGTGGCAAGCAACATGTGCGTTTCTCCTTGAAGCATGAACGCCGACACGAGTGCCGACAACGATGGGAATGCAGTAGGGGCTAGTGGCCGGGAGCCGGCTGCGGCGCCTCCGCTGGCGTGGGGTTGGCCGGCTCCTCGCCCGGGGTCATCATCTCCAGCACCGCGGGCGAGGTGCGCAGCATGGGCATGAAGTGCGCGGCCTCTTCGACGATCTCGTCGGCGGCGCGGCGCGACTGCAGCCAGGCGAAGGCTGCCGCGGGGGCGAACATCAGCGCGAAGAACAAGGGCAGCGCGGCCGCGCCGGTCCAGCCCATCAGCGCGCCGGCGAGCGCCGGACCGATGGCCGCGCCCAGTCCGTGCAGCAGGAGCAGGGCGGCATTGCCCGGCAGGATCTCCTCGTGGCGCAGGTGGTCGATCAGGTGGGCGACCACCACCGGATACACGGCGAAGGCGGCTGCGCCGAACACCACGCAGCCGGCCAGCACCCACTTGTCGAAGCTGCCCAGCAGCGCGATCAGCACACCGCCCGCGGCGGCCAGGCCGGCGATCAGCGCCAGGGCGCGGCGCCGGTCCAGGGTGTCGGACAGGCGGCCCATCGGCCACTGCCCCAGGGCGCCGGCGACGATGGTGATGCTGATGAACAGGGCGACGTCGCTGTCGACCAGGCCGATGCGTCCGGCGTAGACCGCCCCCAGCCCCCAGAAGGCGCCCATCGCCAGGCCCGAGGCCAGCGCGCCGGCAACCGCCACCGGCGCGGCGGCCCACAGGCGCGACAGCGGCATCCGCGGCGCGTCGGAAATCGGCGGTGGCGGCAGGCGGGTGGCGACCACCGGCATCAGCGCGAGCACGACGAAGATCGCCGCCACGGCGAACAGCGTGAAGCTCACCGGCGAGGCCAGGTTGAGAAACTGCTGCGCGCCGGCCAGCGCGAACAGGTTGACCGCCATGTACACCGAGAAGATCTGTCCGCGATGCTCGGCCGGCGCCTGGCTGTTGAGCCAGCTCTCGATCACCGCATAGAAGCCCACCAGCGCAATGCCGGTGATCACCCGCAGCAGCATCCAGAACAGGTCATGGGTGTGCAGCGCGTGCAGCAGCACGCAGACCGCGGTGGCGGCGGCGAAGAAGGCGAAGGCACGGATGTGGCCCATGCGGCGGATCAGCCCGGGCGCCACCAGCGTGCCGGCGAAGAAGCCGATGAAGTAGGCGGAGCCGATCAGCCCCAGGGTCTGGTCGCTGAAGCCGCCCAGGCTGCCGCGTAGCGCGAGCAGCGTGTTGAGCAGTCCGGTGCCGAGCAGCATCAGGGCGATGCCGGCCAGCAGGGCGCCGATGGGCAGCAGCAGAGAGAGCATGAACGGGGTGCCTCCTTCGCTCGTTGTGCGGGCGCTCGTGGCACCCCGCCGGTACGGGCGTATGTTGCTGTGCGGCAGCGGGATCCGCCTGGCCGCCAGATATGTTTGGCCCAATATGTTAGCGCGTTCTGCGCCCGGGCGCGAATCCGCTCAGCCGCGGACCGGTGCAATCGTGCGGAAAACGACGGCGAAAATGCGCTCAATATCGTGCAAATTCCGCAATCCGGCGGAATGCCGCGCGCAAGCCGCGGCCCTTACGTGATGTTGCGTTGCACAACTTGCCTTCGGGGCCCTTCGGACCTATCTTGTCGGACTCTGCAAGCCTGTTCGTCCGCCCGTGTCCGCCGCCAGTCCCAGACTCCGTTCCCTGCCCGACCGCCTGCGCCAGATCGCCCTGTTCGAGGTCGGCGGCCTGCTGCTGATCACCCCGCCCTTCGCCTGGGCCAGCGGCGTGCCGCTGGCCGAGTCGATCGGCCTGCTGGCGGTGATCGCCTTGATCGCCGCCTTGTGGAACGCGGGCTACAACACCGCCTTCGACTGGGTCGAAGGGCGGCTCACCGGGCGCACTGCGGACCGCCGCCCCTTGCGCCTGCGCGTCGTGCATGCGATCGGCTTCGAGGGCGGCCTGTTGCTGATGAGCCTGCCGGTGATCATGGCGTGGACCGGCATGGGCTGGGTCGAGGCTCTGCTCGCCGACATCGGCCTGGCGGCCGCCTATGTGGCCTATGCCTTCGTCTTCAACCTGACCTACGACAGGCTCTTCCCGATTGCCCCGGAACTGTGCGATGCCACCCAGCGGGCCGACTGACACCGTGTCCGCGATGCCGGTCGTGCGGAGCGGCGTGGCACTGGATGAACTCAACACCTTCCGCCTGCCGGCGCGGGCGGCGCAGTTCGTCGACATCGACACGCTCGCCGGCCTGCAGGCCATGCTGCGCAGCGAGTGCTGGCAAGGCGCGCCGCGCCGTCTGGTGCTGGGCGGCGGCAGCAATCTGGTGCTGACCGGGGACTTCGCCGGCCTGGTAGTCAAGGTCGGGCTGCGCGGCCGCCGCCTCGCAGGCGAGGACGCGCAGGCCTGGCGGGTGGAGGCCGCGGCCGGCGAGAACTGGCACGACTTCGTGCGCTGGACCATCGCCCAGGGCTGGCCGGGGCTGGAGAACCTGTCGCTGATTCCCGGCACCGTCGGTGCGGCGCCGGTACAGAACATCGGCGCCTATGGGCTGGAGGTCGCCGAACGCATCGATTCGCTCACCGCGGTCGACCTGCACGACGGCACGGTGCACCGCCTGCTGCCGGCCGATTGTGCCTTCGGCTACCGCGACAGCCTGTTCAAGCGCCAGCCCGGGCGCTGGCTGATCGCCTCGGTGTGCTTCCGGCTGCCCAGGCCGTGGCGTCCGCGCCTCGACTACGCGGAACTTGCGCGCGAAGTGCAGGCCGTGGCCGGCGCGGCGCCCACGGCGCTGCAGGTGTCGGACGCGGTCATCGCCATCCGCCGCCGCAAGCTGCCGGATCCGGCCGAGATCGGCAATGCCGGCAGTTTCTTCAAGAACCCGGTGGTCGATGCGGCGTCCTTCGCCCGCCTGGCGGCAAGCTGGCCCGCATTGCCGCATTACCCCCAGGCTGACGGCAGTGTGAAACTGGCCGCCGGCTGGCTGATCGAGCAGTGCGGCTGGAAGGGGCGCAACCTGGGGCCGGTCGGCTGCTTCGAGCGCCAGGCGCTGGTGCTGGTCAATCGCGGCGGCGCCACCGGGGGGGATGTCGCGCGTGTCGCGACCGCCATCCGCGCGGATGTGCGGGCGCGCTTCGGCATCGAGCTCGAGCCCGAGCCGGTATTCGTCTGACAACGGCGCACGGGACCTCCCGTGCGGGTCGCCGGCGAGCGCTGGCGGTATGTCATGCGCTTCGGCTCGCAAGAGCTGCGCCCCTCGCGCGATCATGATGTTAAGATTTGCGCCCGGGCGCCGGGGCCTCCACCGGGGAAGGTTCGCGCCGGACGACATTAGCGGGAGCATTCGATGCGCATCAGCCAGTCGCGGGCATGGTCTTTCTTCGTGCGGTTCCTGATGGCGTGTGGCCTGGCCACCGCTGCCGCGTCGGCTTCGGCCGAGAACGCCGCGGAACTCGTGGCCCGGGCCGCCGAGGACAGTACCCTGCACCAGACCCTGGTCGCCGAAGGCGGCAAGGCGGCGTTCTTCTGTGCCAACTGTCATGGGGAAGCCGGCATCAGCAAGTTCCCCAACGTGCCCAATCTGGCCGGCCAGCATCCGGCCTACGTGCTGCACCAGATCGAGGCCTTCCTCTCGGGCGCGCGCAAGGACGAGTTCATGCAGGGCCTGATGAAGGTGCTCAACGAGCGCGAGAAGGCCTCGATCGCGCTGATGTACGCTTCCCGTGCGGTGCCGCCGGTGAGCTCTCCCGGGGCCAAGGCGGCCGATGGCGGCAAGCTCTTCCAGCAGCATTGCGCGCGCTGTCATCAGGTCGACGCCCACGGCGCAAAAGACTTTCCGCGTCTGGCCGGGCAGCAACCCGAATACCTGAAGATCAGCCTGCGGCGTTATCTCACCCAGTCCGGCGAGCGTTTCTATGCGCCGATGACTGCGGCGGTCGCCCAACTGGGCGAGCGCAACATCGACGCGGTGGTGGATTACCTCAGCAGCCTGCCCTGATCGGTCGCACCGGCGCAGCCGCCGTGCGCGGGCGCCGCGCCGCGGCTGCGGTAGACTTGGGGTCCGCAAGCACTTCCCGACTGCCCCCATGACCGACATCGTCCGCCGCGGCACCACCGCCCGCTATTCCGATTCCGTTTCCCACGCCGGGGTCGTTCATCTCGTCGAGGTGCCCGCCAGCGAGGGCACCGACATCCGCACCCAGACCCGCGAGACGCTGGCCAGCATCGAGCGCCAGCTGGCGGCCGCCGGCAGCGACAAGTCGCGCATCCTGATCGCCACCATCTACCTGGTCGACATGGCCGACTACGATGGGATGAACGAGGTGTGGGATGCCTGGGTGCCCGCCGGCTGCGCGCCCTCCCGCGCCTGCGTTCGCGTGGCCGGACTGGCGCGCGACGGCTGGCGGGTGGAGATCGCCCTCGCCGCCGCGCTGCGCTGAACGGCGCTCCGGGCGAACGCTCCCGCAGCGCTGCAGTCCACCCGCTGCGGGGTGCGCCTGGATGCCCCTGTACTTCATAAGGTCTTGATTTTTGCTGCATGGTGCACTGCGGTTCGCTAGAATCGAGCGTTTCCCTGCAGCAGTTTGCCCGGTGCTCCAATGACCCAACGCCTGCGAGAGATTCCGTACAACTACACCTCGTTCTCGGACCGCGAGATCGTCATCCGCCTGCTCGGCGCCGAGGCCTGGGAGGTGCTGCACGAGCTGCGCGCCGAGCGGGTGACCGGGCGTTCCGCGCGCATGCTCTACGAGGTGCTGGGCGACATCTGGGTGGTGCGCCGCAACCCCTATCTCGAGGACGACCTGCTCGCCAGCCGCGAGCGCCGCGAGGCGCTGATCGGTGCGCTCAGCCACCGCCTCAACGAGGTGGACAAGCGCCGCCAGGGCAATGAGCGGGTCACCTTCCTGCTGGCGCGGGCGCGCGAGGCGGTGGCCGATTTCGAGCGCTGGTTCGCCGATACCGCGCGCCGCCGCAAGGCGGTGCTGAAGGCGCTCGCCCGCCACACCCGGCGCGACAACGTGTGCTTCGACGGCCACGCGCGGGTCAGCCATGTCACCGACGCCACCGACTGGCGCGTCGAGTATCCCTTCGTGGTGCTCTACCCGGACACCGAGGACGAGATGGCGCCGCTGGTGCGCGCCTGTATCGAGCTCGGCCTGACCATCATCCCGCGCGGCGGCGGCACCGGCTACACCGGCGGTGCGGTGCCGCTGGACGCCAGCTCGGTGGTGATCAACACCGAGAAGCTGATCGGCATCGGCGCGGTGGAAGAGCTCGCGCTGCCCGGCCTGAACGGGCCGATGGCCCAGCCCTACGCCACCATCCGCACCGGTGCCGGCGTGGTCACCGAGCGCGTCGCGGAAGCGGCCACCGCCGCTGGCCGGGTGTTCGCGGTGGACCCCACCTCGGCCTCGGCCTCGTGCATCGGCGGCAACATCGCGATGAACGCCGGCGGCAAGAAGGCGGTGCTGTGGGGCACCGCGCTCGACAACCTGGCGTGGTGGAAGATGGTCACGCCGGACGGCAACTGGCTGGAAGTCGAGCGCCTGGATCACAACTTCGGCAAGATCCACGAGCAGGAGACGGTGCATTTCCGCCTGCGCCGCTTCGACGGTCTGAGCTACGCGCCGCTGGGAGAGGAAGTGCTCGCCATGCCGGGCGCGGCCTGTCGCAAGGACGGTCTGGGCAAGGACGTCACCGACAAGTTCCTCGGCGGCGTGCCGGGCGTGCAGAAGGAAGGCACCGACGGGCTGATCGTCGCCGCGCGCTGGGTGCTGCACAAGATGCCGCCGGTCACCCGCACGGTGTGCCTGGAGTTCTTCGGCCAGGTGCGCGAGGCGGTGCCGGCCATCGTCGAGATCACCGACTACTTCAAGCCGGGCGGCGCGGGCAATGCCGCCGGGGTGCTGCTCGCCGGCCTCGAACACCTCGACGAGCGCTACGTGAACGCGGTGGGCTACACCACCAAGGCGAAGCGCCACGGCCGGCCCAAGATGGTGCTGATCGGCGACATCGTCGGCTTCGACGAGGACGCGGTGATGCGTGCCGCCTCCGAAGTGGTGCGCATGACCAATGTGCGCGGCTCGGAAGGCTTTATCGCGGTCACCCCGGAGCAGCGCAAGCGCTTCTGGCTGGAGCGTTCGCGCACCGCGGCGATCTCGCGCCACACCAACGCCTTCAAGATCAACGAGGACGTGGTCATTCCGCTGCCGCGCATGGGCGAGTACTGCGACGGCATCGAGCGCATCAACATCGAGCTCTCCATCCAGAACAAGCTGCAACTGTGCGATGCGCTGGCCGGCTATGTGCAGGGTGAACTGCCGCTCGACCAGGGCGACGCGGAGATCGACCGCGACGTGTTCATCGGCGACCGCCGCCAGGCCGCGCTCGACTACATCGCCGGCGTGCGCCGGCGCTGGCAGTGGCTGCTCGACAGCCTGGACCTGCCGCTGGCCGAGGCCGAGGCGCAGTTCGCCGACTACGGCGTGGAAGCGGGCGAGCTCAGCAACCGTGCGGCCGAGCCGCGGCTCTTCCATCGCCTGCAGGACTACTCCATCCGCGTGTCGTGGAAGACCGAGCTCAAGCCGCGCCTGGACAAGATCTTCGAGGGCGCGGTGTTCGCCCCGGTGTGCGAGCGCATCGCCGCGATTCACAAGGAAATCCTGCGCGGCCGGGTGTTCGTCGCCCTGCACATGCACGCCGGCGACGGCAACGTGCACACCAACATCCCGGTCAACTCCGACCACTACGAGATGCTGCAGACCGCCAACCGCGCGGTCGACCGCATCATGGCGCTGGCGCGCAGCCTGGACGGGGTGATCTCCGGCGAGCACGGCATCGGCATCACCAAGCTGGACTATCTCACCGATGTCGAGATGGCCAGCTACTGGGCCTACAAGCAGAAGGTGGACCCCGAGGGGCGCTTCAACCGCGGCAAGCTGATGAAGGGCGGCAACCTCGACAACGCCTACACCCCCAGCTTCAACCTGATGGGCCACGAGTCCATCATCATGGAGCAGACCGACGTCGGCGAGATCGCGCACGACATCAAGGACTGCCTGCGCTGCGGCAAGTGCAAGCCGGTGTGCTCCACCCATGTGCCGCGCGCCAACCTGCTGTACAGCCCGCGCAACAAGATCCTCAGCACCTCCCTGCTGATCGAGGCCTTCCTGTACGAGGAGCAGACCCGGCGCGGCGTCTCGCTCGCCCACTGGAGCGAGTTCGAGGACGTGGCCGACCACTGCACGATCTGCCACAAGTGCGAGAAGCCCTGCCCGGTGGACATCGACTTCGGCGACGTGTCGATCAAGATGCGCAACCTGCTGCGCAAGCAGGGCAAGAAGTCCTTCAACCCGGGCAAGGCGGCGGCGATGGCCTTCCTTACCGTCAAGGATCCGGCCACCATCAAGCTGATCCGCACCGGCATGATCGAGTGGGGCTACAAGGTGCAGCGCGTCGCCCACGACCTCGGCAAGAAGCTCGGCTTGGTCCAGCCCCAGGTCAAGGCACCGCCGGCCACCCTGGGCAAGGCCTCGGTCAAGGCGCAGGTGATCCACTTCATCAACAAGCCGATGCCGGGCAACCTGCCCAAGAAGACCAGCCGCGCGCTGCTCGACATCGAGGACGACAAGGTCATCCCGGTGATCCGCGACCCGCAGAAGGTCAACGGCGACTCGGAAGCGGTGTTCTACTTCCCCGGCTGCGGCTCGGAGCGCCTGTTCAGCCAGGTCGGCCTGGCCACCCAGGCCATGCTCTACCACGTCGGCGCGCAGACCGTGCTGCCGCCGGGCTACCTGTGCTGCGGCTATCCGCAGACCGCCGCGGGCGAGGACGAGAAGGGTCAGAAGATCACCACCGACAACCGGGTGCTGTTCCACCGCGTGGCCAACACGCTGAACTACCTCGACATCAAGACGGTGATCGTGTCCTGCGGCACCTGCATGGACCAGCTGCAGAAATACCAGTTCGAGAAGATCTTCCCCGGCTGCCGGCTGCTCGACATCCACGAGTACCTGATGGAGAAGGGCGTCAGGCTCGACGGCGTGGAGGGCGTGAAGTACATGTACCACGAGCCCTGCCATACGCCGATGAAGCAGTACCAGGGCATCAAGGTGGCCAACGAGCTGATGGGCACGCGGGTCGACCTGTCCGACCGCTGCTGCGGCGAATCCGGCACCCTCGCGGTGGCCCGCCCGGACATCTCCACCCAGGTGCGCTTCCGCAAGCAGGAAGAGATCGAGAAGGGGGCGGCCAAGCTGCGCGGCGACGACCCGACCGCGCGGGTGAAGCTGCTCACCTCCTGCCCGTCCTGCCTGCAGGGCATGCACCGCTACGCGAACGATGCCGGCGGCGTGGAGCCGGATTACATCGTGGTGGAGATGGCCCGCCATCTGCTCGGCGAGGACTGGCTGCCCGACTACGTGTCGCGTGCCAACAGTGGCGGCATCGAACGCGTGCTGCTGTAAGGACCGCTGAACCCGGCGGGTCGTCCTGGGGCCTGGCCCCGCCCGAGGCGCTCAGTCCTCGGCGGGGTCGGGCCGGTGCAGGCGGCGCCAGATCGCGGTCAGCGCATCGGCGGCGCCCATCCGCAGCCGGTGGGTGACCAGCCTGCTCACTTCGGTGTCGCCCGGGTTGATCTCGATGCTCGGGATGCCCTGCTGCTGCGCCCACCATACCGGGCCGGCGATGTAGGGGAACACGCTGGTGGTGCCGATCGACACCACCAGGTCGATGCCGCCCAGCAGCACCGCTTCCAGCCGGTCCATGCCCTGCTGTGGCAGCATCTCGCCGAACAGCACCACGTCCGGGCGCAGCAGGCCGCCGCATACCGGGCAGGCGGGCGGCAGCGCGAGGCCGGAGAAATCGGGCACGTCGCGTTCGTGCGGGCATTCGGTGCAGCGCAGGTGATGCACCGTGCCGTGGATCTCGATCAGCTTCCTGGAACCGGCCGCGCGATGCAGGCCGTCCACGTTCTGGGTCAGCACCCATACCGCCGGCTTCTCGTGTTCCAGCGCGGCGATCAGCCGGTGCGCGGCATTGGGTTGGGCGCCGCGGCAGTTGGCCTCGATTTCGGCGATGTAGCGCCAGCAGATGTCGGGGCGGTGGGTCATCATCTCGCCCGACAGTGCTTCCTCGATGCTGAGGCCTTCCGCGGTCAGGCGTTCGTGATAGAGCCCGCCGATGCCGCGGTAGGTGGGCAGGCCGGAGTCGGCCGAGATGCCGGCGCCGGTGATGAAGAGGATGCGCTGTGCCGTCCCGAACAGGGCGGCGGCGGCATCCAGGGTGTGCTCGACATCGTTCATGCCCGCGCCACCTCCACCAGGCAGTCGTAGAAGCACGCGCCGCCGCCGAAGTCGGTCAGTGCGTCGCTGGTCACCGCGTTCACGTTGCGCCCGTCGGGGGCGAGCTTGCGCCACCAGATCGACGGACTCACCACCACGCCGGTGCGCACGCGGTCGGTGACCGTGGCGCGGGCGCGGAATTCGCCGCGCGCGTTGTGGATGCGCAGCTCGTCGCCGTCGGCCAGGCCGCGTGCGGCCGCGTCCTGCGGATGGATCTCCAGCCTGGGGGCGCCTTCCGCGGCGAGGAAGCGCGGGAGGTTGGCGAAGCTGCTGTTGAGGAAGTTGCGCGCCGGTGGGCTGATCAGCGCCAGCGGGTAGCGCGCCGCGAGGGCCGGGCTGACCGGGGCCGATTCGCGCGGCGGGTGCCAGGCCGGCAGCGGGTCCAGCCCCGCGGCGGCGAGGCGCTGCGAGAGGAATTCGCACTTGCCCGAGGGCGTGGGGAAGCCGCCCGCGGCAAACGGCGCAAAAGGCCGCGGCAGGTTGAGGCGCGCCCAGCCGCGCTCGTCCAGCGCGCCGCCCAGGCCCTGGGTGCGGGGGTCGCCCTGGCGGAAGGCGGCTGCGGCCACCGCCTCGTCGCTGTCGAACAGCGCCGGCTCGGTGAAACCCAGTCGTTGGGCGAGCAGGCGGAACACCTCGCTGTTCGGCTTGGCCTCGCCCAGCGGGGCGATGGCCGGTGTGTTGGTCAGGGCGTAGAGGTGGCCGTAGGCGGTATGCACGTCGTAGTGCTCGAGCTGGCTGGTGGCCGGCAGGAGGATGTCGGCATAGTCGGCGGTGTCGGTCTGGAAGAGCTCGTGCACCACGCAGAACAGGTCCTCGCGCGCGAAGCCCTGGCGCACCCGGTTGCCGTCGGGTGCCACCGCGAGCGGGTTCGAGTTGTAGACGTAGATGGCGCGGATCGGCGGATCGGACGCTTCCAGCAGGTCGCGGCCTATGGTGGTCATGTTGATGGTGCGGGGCGGGAAGCGCGCCGGATCGGGATACAGGTCGGGGCGTTCCAGCGCGCGCTGGTCGACCGGGAAGTTGCCCGAGGTGGACAGCAGCGCGCCGCAGCCGGGCTGGCGCCAGGCGCCGGTGAGCGCCGGCAGGCAGGCGACGTTGCGTACCGCCATGCCGCCGCCGGCGTGGCGATTGAGGCCATAGTTGAGGCGGATCAGGCTATGGTGCCCGGCCGCCGCGTAGTCGCGCGCGAGCTGGCGGATGGCGTCGGCCGGCAGCCCGGTGAGCGTTGCGGCCCATTCCGGCGTGTACTCGCGCACGCGTTCGCGCAGCTCGGCGAAGCCGGTGGTGTGGCGGGCGACGTAGTCGTGGTCGAGGTGGTCCTCGGCGATCAGCACCTGCATCATCGCCAGCGCCAGGGCGCCATCGCTGCCGGGCAGCGGGGCCAGATGCAGGTCGCACTTCTCGGCGGTCTGGGTGCGCCAGGGGTCGATGCACACCAGGCGGGCGCCGCGCCGTTTCGCCTCCTGCAGGTGACGCCAGCCGTGCAGGTTGGATACCACCGGGTTGGCGCCCCAGATCAGGATCAGCCGGGCGTTGGCCACCGCTTCCGGATCGGCGCCGACCGACGCGCCTATGGTCGCCTTCCAGCCGTAGGCGCCGGCCGAGGCGCAGATCGTGCGGTCGAGCAGCGAGGCGCCCAGGCGGTGGAAGAAGCGGCGGTCCATGCCCGAGCTGTGCACCAGTCCCATGGTGCCGGCGTAGGAGTAGGGCAGGATGGCGCGCGGGTCGTCGGCGGCGATGGCGCCGAAGCGCTGCGCGATGGTGTCGAGCGCCTCGTCCCAGGTGATGCGCGTGAAGCGCCCCTCGCCCTTGGCACCAATGCGCTTCATCGGATACAGCAGGCGCTGGTCGGAATACACCCGCTCGAGATAGTGCGCGACCTTGGTGCACAGCGCGCCGTGGGTGAAGGGCATGTCGGCCGCCCCGCGCAGCTTCACCGCGCGCCCGTCGGCTACGGTGACTTCCATTGCACAGGTGTCCGGACAGTCGTGCGGACAGGCGGCGCGGACGATACGGCCGGTGGCGGTGGACATCAGCGTCGCGGCTGGGCGTCGCGGGTGAGTTCCAGGTAGCGCCGGCGGTCTTCGTCGAAACGGCTGCGGATGGTCTCGAGTTCGCGCGTCTTGGCGTCGAGCACGACGCGCTGCGCGGCCATCTCGGCTTCGATCACGCGCAGTTCGTTGGCCAGTTCGGGGGGCAGTTCGCGGTCGCGGTAGAACTCCTGTTCCTCCGCCAGCTTCTGCCGCCGTGCCTCGAGCTCCTCCAGGCGGCGGCGCTGCTCCTGCATGCTCTTGCCGGCATCGGCCAGGCTGCGGTCGCGCTGCGCGTCGAGATCGCTCAGGCTGGCGTAGGTTTCGAGCAAGGCCTCGTCGAGCCGGCGCTGTTGCAGCGCGCGGGCTTCCTCCGCCTTGCGCTGCCGCTCTTCGGCCTGGCGACGGGCGATCTCCTCGGCGGTGAGCGGGGCGGCCACGTAACGCCGTACCGTGCCTTGCGGGCTGATCTCGCGGTAGGCCTTGCCGAAGCACATCGGCGGCAGCGTGTCGCCGCACGCCGGCCGGCCGGCGTCGTCCTCGCAACAGAAGATGGTGCGCCCGCCCTGCGCCTGGGCGCCGAACGGCAGCGCCAGCAGGGCGAGGAGCAGCAGGTCAGCGCGACGCGGAAGTCCCATAGCTTTCACGATAGGCCATGACGGCCTCCAGGTTGGCGGCGAGTTGCGGACTGTCGGCGAGATAGGCGATCAGGTCTTCCAGTGTTGCCACGGCGATGACCGGGATGCCGAACTGCTCGCGCACTTCCTGTACGGCGGACAGCGCGCCGGTGCCCCGCTCCATGCGGTCGAGGGCGATGACCACGCCGGCCGGCTCGGCGCCTGCGGCGCGGATGATGTTCACCGATTCGCGCACCGAGGTGCCTGCGGAGATGACGTCGTCGAGGATCAGCACCCGGCCGGCGAGCGGGGCGCCGATCAGTGTGCCACCTTCGCCGTGGTCCTTGGCTTCCTTGCGGTTGAACGCGAAGGGCAGGTTGTGGCCGTTCTCCGCCAGGCGGATGGCCGCGCCGGCGACCAGCGGGATGCCCTTGTAGGCCGGGCCGAACAGCATGTCGCAGGCCACGCCCGAAGCCTCGATGGCGCGCGCATAGAAACCGCACAGTTCGCGGAAGGAGGTGCCGTCGTCGAACAGGCCGGCGTTGAAGAAATACGGCGAGTTGCGCCCGGCCTTGGTGATGAAGGAGCCAAAACGGAGCACGCCCTTGCGGCAGGCGAGGGCGATGAATTCACGGCTAAAATCCACGTGCTTCCTTTGCAATGCTGATCATTTTCCGGGACTCCGCCCATGTTACGCATCATCTCAGCCAACCTCAACGGCATCCGTTCGGCCTGCAACAAGGGCTTTCTCGACTGGCTCGCCCGCCAGGACGCCGACTTCGTCTGCCTGCAGGAGCTGAAGGCCCAGGCCGCGGACCTGAGCGACGCCATGCGCAGCCCGGGCGAACATACCGGCCATTTTCATTACGCCGAGAAAAAGGGCTACAGCGGGGTCGGCATCTACACCCGCCACGAGCCGGAGCGCGTGGTCGAGGGCCTGGGCATTGCCGACATCGATGCCGAGGGGCGCTACCTGCAGCTCGACTATCCGGGGCTGTCGGTGATCTCGCTCTACCTGCCCTCCGGCTCCAGTTCGGAGGAACGCCAGCAGGCCAAGTTCGGCTTCATGGAGCGCTTCTTCCCGCACCTGGCCGAACTGCGCGCCGCCGGGCGCGAGGTGGTGATCTGCGGCGACTGGAACATCGCCCACAAGGAGATCGACCTGAAGAACTGGAAGAGCAACCAGAAGAATTCCGGCTTTCTGCCCGAGGAGCGCGCCTGGCTCAGCCGTCTGCTGGACGAACAGGACTGGGTGGACGTGTTCCGCCGCCTGCACCCGGAGGCCACCGGCGAGAGCTACACCTGGTGGTCCAACCGCGGCCAGGCCTGGGCGAAGAACGTGGGCTGGCGCATCGACTACCACATCGCCACCCCGGCGCTGGCCGACAGCGCACGGGCCGCGGCAATCTACAAGGACGAGCGCTTCAGCGATCACGCGCCGCTGACGGTGGACTACGCCTTCCAGCTGTAGTGGCCGGCGCTGCGCGGCTGGGGCCGCCTCAGGGGCGGGGCAGCGCTTCGACGGCCGGGCGGGCGAACAGGTAGCCCTGCTGGTAGCGCACCCCGAAGTCGCGCAGGGTGTCGCGCTCGGCCGCGCTCTCGATGCCTTCGCCGATCAGGGTGATGCCCAGACGCTCGGCGGACAGCGCGATGCCGGCGACGATGGCCTGCTTGGCCGGGCTGCTGTCGATGTCGCGGGTGAGCTCCATGTCCAGCTTGAGCACATGGGGCTGGAAGGTGGCCAGCAGGTTGAGGCCGGCGTAGCCGGCGCCGAAATCGTCGATCGCGGTGATGAAGCCGCGCTTGCGGTAGTCGCTGAAGATGCGGATCAGGTGGGCCGAATCGCTCACCCGCTCGCCCTCGGTGACCTCGAACATCAGCCGGTCCGAGGGAAGGCCGAAGCGCGAACAGGCTTCCAGGGTGGAGCGGATGCAGGTCTCGGGGCGGTAGATGGCGTTGGGCAGGAAGTTGATGCTCAGCCGGCAGCCGTCCATGTCGTGCAGGCCGAGCGAGGCGGCAAGCTCGATGGCCTTGACCCGGCAGGCCTGGTCGAAGCGGTAGCGGTTGCGGTCGTCGACCCGGGCGAGCACGGTGCCCGCGCCTTCGCCATCGGGCCCGCGCACCAGCGCCTCGTAGGCGAAAACCGGCCCGCCCTCGACGTCCACGATGGGCTGGAAGGCCATGGTGAATTCGAAGCCCAGCGCCGGGGCGTTCCGGCATTCGTCGCAACCGACGGCGTGAAAGGGCGTCGGGAAAAGCGTGCTCATCGATACTCCGTATGGTCTGTGCACGGGCCGCCCGGGCAAGGGGAAGAGCCCGGCCGGCTCAACCCTGTCGTCTAACGGGGTTTATAGCACGGGTCGTCGGCCGTCCGTGCCGATTGCCGCATGCCCGGCGGGTGCGGATTTGCCATCCGCCTGCCGGGCGTATAGCCTGATCTAGAGTACCGCTCCGGCGCATGCCGCGCCGGGAGCCACCCGTCCAGGCCCGAACGACCTGTCATCCAAAGGAGTCCATCATGCCGACTGCTGCCGAACAGAATCATGCTTCCAGGGAGAAACTGCTGGCCGACCTGAAGGCCATCGTGGCCGACAGCGAGGAATTGCTCAAGCTGACCGCCGGCCAGGCGGGTGACAAGCTGGGCGAGGTGCGCGGTCGCCTCGGCGACCGCCTGAGCCTTGCCAAGGACCAACTCGCCGACGCCGAGCATGCCTTGCGCGAGAAGACCCGCCAGATGGCGCACGCCACCGACGACTACGTGCATGCCAATCCCTGGCAGTCGGTCGGCATCGCCGCCGGGGTAGCCTTCCTGATCGGCATGCTCGCGGGTCGGCGCTGAGCGCGGCAATGGGCGAATCGCGCAAGCCGCGCCTGGCCGACAGCCTGCGCGGCTTCCTGGACAGCGGGCTGGCTACCGCGCAGACCCGGCTGGAGCTGCTGGCCGTGGAGGTGCAGGAAGAGAAGCTGCGCCTCACCGGCCTGGTGCTGAACGTCGTGCTGTGCGCGCTGCTGCTGGGTTTCGGCCTGGTCTTCCTGGCGCTCTTCCTGACCGTGCTGTTCTGGGAGGAACACCGCCTGCTGGCGCTCGGGCTGGCCACCGCCGTGTTCATCGGCGGCGGGCTGCTCACCGCCAGCAATGCCGCGCGCGAACTGCGGCGCGGCAGCCGCCTGTTTGCCGCCAGCCTGGCCGAGCTGGCGCGCGACCGCGCCGCGATCCGCCGCGAATGAACCCCCGTCTGGTGGAGTTCGCGCTGCGCAAGCAGCAGCTGCAGTTTCGTGCGGAAACCCAGCGCGACGACATGCTGCGCCGCCTGCAGGGTTTCGAGGGCGCGCTGGACACGGTGGACCGTGTCCGCGACAACCTCGCCTGGGCGCGCGAACAGGTACCGCTGTTCTCCGCGGCCGCCGTCATCGTGGTGCTGTGGAAGCCCCGGCTGGCGCTGCGCGTGGCGCGTCGTGCGTGGCTGGGCTGGGCGCTATACCGCCGCGTGGGCAGCGGCAGGGCGGCGCCGCTCATGGGCGCCGCCCTGCCGCTGGTCGGGTCCTTGCTCAGGCGCTGGCGCGGCGCTTCGGCAGGACGAGGTTGAGCAGCACCGCGACGATGCCGCACAGGCTCACGCCCTGCAGCGTGAGGCCGTCGAAGTTGAGCGCCAGCCCGCCGATGCCGAACACCAGGATCGACGAGACGATGACCAGGTTGCGCGGCTCGTCCAGGTCGGTGCGCGCGCTGATCAGCGTCTTCAGACCCACGCTGGCCACCGAACCGAACAGCAGCATCATGATGCCGCCCATCACCGGCACCGGAATGGACTGCAGGAAGGCGTTGAACTTGCCGACGAAGGCCATGGCGATGGCGAACACCGCGGCCCAGGTCATGATCGCCGGATTGTAGTTCCTGGTCAGCGTGACCGCGCCGGTGACTTCCGAGTAGGTGGTGACCGGCGGCCCGCCGACCAGGCCGGCGAACAGCACGCCCAGGCCGTCGCCGGCCAGCGTGCGGTGCAGGCCGGGCTTCTCGGTGTAGTCCTTGCCGGTCACGCCGCCGATCGCCACCACGTCGCCGACGTGCTCGATGGCCGGCGCCAGGGCCACCGGCAGCATGAACAGGATGGCCGCCCACTCGAAGCTCGGGGCCACGAAGCTGGGCATGGCAAACCAGGGCGAGCTGTGCACCTTGGAGAACTCCACCAGGCCGAAGGCGGTAGCCGCCACGTAGCCGGCCGCGACGCCGGCGAGGATGGGCACCAGGCGCAGGAAGCCGCGCGCGAACACCGCCACCGCCACCGTGGTGCCGAAGGACACCGCGGCGACCACCAGCGCGGTGCGGTAGGGCACCAGTTCCGCCGAGCCGTCGCCGGTGCGTCCCATCGCCATGTTCACCGCCACCGCGGCGAGCGACAGGCCGATGATCATGATGATCGGGCCGATCACCACCGGCGGCATGAAGCGGTGCACGATCTCCGCGCCATGCTTCCACACCAGGCCGGAGAACACGAAGTACACCAGGCTGACGCAGGCCAGCGCCCCCATGGTGGCCGACAGACCCCAGGTCTGCATGCTGTACACGATGGGGGCGATGAAGGCGAAGCTGGAGCCGAGGAAGATCGGCACCTGGCGCTTGGTGACGAGCTGGAACAGCAAGGTGCCGACACCGGCGCCCAGCAGGGCCATGCTTGGGTTGAGGCCGGTGAGCAGGGGTACCAGCACCAGCGCGCCGAAGGCCACGAAAAGGATCTGGCCGCCGGCGACCGCCTGCCGCCAGAGCGGCTCGCCTCCCTGGATCGGAATTTCTCGCATGCTTGTTCTCCGTTCGCCCTCGCGGGCGATCATTTGTTGGTGTTTTGTGGGTACTTCGTGCTGCAGGTGGGATGCGGGTGTTGCGGGTGATCAGTTGTGCTTGGTGCCGAAGATCTTGTCGCCGGCATCGCCCAGCCCGGGGATGATGTAGCCCTGCTCGTTGAGGTGGCTGTCGATGCTGGCGGTGTAGATGTCCACGTCCGGGTGGCGCTCGGCCATCAGGGCGATGCCCTCCGGCGCGGCCACCAGCACCAAGGCGCGGATCTGCGCGCAGCCCTTGCGTTTGAGCATGTCGCAGGTGGCCGCCAGCGAGCCGCCGGTGGCCAGCATGGGGTCGATGATCAGCGCCATGCGCTCGCCCAGGTGGCCGACGAACTTCTCGAAGTAGGGCGCCGGCTGCAGGGTTTCCTCGTCGCGCGCGATGCCCACCACGCTCACCTTGGCGCTCGGGATCATGTCCAGCACGCCGTCCAGCATGCCCAGGCCGGCACGCAGGATGGGCACCACGGTGACCTTCTTGCCCTTGATCTGCTCCACCTCCACCGGCCCGGCCCAACCGGCGAGGGTGACCTTCTCCAGCGGAAAATCCTTGCACGCCTCGTAGGCCAGCAGACGGGCCAGTTCGGCGGTCAGCTCGCGGAACTTCTTGGTGCTGATGTCCGCTTCGCGCATCAGGCCGATCTTGTGGCGGACGAGGGGGTGGGAGATTTGCTGGATGGCCATGTGCGGGTCCGGTGGGCGGATGAAACCGCCGCAGTTTACCCTGCGTCGGCGCTTGCGTCCTGCGTGTCGTGCCTGCGCTCCGGGGCCGCCTGTCCGCCCGGCGACAAACGCGTGAGACTGTGCCGTGCGCGCTCGGTCAGCGCCCTGGCGTTCTGTCTCAGGGACAGGGCGATGGCCTGGTGGAAATACCGTTCCGCCTGCTCGCGATGGCGGACCGGATCGATCCGCAGCAGCGCCTCGCCCTTGAGACGGAGCAGTTCCGCGACGAAGTACTGTTCCGCGAGCTCCTCCGCTGCGAGCAGGGCGCGGTCGGCCAGTTCCGATGCGTCTGCGGGGCGGTGTAGCGCCAGCAGGGCCTCGACCGCGATCGACATGACGGTGACTCCGCCGCCGCGATAGGCCGAGTTGATCACGGCGCTTCCCTTTTCGAGCAGCCCGGCGTCCTCCAGCTGGCCTTGCTGTGCCTTGGCCCACGCATCCAGCAGGACGCCCACGCCTATCCACAAGGCGAATCCGTGGCGTTCGGCCAGCTCCCGGGTCTGCACCGCATAGCGGCCGGTGTCCTGCGGGTTGCCGCGGTAGCGTTCCAGCAAGGCGGAGAAGGCCAGCGCAAAACAGTGCGAATGCTCGTTGCCGCACAGGGCGCCGAGGCGGCGCGCGTTGGCCATCACGCTTGCCGCGCGGGGCGTGTCGCCGAGGAACCACAGCGCCAGCCCGAGGAAGGACTGGCCGGTGACGGCCACGTCGTCGCCACCGTGCCAGGAGCGCCCGCCGAACCAGTTGCGTTCGGTGGACGGAGCGCTCTCGGCGAGCACATGAAGGCGCTCGAGCGCATCCCGGCTGGCGTCGAAGTTGCCGCGCCAGAAGTTGGAATTGCCCAGCGCGAACAGGGCGAACATGCGTTCGCGGTTGGTCCGCGCCTCCGCCTCCAGGGTGAAGGCGGTGTCCAGGCCGCGGGCATGCTCGCTGTGCGAGCTGTCGCTCTGGTACATCCTCGCCAATGCCATGAAGCGCGCGCCCTGGTCGCCGGCTTCGGTGGCGATGGCGAGTGCCTGCTCCATCAGCCGGCGGGCGTTCAGCGAGCCGAAACCTTCCGAGAGGATCAGCGCATCGCCCAGATCGAACATCAGCGCCAGGCGGCCGGCGGCGTCGGTGAGCTGCGGGTGGGCTTCGACGAGGTCGAGCGCGTTGCGATAGTGACCCACCGCGTCCGCAGCCGCCTGCCGGCGCCCGGCAAGTCTGCCGGCCTTCTCCCACCAGAACAGGCCATGGCGCGGGTCTCCCCCCGCAGTACAGTGCCATGCGACTACTTCGGGGCGGGTCTCGGCGATCTTGGGGAAGATCGCCGACAGCGCGGTGGCCACCCGCAGATGCAGGGCGTTGCGGCGCAGCCGGGTCATCGACTGATAGGCGGCATCGCGCACTAGGGCGTGCGAGAAGCGGAAGCGTCCGTCCCGTTCGGCAATCAGCAAGCCTGCTGTCGCAAGGCGCTGCAATGCGGCGTGCAGGAGTTCCTGCCGGCCGACGATCTCGTTCAGGAGGTCGAGGTCGAACTGCTGGCCGATCACCGATGCCGCGCACAGAACGGTGGCGTCGTCGCCGGTGCTGTCGATCCGCTGGCGCAGGACGGCCTGCAGGGTGTCCGGAATGCCGGCCAGGTCGCCGCCACCCTCCAGTTCGCCGGCAAGGGCCGCCAGTTCGCGCAGGTAGAGGGGAATCCCGCCGGCCCGGCGGGCCAGCTCGTTCAACTGCTCGGCCGGAACGGCGGAGGTCGCCGGCAGCGACTGCAGCAGCGCCAGCGCCGAGGTGTCCGCCAGCGGCCCGAGCGCGATCCGTGCGGCGTGGGGCACGCTGTCGAAGAGCGAACCCTCCTCGCGGCTGACCGTCAGCGCCATGATCGGCAGGTCGGTCAGCTTCAGGCGGTCGAGGAACTCCAGCGTCGCCGCGTCGGCCCAGTGCGCGTCCTCGAGCACCAGCAGCAGGGGGCTGCGTTTGCCCAGGCTGGCGAACATGCCGAGGATCAGGCGGAACAGCCCCTCCTTGTTGTGGATGGCGTCCGCATCGGGGTCGAGGAGGTCGGTCAGCAGCGGGAAGGCCTCGTCGGCGCGGTCGCTCCAGTCGCGCTGGAGGAAGTCGCGCAGCTTCTGCCGGCGGGTCGCCGGCGGATCGTCCGGCCCGATGCCGCAGCGCGCCTCGAACATGCCGGCCAGCGGGGCGAGCGGTGACAGGCGCAGCTCGGGGCGGCAGGTGAAGGCGCGGATCGCCCCCCCGGTGTCGGCCACGTAGCGGGCGAAATGGGCCGCCAGGGTGGACTTGCCTATCCCCGGCTCGCCGCTCACCAGGACCAGCCGCCCATGGTGGCGGCGGGTTTCCTCCCAATGCGCGAGCAACTCGCCGAGTTCGGTGCTGCGGCCGATCATCACGTCGCGGTCCGACTCGGCCAGCGGCGGCGGCGTGCGCTCCGAGCGCACGCGGTGGACGGTGCCGAGTGAGGGCATCGACACCTGCTCGACGGCGACGACGGGCTCGTACTCGAAGCGGTCGCCGGCCACGGCCATCATGGCCGCGCTCGCGAGCACCTCGCCGTCCAGCGCCAGCAGGCGCAGCTGCATTGCGGCTTCGCTCAGTTCGCCCAGCTCGTCGGGATTCTCGCCGCTGATGGTGTGCCCGCAATGCAGGCCGGCGCGCACCTGCGCAACGCTGGCAAAGCGCCGTTGCACCGCGAGCGCGGCGCGCAGTGCGTCGGCCTGGGCCGAATCGCGCGCACGCGGCCAGCCGAAGTAGGCCATCAGGGCCTTGCCCGGTGCCGAGACCACATGCCCGCCATAGCCGGCCAGGCATTCGATCGCCTGGAGGCGGAGCGCACGGTTGCGCGCCACGTTGTTTTCCAGATCGTGCAAGGGGGCGACACACTCGCAGCACATCACCGTGAGCATGCGGTGCTCGTCGTGACGCGCGCTCGCCAGCTGCTCGTCCGTGCGCTCGCCGGGCTGTTCGGCCGGGCTGATCGCGCCTTCGGCGATGTCGGCGCGCAGACGGCAGGTCTCCGCGTCCGGGGTGACGCCGAGTTCGCGCTCGATGCGCTTGGCGAAGGTGTCGAACTGCTGCAGCGCGCGATCGGGCCGGCCCGTCATGGCCAGCGCGCGCATCAGGCTACGCTGGTTGGGTTCGTCGAGCGGGTCGAGCATCTCCAGGCGGCGTGCCAGGTCGAGCGCCAGCTCGGGCCGCAGGGTGTTCTCCGCACATTCGGTCAAACGGCGCAGCAGATCGACGCTGCGATGGCGGTAGAAGAGGCGCTGCCCTTCCAGCCATTCCTCGAAACCGTCGGCACCGCTGAGCGCGAATCCGGCCAGCAGATCCTGCCCGATTCCCGGGGGCAGGCTGCCGTCCGGCAGGGTCAGCGCGCAGGTCCGCTCGACGCAGCCTTGGCAGATCTGCTGCGGGGACAGCTCCAGCCACCCGAGATCGAGGCGGACGGCGGGGTGGTCCGACATGGCCACGGTGTAACGTGTGACTTCCAGTCCCGGAAACCGGGTGGCGGCATCCGGGGTCAGGCGCGCAAGGTTGCCCAGTACTTGCCGCAGGTTGGCGCGTGCGGCCTCGAGCGGCAGCCGCGGCCACAGCAGGTCGGCGAGATGGTCCCGGCTATGGTGCGCATTGCGCTCGATCATCAGATAGGCGAGCAGGGCCAGGGTGCGCCGGTACTTGATGCCGGAGGTGAGCTCGTGCGGCCCCTGGGTGATGCGCCCGGGGCCGAGCAGCGCCACGTACAGGGGATCGCTCGATATCGTCGGGTCTTGCGCTTTGGTCATAGGGGACGGTACGCCGGGCAGGATGTGCGGAGCGACCTCCCGCGAACCGGGAACGTCCGATGAAATGCAGTGCTCGCGCGCCTCTCGGGCGAGAAATGCAAACTTGTGCAAAACACCGGTGCATTATATGCAGGCTATGCCATCAGGCAAATGCAATACCTTCGTCATCCGGTGGTTCGTTGTCGTGCCGGTCTCCGCGATGCGTGTGCGCTGGGGGTCAGCGCGACATCCGCAGGTAAGCGGTCATCGTCGGAGCCTGGGCCTCGTCCCGGCCGGGCTGGGCGGCGCTCCAGGCCACGCTGGCGGTGCCGGTGGCGGCGGCCCGGGTGTTTTCGCGCAGGCGGCCGAAGCGTGCATCCAGCTTGCCGTCGAGCTGGTTGTCCAGCATGTTCGCGAGCGCCGGGGTGAGACCGCGCAGCTCCATCACGTTGCGGTTGCGTACCAGGTAGGTGCCGGGCGCCGCGCCGGGCTCGGACCAGCTCCGGGCGGCAAAACACACCTCAAGCTGGCGCGGATTGCCGTTGGCGTCCAGGTATACCGCCAGATCCTCGCTGCCTTCGGCGCGTCCGGCGGGCATCGCGACGCCCGCGGCCTGCATCTCGGTGCGCAGGTTCGCACCGCACAAGGGAGTGTCCAGCGCGCCGTTGACCAGGCCGGTCGGATTGGCGGCCGGGTCGCCCGGCACCCGCCCGCTGCCGTTGGCGAAGGCGTCGAAGGCGATCGCCCAGCCCTGCACGAACTCGGTGGCGATGCGCTGGTTGGCGGCGCCGCGCTGCACGTCCCGACCGATGGTGACTGCGCCAAGGATGATGCCGATGATGACCAGCACGATGGACAACTCGACGAGGGTGAAGCCGCGCTCGGGCCGGTGGCCGTGAAAGCGGCGAATGACGGGGCGATTCATGTGCTGGCGTATCCTGGAAACGTTCAGGGGACAAGGCCGACCGGCTGGTCGAACAGGCCGGCGGCGTGTGCCGCGCTGGCGTTGTTGCGGATTCCGGCGCGCAAGCTGGCCGGGTGAAGGTATCCGCCGGCCGAGCCGGCGACGATGCTCTGTGCTTCTCCGGCAACCCGTTCGGCTTCGGCCAGGGCGATCGCTGCGGCGATCGGGCTGCCCGCCGAGGCGACGATGGCGGCCGCGCTGGCGATCGCACCGGCGGCCGCCAGCGGCATCAGCGCCGGCCCCAGCGTGCCCTTGCTGAGCAGGGTCTGGGCGATCTTGTGCAGCGTGTCGCCGACGCTCTTGGCGGCGCCGCCGGCGGCGATCAGCGGTGCGGCCGATGCGCTGGCCATCGAGGCCTTGGCGATGTCGTGCTTGATGTCGAGCTGGGTCGCGTAGTCGGTCCAGGCTTGCGCCAGCATGGCCGCGGAGGCGGCATGGTTGGGGTGGGCGTGCCCGGCGCTGGCATAGGTCTCGCCGCAGGAGAGCCGGCCCCACAGGGCGTCGAAACCCATCGCCACGCTGCGGTCGCGGTAGTTGGTGTCCTGCGCGCGCGAGGGGGCCTCGAAGACCGGATCGGCGCCGCCGTGGCTGGCGTCGAAGAAGCTGCCGTTGCCATCGGCGTCGCTGCCCAGGCCGTGAGCCAGGGCAAAGGCGGCGGGCAGCGTGCTGCCGTCCGCCTGAACGATACGCAGGCGTTCTGCTTCCGGGGCGCTTGCCGCGGCGCGCAGCGAGGCGCACAGGTCGAGGCCGCGGCCGCTCGCCGCGGGCGGCAGATGGCTGGCCACCAGTGCGGAACCGAGCAGGGTCAGGGTTTCGAGGCGGGCGGTCGGGCTGCTCAGGCTGACGGCGCCGTGGTAGACGCCGTAGCGCACCGCAGGGCCGGCCGAGGCGGGCAGGCCCAGGCTGCGCCAGGGCAGCCGGCCGACCTCTGCGCCGCAGTTTTCGTTGCCGTCGCCGCTGGTGTCGGGGCAGGGCAGGCGGTCGTGGGCGAAGACGAAACCCAGCACCGCGTTGTGTGCGTCGGCCAGCATGGCGTCGGCGGCCTCGCTGTCGCGCTGGGCCACCTGGCGCGCCGACAACTGCACGATGAGCAGGGCGAACACGCCGACCACCGCGAGGACGACGGCCAGTTCGACGAGTGTCATGCCGCGCGGCACAGGTTTCATTGCAGACCTCGCTGATCAAGGGTACGGGCGCGAGCGAGCGAGGCCGCGGCCTGAGGCTCGGCGACGTCGCTGCGGTAGGCGATCGCGGCGCCGTACTGGCGGTTCGCCTTGCCCAGGGCCGCCTCGGCGCTGGCCAGGTTGTAGCTGGCCACCCCGACGTTGGCGGTGGCCGCGGTCAGGGCGATGGCGGCCGCGGCCACCGCCGGGGCGGCGGAGCCGGCCGCGCTCACCGCGATCGACACCGACATCGCCGAGGTGGCGGTGGTCATGATCAGGTCGATCCCGGCGATGGTGACGTTGGCGATCGCCATGTCGCGGTTCATGGTGCGCACGTTGACGCCGAAGCGGCGGAACTGCTCGTAGGCCAGGGCGATGCGGTAGTGGTCGTGGTCCGCCCAGGCGCTGCGATGTGCCGCGTGCGCGGCGGAGAGCTTCTCCACGCAGCCCAGGCCGGCCGCCAGGCGGCCGAAGCCGACCGTGCGGGTGAGATCGTCGTAGGCGGTCGAGTGGGCGGTCGATGGGTCGGCGATGGTGCCCGCGCCGGTGTTGGCGCCGTCGAAGGGATTGCCGTCACCGTCCGCATCGATTGCGCCCGGATGCGCGAGCGCGAAAGCCAGCGGCACCCCGCCCGGCGCGCCGACGAGGGCGCTGGCGCCGGGCGCGCGGGCCGCGCTGCGCAGTCCGGCGCACAGGTCCAGGCCGTTGAGCGCGGTGCCACTGCTGCCGTCGGGCCAGTCGGGCGTGAAGCGCGCCTGTGCGGCGGTCAGGTTGACGCCTCCGGTGTTCTGCCGGCTGACCCCGTAGCGCAGGCGCTGTGGCAGCACGATGCCCAGCGAGCGCGCCGGCAACCAGCCGGTTTGCGCGGGGCTGGCGCAGTTCTCCAGACCGTTGCCGGCGGTGTCGGGGCAGGGGAGGCGGCCATGCAGGCGGGCGAAGCCGGTGACTGCCTGTTCCGCGCGGGTGAGCAGTGCCGCAGGTCCGCTGGCGGAGCTGGCGGCCTGACCCGCGACCGGCAGCAGCCGCCACATGGCGAGGCCTATGGTGCCGAGGATGGCCAGCACGACAGCCATCTCCACCAGCGAGAAGCCGCGGGCGGCATGGGCCGGGCGCGTGCGTTTCACGGTTCGTGCGCTCATGGTGTCACCAGCTGTCCGGTGCCGCGCTGATCGGCAGCCTGAAGCACGCCGGCAGCCCCGGTCCACACCGGGGTGCCGCCGCCGCTGGTCCCGTTGTCGGGATTGGCGATGCTGTCGGCGATCTGATCGTAGACCTCGTCCATGCCGCGCGCGGCTTCCTCCTTGGCGTCCGCCAGCGATTCGCGTTCCGCGGCAACGTAGTCCAGGCCGCGCCAGTTCCGGTAGGCGAGGTAGTAGTTGTGGATGCCGGCCGACAGCCCGCCGAAGGCATCCGCGGCCGCACTTGCCGCTTCGTTGTGCGCATTGCGGGCGGTGGTCGTCCGCTCGCGCGCGTCGAGCATCTCCGCATAAGCAGCGTCACGTGCGTTCTCGGCGGCAAGCAACTCGGCCTCCATTGCGGCTAGGTGGTCGGTCTTGGCCGTGTTGTTCGGGTCCGCCGCGACTTCGATGCGGGCCTCCTGCACTTCGATCAGTTTCGCCGCGTACTCACCGAGGGCCGAGTCGTAGTTGCCCTCTGCGACACCCTCCTGCAGTTCAGCCTCGACCAGTGCGCGCGCCTTGGTCGCGGCGTTCTCGATGAGCGCGCGGTCGCTGTCGCTCAGCGGGTCTTCGCCGTTCGCGTCCTCGGCGATCTGGAACAAGGCGTCGTAGCGGTTGTTGACCGCCGGCAGTGCCAGGGAGGCCTGCGCACGCGCCTGTTGGGCTTCGAAGCGTGCGGCATGCGCTTCGGTCCAGGCGCGATCGCGCTCGGCCGCCATGTCCGCCAGGGAATCGCTCAGGTCGATGCCGGTGGCGGCGACTTCGGCGCCGGCCCTGACCGCAGCCGCGATCCCCAGGCCCAGGGCGACGGTCATCGGGACGATGGAGGCGATGTTGAGGGCGAGCGCTGCCGCACCGGACACGATCGCGGCGGCGGCGGAGGCAACCGCCGCGGCCGCGGTCGGAATCAGCGCGCAGCCGACCAGGACCGCGCAGGAGGCGATCGCCGCGCTCAACTCCGCGCTGGCCGTCGCCAGCGTGGCCGACGCGGAGGCGATCAGGTAGCCGGACAGCGCAGCCTTGATGAGCGCCACGCCGATCTTGACCCCGGACATCGCCGCGTTGATCGCGGCGCTCAGCGTGGTCCAGGTCTTCATGTCGTCGACCTCGGCGACCACTTCGACGATCAGCGACATGGCGTTCAGCGAGGCCATGGCGGCGGCGCAGCCCAGCGCGTCGGACAGTTCCGGCAGGGTGCGCACCAGCACCGTGTCGCCGTAATCGCCATCCGGGGTCCGCGAGGGCAGCTCCATCGCCGGGGTGTCGCCGGCGTTCGCTCCGCCGAAGCTGCCGGCCACGCCGCGTCCGGCACCGCTCGCCGCCAGCGCGTAGGCGACGTTGGCGGGCGCGCCGCCGGTCAGCACATGGGCGGCCGCGGTGGTTGGGGTGGCATGGATCGCCGCCGAGAGCCGGAAGCAGAAGTCCACCCCGCTGGTGTTGCCGAGGCTGCGCGCGGCAGTGAGGTTGCCGTCGTCGTCGGCCAGCGGCTCGAAGTCGTTGGCCGGGCCGGTGGCCTGGTCCAGGGTGCCGCCCTGGCGGTACACCGCGTAGCGCAGGCGGATCGGCCCGGTGAGCGGGGCGTCGGCGCCGAGCGCCAGGGTGGCGAGCGGCAGCCAGCCTTTCTGGGCGCCGGCGGCGCAGTTCTCCAGGCCGTCGCCGTCGGTGTCCGGGCAGGGCAGGCGGCCGCGGGTGGCGGCAAAGGCCAGCAGGCGATGATCGGCCCAGTCGAGGAAGGCGCGATTGTCGTCGGCGCGGCGCAGCGCGCCGGACGACTCGTTGAGCACGAAACCGGCCACCAGCAGGCCTGCCACCGCGCCGAGCAGCAACAGGGTGTCCCACAGCGACATGCCGCGCTGGGTGGTGCGCGGGGTGGGGTGCGAAGTCCTCATGCGGTCCTCACATCATCGGGGAGGTCACTGCCTGGCGCACCAGGTCATAGACCGGCAGCAGCAGCGCGACCACCATCAACAGGAAGATGCCGCCGGCGAACAGGATCACCGCCGGCTTGATGATCTCGGCGAGCGACTCGACCACGTGGTCCAGGCGCGCGCGGTACTCGGCGGCGAGGTGGCGCAGCTGCTGGTCGAGCGAACCGGTTTCCTCGCCCACCGAGATCATCCGCACCGCCATCGCGGGGAAGCCGCCGACCTGGCGCATCGCCGCGGCCAGGCGTTCGCCGCGCTCGACCACGCGCTTCACCTCGGCGATCTTGCTGCGGTAGAACTCGTCGCCGATCGAGCGCTCGAGCACGGCGAGGCTGCGCACCATGTCCAGGCCGGCGATGATCAGCAGCGCGAGGTGTTCGGTGATGAAGGCCATGCCGGACGAGCGCACGATCACCCGTGCCACCGGCAGCCGGTGCGCCAGGGCGAACAGGGCGTGGCGGAAGCGTCCGCTCTCGCGGATCGCCAGCCATACCAGCAGCACGCCGCCGGCCACCAGCCAGATCGCCAGGCTGAGATGCGCGGTGAGCCATTCGGACAGGCCGAGCACCGCCACGGTGATGGCGGGCAGTTCCACCCGCATTTGGGTGAACAGGCCGCTCAGGTGCGGAATGACATAGAGAATCCAGAACAGCGCCGCGCCGATGATCGCGGTGAACACGAAGGCCGGGTAGATCAGCGCGCGCCTGGCGTCGCGCGCCATGTTGCCGAGGCGCTCGATGTGCTCGGCCGCCTCCATCAGCATGCGGTCCATGGCGCCGGTTTCGTCGCCGATCGCCACCAGGTTGCGCACGGTCTCCGGGAAGATGTCGGGATGGCGGGCGAAGGATTCGCTCACCGAGGCGCCGGCATCCAGGTCGTCGAGCAGCGCCCGGGCGATGCCGGCGATGCGCCTCTGCCCGGAGAACTCGCCTTCTTCGGCGATGGCGCGCAGCGAGTCGAGCATCGGCACGCCGGCGCCGGTCATGATCGCCAGGTCGCGCAGGAAGCCGCCGAGGTCTTCCGGGCGCATCGGCCGGCGCAACAGGCCGCTCTTCACGTCGCCGAGGAAGCCGGGCAGGCGCAGCAGGGAGAGCACCACCCCGCCGTGGCGGCGCTCCAGCCATAGCCGGGCGGAGAAGTCGCGCTCCACCGCGAGCCGCAGGAAGCCGCTCTTCACCCGCCCTTCCTCGTTCAGCAGGCGGTAGTAGTAGGTGTTCATGACTGGACTCCGGCCGGGCCTTCACCCACCACGCGCAGCACTTCCTCGGGCGTGGTGCGGCCTTGTGCCACCATCCACTTGGCCATCTCCACCATCGGACGGAAGCCGCTGTCGTGGGCCAGCTTGTGGATGGCTTCGCGGCCGCGGTCGTCGGCAATCGCGTTGGCCAGCGCCTGGTCCACCAGCAGGATCTCGTAGGCCGGCAGGCGGCCCAGGTAGCCGGTGCCGCGGCAGGTGTCACAGCCACAACCGCGCTGCGGGGCGGCATCGGGGTAGTCCGCCAGCCAGGCGGCGGTGGCCGCGTCGGGTGCCACCGGCACGCTGCACACCGGGCAGTTGCGGCGTACCAGGCGCTGGTTGATCACCGCCACCAGGTTGTCGGCGATGGACTGCGCGTCCAGGCCCAGCGGGCGCAGGCGCGGCACCACGCCGAACACGCTGGATACGTGCAGGGTGGACAGCACCAGGTGGCCGGTGGCCGCCGATTCGATGGCGGCCTGCGCGGTTTCACCGTCGCGGATCTCGCCGATCAGCATCACGTCCGGGTCGTGGCGCAGGAAGTGGCGCAGCGCGGTGCTGAACTCGTAGCCGGCGCGACGGTTCACCTCGGTCTGCCCGGCGCCCGGCACCCGGTATTCGATCGGGTCCTCCACGGTGAGCACGTTGCGCTCGATCAGCGACTGCAGGCGCAGCGCGGCGTGCAGCGTGGTGCTCTTGCCCGAGCCGGTGGGGCCGGTGACCAGCACCAGGCCGGCGGGGCGCTCGAACACGCGCTTGAGCACCGCGACGTCTTCCGGGCGGAAGCCGAGCTGGGCCAGGCCGGTGAGATCGCTGCGTTCGGGCAGCAGGCGCAGCACCAGGCGTTCGCCGTACTCGGTGACGATGGTCGACACCCGCACGGTGTAGGGCATGTCCAGCACCCTGGTCTGGAAGCTGCCGTCCTGCGGGCGGCGCTGCTCGGAGATGTCCATCTCGGCGGTGAGCTTCACGAACACCAGGATGCGCGCCAGCATCGGCGGCAGCGCCAGCATCGGGCGCAACACCCCGTCGATGCGTAGCAGCACGTGCAGGCTGGTCGCCGAGGGGGTGATGTGCACGTCGGTGGCGCGCTCGCGTACCGCCAGGTGCAGCAGCAGGTCGAGCAGGCGCTCCGGGCTGTAGGCATGGTCGACGTCCTCGCCGAGCACCTTGATCTCGCGCCGGATCAAGTCCTCCACCGGGTTCTGCGCGAAGTAGTAGCTCTGGCGGGTCAGCTGGGCGACCCGGGTGAACTCGCCCTGCAGGAAGTGGCAGGGCAGGCCGCAGCGGCGCATGACCAGCTCGGCGATCGCCGCCGGGTCGCCGTCGCCCAGCAGCACCTCGACATGCTGCCCGCGGCGGCGCAGCGGCAGAAAACCGTGCGCCAGGCACAGTTCGTTGTTGAACAGCTCCAGCACCGCATGGTCGGGCGCCGGCAGGTCGTCGGCCTTGACGAACTCGGTGCCCCGCTGGCCGGCGAGCACCTTGGCGACGTCGTACTCCAGCGCGAGGCCGTGCTGCACCAGCAGGCTCCCCAGCTTCTGGCCCTCGATGTGCTGCTTCTGCAGGGCGTAGGCGAGCTGCACCGGACTGAGCAGCCCGTGATCGCGCAGCAGGTCGCCCAGGCGGATCGAGCCGGTCGGCTGCAGCATCGAGGTGGCGGAGGCGGGAATGACCGGTCTATCCATTGTGTGCTTCCTGCTGAGAGACGGGCTGGATGCCGGGCGGGATGCCGAGCATGAACAGCGTGCGGGGGTCTGCGACCCCGCTGGGGGCGAGTCCGCGGCTGCGCTGGAACTGCGCCAGGGCGGAGGTGGTCTGGATGCCGACAACGCCATCCACCTCGGCCTGGTAGAAGCCGTGGGCGGCGAGGCGGGTCTGCAGGCGGTGCGCGCCCGCGCCGCGTTCGCCGTAGCCCAGGCGGCGATCGGGCCAGTCGTGGCGCCACAGCAGGCGCACGATGGGGCCGTCGTTCAGCGCGCACAGGTCGGCATCGGCGGTGTGGCGGGCGGCCAGTTCGGCGGGCAGGGCCAGCAGTTCGAGCGCGGGGGCCTGGCTGCTCAGCAGCGCCTCGATGCCTTGCCAGTCGTGCCGGGCAAGCAGTTCGTCGATGACGGGCAGCGGACGGCCGGCCAGCTTGCCGACGCAGGCGGGCGCCGGGGACGGCAAGGACGAGTGGACGAATGCCGTGTCGCCGCCTGCCGCCCTTGGGCTTGGGGCGTCGCGGTTCATCGCGAGCACGGCGCCGGCGCCGATGCCGGCCAGCGCGGCGAGGCCGACCGCGGTGCGCAGCAACGCGCCGCGCAGGCCGGTGCGGGCGGCTGGGGCGGTGCCGTTCTGCAGGCCCGATTCGCGCGCCGCGGCATCGATCAGCGGTTCGTCGACGACCTGGCTGCGTCGGGCCACCAGGCCGTAAAGGCAGCGGTCGAGGACGATGTGCATGCGCCGCGGGTTGCCGCGCGCGTGGCGATAGAGCGCGCGATGCGCGGCCGGCGTGACGACGATGCGCCCGGCCGCGCCGGCAAAGCTGAGGCGGTGGTCCACGTAGCGCACGGCATCGGCTGGCGACAGCGGCAACAGGCGCACATGCTTGACGATGCGGCTGGTGAGCTGGCGGATCTCGCGCTGCGCGAGGGTCTCTTCCAGCTCCGGCTGGGCGATCAGGACGATCTGCACCAGCTTCTCCTGCCCGGTCTCCAGATTGGTCAGCAGGCGCACCAGCTCCAGGCATTCCAGACGGAGGTTCTGCGCGTCGTCGATCAGGATCGCGGTGGTCAGGCCCTGCTGCTGGCGGTCGAGCAGGTAGGCGTTGAGGGTGGCGAGGTTGGCGCCGAAGTCCTCGCCGTCGGCCAGGCCGAGGTCGCGGTTGATCTCGCGCAGCAGTTCGCGTTCGTTCAGGAAGGTGTTGAGCACCAGCGCCACCGCGCAGCCGTCGGCCTCCAGGGCGGCGATCATGCGTCGCGCCAGCGTGCTCTTGCCCAGGCCGACCTCGCCGGTGACCACCACGAAGCCCTTGCGCTCGCTCACGCAATGGACCGCCTCGGCCAGCTCGGCCTCGAGCAGGTCGGTGTGGAAATAGGCCTCGGCGTCGGGCGTGGTGGGGAAGGGATTGCGCGCCAGCCCGAGCGCCTGCAGGTGTGCGGCGGTGTTCCGTGCGCTCATCAGCTGCCCTGCATGGCCTTGCGGTAGCGCTTGATCAGCTCGGAGTCCGGGTGATGCAGGCGCAGCCGCTCGATGATCTCGCGTGCCGTGTCGTGACGGCCGGCGTCCCATGCCAGGATGGCGGCGTTGATGCCGGCGTTCTCGTCGCCGGGCAGGCGATGCAGGATCTCGCCGTACAGCAGGCGGGCCTGCTCGGCTTGGCCGGTGGCCATCGCATGCCAGGCGCTCATGCGCAGCAGGGTGATGCTCTCCGGGCGCAGATCGCGCTTGAGCTGCGCCAGGGCCTGTCCGGCCGCTTCGAACTGGCTGGCCGCCATCGCCGCATTGAAGGCTTGAACCTGCAGGGCCACGCGCGCGTCCTTGGCGCCTTGGTCGGCCGGTGCCGCGGCGGACACGCGGATGGCGCCCGGCGCCCGCTGTGGAGCGGGGCGCGCCGCGGCGGTGTCGGCGGGTGCCGTTGATGCGGTCGGGGCTGCCGGGGCGGCTGCGGCGCTCGGCGCTTCGTCCCGTGGCGCGGCGGGCTGCGCGGCAGGCATCGGCGCTGCCGGCGGCGCCTCGGCCGCCGGCACGGCGTCGGCATGCGGTTCGCTTTCCGTTGCGGGTGCGGCGGCGGGCTCGGCGAGCGCGACCGGGGCAAGGGATTCGGCAGGCAGCACCGCGGCGGCCGGAGCGGCGACAGGCGTGGCAGGGGGCTCTGCGGCCACGGTGGTCATGCGGGCGACAGGGGCGGGTGCTGTCTGAACCAGGTGCGCTTCGGCGCTGCGGGTTTGCTGCAGCCACAGGTAGGCCGCGGCGCCCGCGCCGCCGGCCAGCACGGCGCCGGCCGCAATCCACGGGGCGAGGCTGCGGCGTGCGGGCGTGGCCATGGCCGGCGCCGGCACTGCGGCCGGGTCGCCGGGTTTGTCGATCTCGCGCAGGGCGGAGAAGATCATGCTCATAGCACGCGCACCCGCAGGATCATGACCATCTCGCGGCTCTTGTGGGTATCCGCCTCCTGGCCGAACAGCTTGCCCAGGCCGGGCACGTCGGCCGCGCCGGGGATGCCGCGGTTGTTGTTGCTGGTCTTCTGGTCGATCAGGCCGCCGAGCAGCACGGTGTCGCCGTCGCGCAGGCTCAGCGTGGTGGTCATGCCCTTGAAGTTGACCACCGGCAGGGTGACCTTGCTGCTGCCGTCGGCGGTCTTGGCGACCTCCACCAGCGCGAGGCTGTTCGGGTCGACGTCGGTCTGCATCGGGTGCACCAGCAGCTCCACGCTGCCTTCCTCGCGGATGAAGGGCACCACGCCCACCACCACGCCGGCGAACAGCGCATCGGTCTCGACGTCGGCCGAGGCCGTGGTCGCGCCGCCGCCCGGGTTGGTGACGGTGACGGTGGAGCGCGAGACGTAGCGGGTGTTGGTGCCCACGCTGAGCATGGCCGGGGTGCCGTTGCGCGCACGGATGCTGGGATTGGACAGCACCCGCACCGAGCCGAAGCTGCGCAGCATGTTCACCGCCATGGCGAAGGAGTCGTTGCCGAGCAGCAGGCCGCCGCGACTGCCGGCGTTGCCGCCCCCGGCGGACAGCGCCGGCAGGGTGATCTGCGCCGGCAGCGGCAGACGCGAGTTGTTCGGGAAGGCCGGGGCGGTCATGCCGCCCAGCTCGATCGCGCCACTGCCCCAGGTCGCGGCCAGCGAGCGGCGCAGCAGGTTCCAGTCCACGCCGAACTCGAAGCCGTCGGACAGCTCGACGTCGAGCAGCTGGGCCTCGATCAGCACCTGGCGGCTGAGCACCGACTTGTAGCGCTGGACGATCTGCTCCACCGAGCGGACCTGCGAGGGGCGGGCCTTGACGAACAGGGTGCCGGTGGTGGGGTTGAGCGCGTAGCGCGGTTGCAGCTCCGGGTTGCGCGGCGCGCCTGCGGCGCTGCCGTCTTCCGCCGCCCGGCCGCCCTGGCCGCCTTCGCCGAGGATGCGTTCGAGGGCGCTCTCGAGCTGCTGGAACACGCCGGTGTCGTCGCCCGAGCCGCCGGACAGCGAGAAGTTGCCGCGGATCGCCTCGGAGCCGCCGCCCCCGCTGCCGCCGTCGCCGCCGGCGCTCTGGTTGGAGCCGAACACGTTGCCGCCGGAGGCGATGTTGACGTTCATCCGGGTGTTGAGGAAATCGAGGTCGAACACCCGTTCCTGCATCAGGCCGACCTGCAGGGTGTTGCCGCGCACCTCGCCGTGCAGGTCGAAGACGTCGAGGATGTTGCGGAACACCTCGCGCGCCGAGACGTTGCTCATGTGCAGGTTGGCGCGCTTCTGCACCGCGACCACCTGCGGGTCCATCAGCAGGTTCATGCCGAGCTGGTCGGCCATCGCCCACAGCAACTGGCCCACGTCGGCCTCGTACATGCGGATCGACACCACCTGGTTCTCCAGCGGGTCGTAGGCCGGCGGCAGCGGGGCGAGCGCGGGCAGCGGCTCGATGCGCTCCACGCGCTCGCGCAGCAGGTCGTGGTTCTCCGCCAGCTTGCGCGACTCCTCGGACAGCTGGCGGCTCATCTGCTCCAGGGTGTCGCGGTCCACCTCACCCATGTGCTTGACGCTGTTGCGCGGCGCCTTGGCCGCGCAGCCGGCCAGCAGCGAGGCGGCCACGGCCAGCAGCAGCAGGTTGCGTCCGCGAGCCAGGCGCGAGCCTCCCGGTACGTTGGAGCGAGTTGTGATGTTCATAGGCTTTCGATCTCGACCGTTCATGTCTTCAGGGACCGCCTGCAAGCAGGTGGCCCGCCAGGGTTGTGAGTCCATGCGCAAGCACATGGTCGTCGTAGTCAGTGCTCGCGGCGCGGCCCGGCGAGGCGATGCAGGCGCCGCTGGCGGGCAGGGCGGCATGCAGGCCGTCGAAGCCGCTGCCGTTGCCGTTGCGGTCCTCGCCCGGCAGGATCAGGGCGAAGGCCGGGTGGTGGCGCCGGTTCGTGGCGCAGTCCTCGGCGCCTTCGATGCCGCCGTCGCCGGTGAGGTGCAGGCGGCCCGCCGCCACCGGCTGGGCCGCGGCGCTGGCCAGCGCCGCCAGCAGGTCGTTGCGCGAGAGGTGCCCGGTGGTGCCCGGCAGGTCCGCGGTGCGCTCGGCCAGTACCGCCAGATCGGCGTCGGCCGCGCCGTTGCGATACACCAGGTAGCGCGCGCGCTGCGCCGCCGGCGGATTGGCCAGGCCGAGCGATTCGTAGGGCACCCAGCCGGTCTCGGTGCCGGCCGGGCAGACGCCTGCGTCGCCTTCGCGCCCGTCGGCGCTGGTGTCCGGGCAGGGCAGGCGGTGCTGCAGACGTGCGAAGGCGACCACCGCGGCCTCGATGCGGGCGGCCTCGGCGCTCGCATCGATCCGCCTGCCGTCGCGGTTCGCAAAGGCGCCCAGCGATGCGGCGGCGAGCAGACCGAGCACCACCAGCACGATGGACAGCTCGATCAGCGTGAAGCCGCGCTGGAGGCGGGTGGACGGCGTCATCGGGCCTGCGGCGCCATCAGGTCGAGTCGCAGCTCGGACTGCAGCTTCTGCAGTTCTGCCAGCTTGCGCTGTATCGCCTGCTGGTCGGGGCCACCGGGTTGCTCGGCCAGGCGCTGGATCTCTTCGGCCAGGGCCTGCATCTGCTGCGACTTGAGGAGGTTGCTGCGCAGCACGTCGATGCGTACGCCGCCGACCACGCTGGAACCCTGGGCACGCTCCAGTTCGCCCAGCAGGGCTTCGACCTCGGCGGGCGAGGGCTGGCGTCCGCCCTCGATGATGCGGGCGAACTTGTCCTGCAGCGCGGCCATGGCCTGCGGATCGGCCGGGGCGCTGGGCTGCGCGCCGCCACCGGGGGCTGGCGCCTGCGCAGCGCTGCCGCCGTCGCCGGCCAGCCAGGGCGGCGGCGAGGCCGGAGCGGCGGGCATCGCCGGGGCGGAGGCGGCACCGGTGGACGGGGTGGCGGGTGTCGGGACGCTGGCTGGCGCAGTAGCCGGCGCAGCCGCGGGCGGGGCGTCGGGGCGGGCGAGCCACACCACCGCACCGCCGATCGCGGCGCCGAGCAGACCGGCGAGCAGCCAGGGGAGAGCGCGGTTCATCTACTTCATGCCTCCGGAAAGCGGTGTCTTGGGCGGGCGCGGATCGGGCACGGCAAGCTCGTGGCGGCCGAAGCTGTCATGCACCACCACGCCGCCGCGGCCGATCGCGGTGACCCGGCCGCCGTCCGGCAGCAGGTCGCCCTTGCGGACGTAGTGGCCGTCGATGACCGCGCGATAGAAGCCGTCGCTGGCGTACACCAGGTTCAGATTTCGTTCCACCGGCCCTTCCGGCAGGCTGATCAGCGCTTCGCCATCCTGCTGGGCGGCGTCCGCGGCCTTGTCGCCGGGGCGCGCAGCGGTCGCCACCAGGTTGCTGATCGGAAGGGTGTGGCGGTTCAGCGTGGCGGCGAGCGGTTCGATCTGGGCCTGCAGGCGCTGCACGCGGGCCAGTTCCGCATCGACCCTGGCCAGGGCGCCGTCGCTATCCGTTCCGGCGCTTGCAGGCACGCCGTAAGCGGAGGCGCCGGAGCCGAGCCAGAGCCCGCCCAGCGTGGCGGCGCCGAGCACGAGCAGGGCGGCGAGGGGCAGATGCTTCATCAGCTGCGGTCTCCGTGAGTGGGGTCGGCGCGCTTGAGCAGGTAAGAGAACACGCCCGAGGCCTGGCTGCCGCCGGCCGGCTCCAGCGCCTGAACCTCGAAACCGCGCTGGCGCAGGCGGGCGACGAAGCGCGCCAGCTGGTCGCCACCGGCCACGCCGTTGTCGGCGGCGCCTTCGAGGGTGATGCCGCTGTCCGGGCTGTCGAAACGCACCCGCAGGATGCGCACGCTGCCGCCGGCGGCGCCGGCGAGGTCGCGCAACAGGGCGACCACGTCCTGCTGCCCGCGGGTCTGCGCCAGGCGCTCGAGGAAGGCCAGGGTGTCGACCGGTGCGGGGCCCAGCACGCGCAGTTGCGCCTCCATCTGCTCGGCCTGCTGCGCGAGCTGTTGTGCCTGGGCGTGCAGGCTTGCGGCCTGGTCGGTCCGCTCGCCGGCACGCAGATGCGTGGTGATGCCCACCGCCAGCAGCAGGGCGCCGGCCACACTGGCGACGGCGGCAGCCCAGGGCAGGGCGCGCTCGGCGGCGAACAACACCCGCTGGCTCATCACCGAGACCGAGTCGGCCGCCGAGGCGGCGCTTGCCAGGGTGGGCAGGGCGGACAGCCGTTCCGTGCCGCTCGCGGTGCGCAGGCGGCGCATCGGTGCCTGAACCGCCGGCGTGCCTGCCGCCTGGGCGAAGGCGTCGGCAAGTGCCGCTTCCGAGGCTTCGCTGGTGGCTTCCACCGCAATCCAGCGTGCCCCCGGCAGGGCTCCGCCGCTGCGTGCCGCATCGGCCACCCGCTTGCCCAGGGCGGTTGCGGCGGCCTCGAGGTCGTCGGCGTTCTCGCTGTAGGACAGCGTCTCGGCGTAGGCGATGGCGTTGTGCCCGACGTGCAGGTAGCGCAGGTGGCGGCCGTTGCGCACCACCACGGCCTGGCCGGTGCTGCACAGGCGGCGCATGACCGCGAGCAGGGGCACCACCAGGCAGTGCTCACGGCAGTTTGCGCTCCAGCTGCCCAGGCGCTGCCAGTCGGTCATGGGCACGGCGGTGTAGATGGCCTTGAATCCGCGCCCCACCCGGATCTGGTGGGAGAGCAGGATCTTGGTCTCGCCATCGACCACCCCTTCGGTACGCAGGCGCTTCTCGATCAGCGGAGCGGCCGCGGCGGCGCTGCCTTCCAGCGCCATGCTGCCGTCCTGTGCCGCGCCGAAGTCGCTGATCACCAGCGCAGGGGCATCGAGCTCGGGATAGGCGTCGAGGTGGTGCAGGGTGTTGCCGTCCAGGGCGAACCAGTGTTCGTCCAGGTGGAAGACGGGCAGGGCGGGCATGGCCGGGGTCATTCGGAGTCTCCCGCACGGAACAGGACGGTGCCGCGCAGCGACATGCGCAGCGGATGCGCGCCGGCGGCCGGGGCGTGGAACAGGCCCTCGTCGAAACGGGTCACCGACAGCTCGAAGCTGTCGGCCACGAACAGGCGGCCGCGTCCCTGGCTGGTGCCCAGCAGCACCTCGTTGGCGTCGTCGCGCGGCAGGCTCTGGTCGCGGATCGCCAGGCGGCGTTCGGCCCAGTGCGCCGGGGTCAGTCCGAGTGCACGGACGCGCGCATGCAGGCTCTGGATGGTCTCGGCCAGCGAGACACGGCGTTCTGCAAGCTGCAGCCGGCCGCGCGCCTGGGCCAGTGCGGTCTCTGCCGTGGCGAGTTCGAGTTGTGCCGCACGGTCACGCGCCTGGCCGTCGGAGAACACCGCCAGCCCGCCGAGCAGCAGGAGCAGCCCCAGGCCGCAGCCGGCCAATGCCCGGCGCCGCCGGGCGGCGAGCGCGGCGGCGCCGGGTAGCGAAGAGTTCGCGCTGTGCATGCTTACTGGTCCATCACCCAGTGGGCGGTGAGCAGTTGCACGCGGTCCTCGTCGCGGTTGCGGCCGGCGGTCGTGCCGACCGGATTGGCAACGCCCTCGGCCTGGGCGATGGTGTTGTTGCCCAGCCACTCGTGGCCCGGCCGCTGGCTGCTGGCCTCGTTGTTGTTGTTGCCGCTGTTCTGCTGGCGGAAGCGGCCTTCCAGGGCGTCCGGCTTGCCGTCGACCACCTGGTCCAGATAGCGGGCCAGATCGGGGGTGAGGCCGCGCAGCACCATCACGTTGCCCGCGCCGGAAATGGTGCCCGGCGGGTTCCACTGGAAGCACACCTGCAGTTCCACCGCGTTGCCGTTGGAGTCCTGGTACAGGTAGCGCTCCTCGCGGCCCTCGCCGCGGCCCGGCGGCATGCGGACGCCGATGCGCTGGAGCAGGGTGCGCAGGTTCTGCTGGGAAAGTCCGGGATCGCCCGCACCCACGGTATTGGCCTGGTAGCCCTGGCCGTTGCAGATGCGCAGGCCGGTGTTGGCGAAGTTCTCGGGGATGCCGGCGAGGCCGCCGTTGAGGTTGCCGCCGGCGGCCATGGTGGTGCCGCCGATGGTGGCCTCCGCGCCATTGACCATGTAGGTCGGCGAGGTCTGCACGTCGCCCAGCACCACGCCGGTGCGCTGGTAGTGTTCGTCATAGGCCTTCTTCCAGCCCATGGCGAACTTGTTGGCGACCTTCTGGTACTCGGCGTTGCGCTGCACGTCCTTGCCGATGGCCACGGCGCCGATGATCAGGCCGATGATGACCAGCACGATGGCCATCTCGATCAGGGTGAAGCCGCCCTGGGCGCGGCGCTGGAACTGCTTGGGAGTGTTCATTCCGGGAGATCTCCGCACAAGGCGCTTACTGGTTCATCTTGTAGTGGGCGACGACGGTGATGATCTGGTCCTCGTCGCGGTTGGCGCCGGCTGCGTTCGCGGCCAGTCCCACCTGCTGGGTGTTGTCGGCGTTCCACTGCGCGCCGGGCTGGTTGTTGCCGGTGCAGGTGACGCCTTCGCGGCGGAACATGCCCTCGCATTCGTCGGCCTTGCCGTCGATCATCTGGTCGAGCGAACGCGCCAGGTCGGGGGTCAGGCCGGCGATCACCATCACGTTGCCGGAGCCGGAGTCGCGGCCCGGACGGTTCCACTGGAAGCAGACCTTGATCTCCTGCGGGTTGCCGTTGGAGTCCAGATAGACGTAGCGGTCTTCCTGGCCTTCGGCGCGACCCGGGGGCATGCGCACGCCGGCGCGCTGCATGAGGGGGCGCAGCATGAAGTCGGTGTTGGTGGTGGTGGCGCCGCGCGTCATGCCGGCAGCCGGGCCGCCCTGGCAGATGGCATTGGGCTCGGCGACGTTGGTCATGTTGCCGCCCGAGGCCCCGACGTTGGTCAGGAAGTTGGCGCCATTGACCATCAGCTGCGGCTGGGTCTGGTTGTCGCCCGGCACCACCCCGGTGCGCTGCACGTGGGCGTTGTAGGCCACCACCCACTGGTCGATGAACTTCTGCTTGATCTTGGCGTACTCGGCGTTGCGCTGAACGTCCTTGCCGATCATCACCGCGCCGAGGATCAGGCCGATGATGACCAGCACGACTGCCATCTCGACCAGCGTGAAGCCGCCTTGCGACGACCTGTGGAAACTCATCTTCATGTGTACGCACCTTCCGTTCGTTAGCGAGGCCACGAGCAGGGGGCACGGACACGCGGGCTCCCTGATTGCGATCGGCGCGAACGATAGCCAGCGAGCGTGAGAGAAACGTGAGAGAACCGTGAGTGCGCCCCGGGATGGGCGTGACGTAGTTCTCACCTGGCGCGCAGTCGAGGCCCGGAGGCCTGCAGCGGACGATCCGGGCTAGAATCCGCGCTGACCAACGGACGAGACGAGGAAGGCGGTATGGCGGTGGATCTGCAGGCAATCATCCGGGCGCGCGAGGAGGCCGACTGCCTGGCCGACGAGGCGGCGGTGGAGGCGGCGCTGGACCGCATGGCGGGCGAGATCACCGCGCGGCTCGAACACAGCAATCCGCTGGTGTATACGGTGATGAACGGCGGGCTGATCTTCGGCGGCCGGCTGCTGCCGCGCCTGCCCTTTGCGCTGGAAACCGCCTACCTGCACGCCACGCGCTACGGCCTGGCCACCCACGGCACCCTGCTGGACTGGCGGGTGCGTCCCACCCAGGACCTGCGCAACCGCAGCGTGCTGGTGCTGGACGACATCCTCGACGAAGGCCATACCCTGGCGGCGATCATCGAGCACCTGCGCGAGGAAGGCGCGCGTGAGGTGCTGTCGGCGGTGCTGGTGCACAAGCTGCACGACCGCAAGGCCTATCCGGGCATGCGGGCGGACTTCACCGGCCTGGACATCGCCGACCGCTTCCTGTTCGGCTGCGGCATGGACTACAAGGGCTACTGGCGCAACGCGCCGGGCATCTACGCGGTCAAAGGCCTGTGAGCCAGAGGGGAGAGTGACATGCTGATCGTATTCAAGTCCGATGCCGCCGCCGACGTGATCATGTTCGGCGACGTGGGGAAGAAGCTGATCGCCGCGATGGGCAAGGATGCGGCCGACGCCAAGGGCATCGTCACCGTGGAGCAGCTGCCGGAAGCGGCCGCCCGCCTGCGTGCGCTGATCGAAGAGGAAAAGGCCCGCGCCGCGGCGCAGACCGAAGAGGATGAAGAGGAAGCGCGCGAGGCCGGCCGCAGCGGCATGGCGGCGCCGGTGAACCTTGCCCAGCGTGCCTGGCCGCTGCTCGAAATGCTGGAGTTCTCGATCAAGGACGGCGTGCCGGTGGTCTGGGGCGTGTGAGCGGGGTGTCGAGAGGGCTGCGGCCCTGTCGCGGGTGACCCGGCCGCTGCTATCGCGGCCAAGGCCGCTCCTACAGGGCGTGGCGGCCATGGTTCGGCGGTAGGAGCGGCCTTGGCCGCGATCGGGCCGTGCCGCCGCCCGATGCGGTGATTGCCGGTGCGGCTTACTCCGCGTCGGGCTGCTGGGCCGGTGCGGCCAGGCGGAAGGCTTCCAGCGCCTCGCAGGCTTCGACGATGCGCATCACCGTGGGGATGTGGGCGGTGTTGCAGTTGAAGCGGCGCGCGTTGAACACCTGCGGCACCAGGCAGATGTCGGCCAGCGTGGGCGTGTCGCCAAAGCAGAAGCGCCCGCTGCGGGGCTGCTGCTGAAGCATCGCTTCCACCGCGGCGAGACCGCTTTCCACCCAGTGACGGTACCAGGCGTTCTTCTGCTCGTCCGTCACCCCCAGTTCGCGGCTCAGGTACTGCAGCACGCGCAGGTTGTTGATCGGATGGATGTCACAGGCGATGGCCTGGGCCAGCGCGCGGATGCGCGCGCGCCCCAGCGCGTCGCCGGGCAGCAGCGCGGGCGCCGGGTGGGTTTCGTCCAGGTACTCGATGATCGCCAGTGACTGGGTGAGCACCTGGCCGCCGTCTTCCAGCGCCGGTACCAGCCCGGCCGGGTTCAACGCCAGGTAGTCCGGTTGGCGCTGCTCGCCGCCGTTGCGGGCCAGGTGCACCGGCACCGCGTCATAGGGCAGGCCCTTGAGATTGAGCGCGATGCGCACCCGGAAGGCGGCCGAGGAGCGGAAGTAGGTGTAGAGCTTCATGGCCGGTTCAGCGCGCCAGCGGCGCCACTTTCTGCTCGATGGCGCCGAAGATGCTCTGTCCGCGCTCGTCGTGCATCTCGATCTTCACCCGGTCGCCGAAGCGCATGAAGGGCGTGGCCGGCTTGCCGCCTTCGATGGTCTCGTACATGCGCACCTCGGCCAGGCAGCAGTAGCCCACCCCGCCGTTGGCGATGCTGGAGCCGTACAGTCCGCCCTGCTTGTTGGACACCGTGCCCGAGCCGATGATGGAGCCGGCTTCCAGCTCGCGGGTCTTGGCCACATGGGCGACCAGTTGCGGGAAGGAAAAGGTCATGTCCACGCCGGCATCGGGCTTGCCGAAGGGCTGGCCGTTGAGCTCGACTTCCAGCGGGCGGTGCAGCTTGCCGTCGCGCCAGGCCACGCCCAGCTCGTCCGGGGTGACTGCCACCGGGCTGAAGGCCGAGGCCGGCTTGGACTGGAAGAAGCCGAAGCCCTTGGCGAGCTCGGCCGGGATCAGGTTGCGCAAGGACACGTCATTGACCAGCATCAGCAGGCGGATCGCCCCGGCGCATTGTTCCGGCGTGGCGCCCATAGTCACGTCGCCGGTGACCACCGCCACCTCGGCCTCGAAGTCGATGCCCCAGTCCTCGCTGGCGGCGACGATGTCGTCGCGCGGGCCGACGAAGCTGTCGGAGCCGCCCTGGTACATCAGCGGATCAGTGTGAAATTCCGGCGGCAACTCGGCGCCACGCGCGCGGCGCACCAGCTCCACGTGGTTGATGTAGGCCGAACCGTCCGCCCACTGGTAGGCGCGCGGCAGCGGCGAATGGCACATCGCCGGGTCGAAGGGCATGGCGTGGCGGGCGTGGCCGCCGTTGAGCATGTCGTACACCAGCTCCAGCTGCGGGGCGACGTCGTCCCAGTCATCCAGCGCGGCCTGCAGCGTGCGCGCGATGCCGGCCACGGCCTGGCAGCGGCTGAGGTCGCGGCTGACCACGACCAGCGTACCGTCGCGGCCGCCGTGCTTGATGGTGGCGAGTTTCACGGGTGGGGTCTCCTTGTTGGGGGCGTGAGTGGGGGTGCGGCGATGTTCCTGGGCTCAGCCTGCGGCCACATTCAGGCTACGGTCGCTTGTTTCAGCGTTCCTCCCCCTTCAAGGGGGGCGAGGGCGGGGTTTCGTCAAGCATAGCTTGACGCCGGCTGAGCGGGCTGGCTGTGTAAAGCCAGCCCTCCAGACAGGAGGGGGATGGGTTTCGCTAGACGCTCGCACAAACCCATCCCCACCCCGGCCCTCCCCTTGAAGGGGAGGGAGCGAACCAGCGTCCGTCGCCCGGATGCAGCGTAGCGTAATCCGGGAGGGCGCTCAGTTGAACATCGTCTTGTAGCGGCCGTCGTGCATCCAGGCCGCGTGCTTGGGCGCCTTCTTGGTCTTGGCCCACTCTTCCAGCATCTCCCACTTCACCTTGTCGAGCGCTTCCAGCATGCCCGGGCGCAGGGTGTTGGCGGCCAGTTCCAGGCGGTGGCCGTTGGGGTCGTAGAAGTAGATGGACTGGAACAGCGCGTGGTCGGTGGGGCCGACCACCTCGACGCCGGCCGCTTCCAGGCGGGCCTTGGTGGCGAGCAGCACTTCCATCGACTCGACTTCCAGCGCCAGGTGCTGGGTCCACGCCGGGGTGTTCTGGTCGCGGCCCATCGGCGCGCGGGTGGGCAGTTCGAAGAAGGCGAGGATGTTGCCGCTGCCGGCGTCGAGGAAGATGTGCATGTAGGGGTCCGGCTCGCCGGTGGAGGGCACGGCGTCCTCGGCGATGGACAGCACCAGCTTCATGTCCAGGTGCTTTTCGTACCAGCGCGCGGTTTCCAGCGCGTCCTTGCAGCGGTAGGCGACGTGGTGGATCTTGTTGACCAGCATGGGGTTACCTCCGGGTGTTCGTGGTGCGCCCCTCCCCTTGAAGGGGAGGGGGCTTCCTATTGGCGATACTGCGCTAGACCCCTTCGCGCGCGATCTTCATCGCCTCGCGCAGCACCGAGATGTCGCCGATGTGGTTGGCGAGCAGCAGGATGAGGCGGGCGTTCACCTGCGCGCTCTGCTCGTCGGTCAGATCGCGGTGGGTGTCGATCAGCAGTTCGTAGAAGTCGTCGCCCGGGCTGAAGCTGCGGAAGTAGTGCTGGCCCGGCTCGAAGAAGTTGGGTTGGGTGTTGAGTGCCATGGATGCGGGCTCCTTCAGGCGTTGCAGGTGGCGCGGGCGAGCGCCGCGCGCACTGCGGCGGCATCGAGCTTGCGCCAGCGCGCGGCGACGTGCTGGTCGGGGCGCGCCAGGTAGGCGGTGCCCGGCTGCAGGTCGTAGCGTTCGCGGATGCGGCCCTTGGTGTCGATCACCGTGGCCAGCCCCATCGGCGCGCTGCCGCGGGCGGCCACCACCAGGGACTGCACCGGAATCGGCCCGTCGGCCAGGCCGGCCAGCGTGCCGGCGGTGGCGGCGTCCAGCGCAGCGGCGTCTTCCACGTAGTAGAGCAACTGGAAGCGGTTGCCCAGCACCTGCAGCAGCCAGTCGTGGCCGTCGGCGGTGCCGACCGGGGCGTCGTCCATCGGTGCGCCGGGCACCATCTGGCCGCCGAAAGCGTCGCTGTCCGGCGTGTTCAGCCGTGAATCGGTGAGGAAGCAGGGCACCGACAGGCGCCCGGAATTGACCAGCGCGCGCGCAAAGGGGTAGTGCTCCGCCAGGCCCAGCACCGCGTTGCGGAAGGTCTTGCTGACCGCGCTCTTGGGGGTGATGAAGTCGGTCGAGCGGGTCGAGTTCATGATGTTCTCGTCCGCGCCGAAGGTGCGCTCAGTCGAATAGGTGTCGAGCAGCGTGGACGGCGCCTTGCCCTCCATCACCAGCTTGAGCTTCCACACCAGGTTGTCGGTGTCCTGGATGCCGGAGTTCGCCCCGCGGGCGCCGAAGGGCGAGACCTGGTGGGCGGCGTCGCCGACGAAGAGCACCCGGCCGTGGCGGAAGTCGTTCATGCGGCGGCACTGGAAGGTGTAGATGCTCACCCATTCGAGCTCGAACTCGCGCTCGTCGCCGAGCATGGCCTTGATGCGCGGGAGCACCTTCTCGGGCTTCTTCTCCTCTTCGGGGTCGACGTTCCAGCCGAGCTGGAAGTCGATGCGCCAGACGTTGTCGGCCTGCTTGTGCAGCAGCACCGACTGGCCGGGGTGGAAGGGCGGGTCGAACCAGAACCAGCGCTCCGCCGGGTAGTCGGCCTTCATCACCACGTCGGCGATCAGGAAGCGGTCCATGAAGATCTTGCCTTCCACCTCCAGGCCCAGCATGTGGCGGATCGGGCTGCGTGCGCCGTCGCCGACGATCAGCCAGTCGGTGGTCAGCGTGTAGGCGCCGTCAGGGGTCTCGACCCGCAGCGTGACTTTGTCCTCGCCCGGAGTGACCGCGATCACCTTGTTCTTCCAGCGCAGGTCGATGTTGCCCACCGCCTCGGCGCGGCGGACCATGTACTCCTCGAGGTAGTACTGCTGCAGGTTGATCATGCCCGGACGGTGGTGGTCCGGCTCGGGGCAGAGGTTGAAGTTGAACACTTCCTGCTCGCGGAAGAAGGTGCGGCCCACGTTCCAGGACACGCCCTTCTCCACCATCTCTTCGCCGCAGCCCAGGCGGTCCAGCACCTCCAGCGCGCGCTTGGCGTAGCACACGCCGCGTGAACCGATGGAAACGGTGTCGTCGTCGTCGAGCAACAGCACCGGGGTGCCCTGCATGCCGAGGTCGATGGCTGCCGCCAGCCCCACCGGGCCGGCGCCCACCACCACCACCGGGTAATGCCCTTCGCGGGCCTCGGCCAGTTCCGGCGGGCGCCGGTAGGCGTACTTCGGGTATTGATACGTGCTCAGCACGGTGTCTCCTCCTTGTCGTTCCTGCCGGGCCGCCTTCTGTCGGGCGTGTCGCCGGATTCGTCCATCAACCCTGTTGGTCGGATTCCGTCCGCGCGGCGCTCACTCCTGCAGCGCGTGCCACATCTGCTGGTCGCGTTCCGCGGTCCAGATGCGCGGGTCGCGGATGCCGCTGGCCTCGTCGTGCGCGCGGGTCACGTCGAAGGGCAGGCAGTGTTCGTAGATGAAGACCTGGCCGAACTTCGGGTCCATGTTCCTGCGGGTGTGCGCCATGGTGGCCTTCAGGTCGTAGCCCTTGGCCACCGCTTCCTGCGCGCTGGTGTACAAGGTGGACACGAAGTCGCGGGTGTAGGCCAGGCCGGCCTGCACGCGCTCCGGCGTCATCAGCGCCGGGCCGCGCCCCGGGACGAGCTTCTGGAAGTTCATCGCCGCCAGGTTGTCCAGGGTCTGCGGCCAGTCGGCCAGGTAGGCGTCGCCGGTGTAGCAGGCGGCGTCGGCTTCCACCAGGTCGCCGGAGAAGCAGATCGACTGCGAAGGCAGATACACGATGGTGTCGCCCTTGGTATGGCCGCGGCCGACCTGCTTGATCTTCACTTCCAGCTTGCCCAGCCACAGGGTCATCTCGCCCTGGAAGGTAATCGTCGGCCAGGTGAGTCCGGGTACGCTTTCCACCGCGTTGAAGAGACGCGGGAAGCGACCGATCTCGGAATCCATGTCCTGCTGGCCGCGCTCGACGATCAGGTCGTAGGTGTCCTGGCTGGCGATGATCTGCTCCAGGCCCTCGTCCTTGTAGCCGGAGGCGCCCAGCACGCGCACCGCGTGGTAGTGGGTGAGCACCACGTACTTGATCGGCTTGTCGGTGATCTCGCGCACCTTGGCGATCACGCCCTGCGCCATCACCGGGGTGGCGGTGGCGTCGATGATCATCACCGCGTCGTCGCCGATGATCACGCCGGTATTGGGGTCGCCCTCGGCGGTGTAGGCGTAGGCGTTGTCCGACAGCTTGTCCCAGCTGATCTGCTTCTCTTCCAGGTCCGCCTGCGAGGCAAAGGCCTTGGTGTTCATCGGGTGACTCCTCTTGTCGTTCTGGGGATGGCCGAATCCTAGTCAATGATTTGTTAATGGTCAATACGTTCGCTATTGTCAAATAACGGCGCCCGGAATACGATGCGTTCCAGCTGTTAAGATGCCGCCCACCGGAAACACCGGAGGCGCGAGGGGGACGAGTTGGAAGACGAACGCAACGGCAGTCGCGGCGCGGATCGCCGCGGCATCCAGTCCATCGAGGTCGGGGGGGCGCTGCTGCAGGCGCTGGTGCGCCAGGGCGCGCCGATGATGCTCAAGGACCTGGCCCGCGAGGCCGGCATGCCGCCGGCCAAGGCGCATCCCTACCTGGTGAGCTTCGGCAAGCTGGGCCTTATCGAGCAGGACCCGGTCACCGGGCGCTACGGCCTGGGGCCGTTCTCGCTGCAGATGGGCCTCACCGCCTTGCACGGGCTGGACCCGCTGCGCGCGGCCACCATCGAGTCCGCGCGCCTGGCCGACGAGATCGAACTGAACGTCGCCATCGCCGTATGGGGCAACCACGGCCCCACCATCGTGCGCATCGAGGAAAGCAGCAAGCAGATCCACGTCAACATGCGCCCCGGCACGGTGATGACCCCGCTGCTGCTGTCCGCCACCGGCCGCGTGTTCGCCGCCTTGCTGCCGGCGCGCATCACCCGGCCCATCCTGGAGAAGGAGCTCGCCCAGTTCGCCGCCACGCCCCAGGCCGCGCTGCGCCTGTCGCGCCGTCATGTGGACGAGATCGTCGCCGAAGTCCGCCAGCACGGCATGGCCCGCGCGGTGGGCAACCCCATCCCCGGCATCAACGCCTTCTCCGCCCCGGTGTTCGACAGCAGCGGCAACCTCGCGCTGGCGATCACCGCGATGGGGCCGGCGGATTCATTCGATCCCGGTTGGGAAGGTGAAACGGCGCAGAAGGTGCGGGCGTGCGCGGCGGCGATTTCGCAGCGCTTGGGGAGTGCTGCCGGCTAGGGTGCGGCGTACGCGGCAAGCTCCGCCACACCCACCGTGAGGCGAAACCCCTACTGCAGCTCGAAAAACACCAGATCGCGCTCCACCTCGGCGGCGGAGAAACCGCAGCCCAGGCGCCCCGGGCCGTTGAGCAGGGTTTCGCTCTGTTTGACGAACTTTTCGCCCTGGCCCTCGATGGCCACGTAGGTGCCGTTGCTGCTCTGGTCGATGAGGTAGAAGCCGGCGCCGCGGCGTTCGATGCGGGCGTGCTGGCGGGAGGCGCGCGGGTCGATGATCACCACGTCGTTGCCGTGCTCGCGGCCGAGCAACAGGACCGGGCGCTGCTCGTCCACCATCAGCCGTTCGTTCTGGTGGCGGATGTGCAGTTGCTGCAGAAGCTTGCTGTTCGGCGGCAGCGGGGTGATGTTTCCCAGTTTGTGGCCGAGTTCGTAGACCGGCCAGTCCATGCCTTCCAGCGCCAGGCTGCGTGATCCTTCGGTCCCGGCGAAATGCCGGGCCGGCGTGGACAGCAGCATGACCGCGGCGCCGCTGGCGAGCGCCTGGCCGGGCTTGGCGCTGGCCGCCAGGCGCCGGGCGACGGTCAGGCCGTCTCCGTAGGGCGGGCGGCTGGCCTCCAGCGGGCCGTAATGCACGCCGATGCGGGTGGACAGTTGCACGCCGCTCATCGGAGGCAGGCTGGCCACCCGTTCCAGCATCTCGCAGGCCGCCAGCACGGCGGCGTCGCAGCGTTCGAAACCGGCGGAAAGGCCCTGCGGGTCGCGGGTGAGGCGGGCGCCGCCGTTGGATTCGATCACCCGGTCGATGCGGTTCAGGCAGCGATCCACGGCATGCTGAGCCTCTTCGGCGCGCAGACGGCCGATCAGCCGCTCACTGCCGGCGACTTCGGCGACGAGGATGCAGGTGTTCTTCCGCTCGGTCATGGTGGGTATGTCGGGAGCTCGCCGCCGGGTGTGCGACGCTACGGGGCTTCATGATGAGCAAATGAAATGGGCCGCGCAAGTACCCGGTAGGCGGATCAGCGCCCTGCCGTGTCCAAGCTAACGATCTGCACGATCTCCGCGGCGCGGGCCGGCAGTTCCGGCGGATCGAAGGCGGTGTCGCCTTCGGCCACCACGGTGTTGCGGTCCAGGCCCTGGAAGTCGAACAGGCGTTGGTCGGCCAGGTGCGAGGGCACCACGTTCTTGAGTGCGGTGGCGAGCGATTCGATGCGTCCCGGGTAGTCGCGCGCCCAGCCTTTCAGCATCTGCTTGATCTGCTTGCGCTGGGCGTTCTCCTGCGAGCCGCACAGGTTGCACGGGATGATCGGGTACTCCATGGCGCGGGCGAAGCGCTCGATGTCGTTCTCGGTGCAGTAGGCCAGCGGGCGGATCACCACGTGCTGGCCGTCGTCGCTGACCAGCTTGGGCGGCATGGCCTTGATCTTGCCGCCGAAGAACATGTTGAGGAACAGGGTCTCCAGCATGTCGTCGCGGTGGTGGCCTAGCGCGATCTTGGTGGCGCCGATCTCGCGCGCCACGCGGTAGATGATGCCGCGACGCAGGCGCGAGCACAGCGAGCAGGTGGTCTTGCCCTCGGGGATCTTGTCCTTGACGATGGAATAGGTGTCCTCGGTGACGATGCGGTACTCGACGCCGATGGATTCGAAGTAGGCCGGCAGCACCTCGGCCGGGAAGCCGGGTTGCTTCTGGTCCAGGTTCATCGCCACGATGCGGAAATTCACCGGCGCGCGCTCGCGCAGCGCGAGCAGGATGGACAGCAGCGAGTAGGAATCCTTGCCGCCGGACACGCACACCATCACCGTGTCGCCGTCCTCGATCATGTTGAAGTCGGCGATCGCTTCGCCCACGCCGCGCTCGAGTTTTTTCTTGAGGCGCAGGAAGGTGTTGGAGAAGCGGTTTTCCGCGCCGGTGGCGGAAGAGGGGGTGGTGCTCACGATGGACGGCCCGAAGAGGAAAAAAGCCGGCGGATTATACGCTTACCGTGCTCCGCCCGCCCGGCTTCAGACCTACAGGCGGGCGCTGCGTCCGCCGTCGACCGCGACGATCTGCCCGGTCACGTAGGGCGCATCGAGCATCAGGAAGCGCACCATGCCGGCGATGTCGGCCGGCGTGCCCTCGCGCCCCAGCAGGGTGTGGCGCACGATCTCGGCGCGCTCCTCGGGCGGAAACTGCCCGTCCTCGGGCCAGGCCACCGGGCCGGGGGAGACGCCGTTGACGCGCACCTCCGGCGCCAGCTCCAGCGCCAGCGCGCGGGTCAGGCCGAGCAACCCGGCCTTGGCGGCGCAGTAAAGCGGGTAGTGGTGCAGCGGGCGCTCGGCGTGGATGTCCACGATGTTCACGATGGCGCCGCGGCGCTCGCGCAGATGGGGGGCGGCGGCCTGCGAGAGGAACAGCGGGCCCTTGAGGTTGGAGCCGATCAGGTCGTGCCAGGCGGCCAGGTCGATCTGGCCGAGTGGGGTGGGGAAGAAGCTCGAGGCGTTGTTCACCAGGCCGTCGAGCCGCCCGGCTTGGGCGAGCGCCCGGTCGACAACCGCTTCCGGTGCGCCGTCGGCGGCCAGGTCGCCGGCGGCCAGCCAGGCCGAACCGGGGCGCGTGGCGTTGAAAGTGTCGGCCAGCGCCTGCGCCTCGGTCGCGGAACTACGGTAATGGAGTACCACGCTGGCGCCGGCGGCATGCAGGTGGCGGGCGATTTCGGCGCCGACGCGGCGCGCGGCGCCGGTTACCAGGATCACGGGGGCTGTGCTCATCGGGTGCGCAAGGGTTTCGGAACCGAGTCGATGTCCGGCCCAATGATGCCCGCTCGCGCGGGCCGCCGCCAGCGCGCGGGTAGAATGCCGGCTTTTCCCCGCGGACGGCCCCCGCCATGAACCTGCCCCAACCTTCCGCCGATGCGCTCGCGCAGAGCACGCGCCTGGTCGACCTGCTGCGCGCCGAGATTGCTGCGGCCGGCGGCTGGCTGCCGTTCTCGCGCTACATGGAGCTTGCGCTCTATGCGCCGGGACTCGGGTATTACAGCGGCGGCGCGAGAAAGTTCGGCCCCGGCGGCGACTTCATCACCGCGCCGGAGCTCACTCCGCTGTTCGGCCAGGCGCTGGCCGCGCAGGTCGAACAGGTGATGCGCGCCTCGGCCGCCCACGTCATCGAGGCCGGCGCCGGCACCGGCCTGCTGGCCGCCGACCTGCTGCTGGAGCTCGAATCCCGCGGCTGCCTGCCCGAGCGTTACGACATCCTGGAACTCTCCGGCGAGCTGCGCGAGCGCCAGTTCGATACCCTGGCGCAGAAGGCGCCGCAGCTGGCCTCGCGGGTGCGATGGCTGGATACGCTGCCGGAAAGCTTCAGCGGCGCGCTGGTGGCCAACGAGGTGCTGGACGTGATGCCGGTGCACCTGGTGGCCGCGCGCGCCGATGGGCTCTTCGAGCGCGGCGTGGCGCTGGGCGACGATGGCGCGCTGTGCTGGGCCGACGTGCCGGCGAGCGGGCAGGTGCTGGTGGCGGCGCAGGCGCTGGAACTGCCGCAGCCGGCCGAGGGCGAGTACGTCACAGAGATCTGCCTGGCGGCGCGGGCCTGGGTGGCCGAATGGGCGCAGCGCCTGCAGGCCGGCGCGCTGCTGCTGGTGGACTACGGCTATCCGCGCGCCGAGTACTACCTGCCCTCGCGCTCGGGTGGCACCCTGCTTTGCTACTACCGCCACCATGCCCACGGCGACCCCTTCCTGTGGCCGGGCTTGAACGACATCACCAGCTTCGTGGACTTCACCGCCGCCGCCGAGGCCGCCTTCGATGCCGGGCTGGAGGTGTACGGCTACACCAGCCAGGCCCAGTTCCTGTTCAACTGCGGGGTGCTGGAATGCCTGGGCCGGCGCGGGCCGCAGGAGAGTGCGGACTACATCCGCGCCGCGCGGGCGGTGCAGCGCCTGACCGCGCCGCAGGAAATGGGGGAGTTGTTCAAGGTGCTGGCCGTGGGCCGCGGCATGCCGCAGCCGCTGATGGGTTTCGCCCGCGGCGACCGGCTGCACACCCTCTGAGGGGCCACAAGCAATAGCCGCCCAGTGTAGGAGCGGCCTTGGCCGCGATAAAGCCTGCGTAGAAACGACGCCGCATCGCGGCCAAGGCCGCTCCTACATGTGCGGGGCCACCGGGCGTGACGCAAAGGGTATCGGGTGGCCGGCTCAGTGCTCCGCCGCCACCTCGCGCAGGCTGCACTTGGCGACGCCGAACTCGGTTTTTACCAGCAAGGGGTAGGAGGCGCCGCAGTAGCGGCCGAATGCGCCGATGTTGTAGCCGACGACACGCCCCGCCACGCGCCCGATGCGTACCCGCTGGCCGATGCGGTAGCCGGCGCGGATCGCCGTGTGCACCGCCTGTTCCACGCCGCCGTGCATGCGGCAGGAGTGGCTTTCCCGGCTGCGATCGCCGGGCACGAGGTCGAACTGCATCCTGTCCATGATGGTCTCCGTCCGGCGTCAGCGTCCGTTGCACCTTGCGGCGGCGCGCTGCGCCAGGACTCCATGGTCGCGCCGCACGGCGGCGCGCGTTTGCCCGAGCAGACGCGGAAAACGCCTGCGATTCCGGGCTTTGCCGGCCCTGGTCCGGCGGCGCGTCGGCGCCGGGCCGGACTATTCCTGGTAGCGGTACATCGCCTCCAGGAAGGCCTCGACGTCTTCGGGCGGTGGCATGTGCTCTGCCGTTTCCGCGCTGTGCTCCTGCAATTGCAGCGCCACCTCGGGTTGCGGCAGCCAGCCCGCATCGAGCACCTCGTCGTCGTAGGCCGGCTGCTCCCCGGCCTCAATCCTGCCTGCGCTCATGTCCATGACGATCACCATGATGGCCTCCGCAAAGCTCGCCGAATGGGTGTCCGATGACTGCATTAACGGCCACGGAACGGTGTTCTTGAGCGGCGCGCCTTGCGCGATGGAGCCCCCGGAGCGGGAGCTCCTGCTTCGATCATGGCGTTGGCAGGGGATGGCCGCCAGTCGGGAACAACCCTGAGTGCGGGCGCATTTCACGCCCCGGGGGCGGAAATCAGAGGTGGCGCTCTTCCAGCCAGTCGGCAATGCGTTCGGCGACCCGCTCCCAGTCGCGCTCGAGCATCATGCCGTGGCCCAGGCCGGGCAGTATCTCGGCCTGGCGGCCGTAGGTGGTGGCGGTCATCATCACCTGCACCGGCGGGATCAGGTGGTCGTGCTCGGCGCCCAGCACCAGCATCGGGGGGCGGTGCATCAGGGTCGGGCGGGGCAGGTTGAACAGCGTCATGTCCCAGATCGCGCGGTGCGATTCGGGCTGGCACAGGCGGTAGTAGCGCAGCAGGTCGGCCTCGTCGACCGGCTGGTGGAACAGCGCGTCGCGCAGGCTGTCGAGCTGCGGCGTGCCGCCGCCCATGATGCGGTTCAGGTCCACCAGCAGGTTGGGCTTCTTGAACATCAGCTCGACCGCCGAGCCCATCAACCCCTGCGGCGGCACCGAGGACATCAGCACCACGCCGGGTGCGTCGCCGCGTTCCAGGTATTTCTGCACCACCATGCCGCCCATCGAATGGCCGATCAGCACCGGCGTTTCGGGCAACTTGCCGATCACCTCGACCAGATCGTCCACATAGTCTTCGATGGAGAAGGCGTCGAGCGGGGCGCGGCGCCGGGTGGCGCCGTGGCCGGACAGCGACACCGCGTAGCTGGTCCAACCGCGTGCCGCGAACCAGGGCAGGAAGTGTTCGTCCCAGCACCAGGCGCCGGTGTAGGCGCCGTGCACGAAGAGCAGCGGGGTGGGGCGGACCTGCTTGCCGGCCGGGGCGCGGCAGAGGACTTCGAGTTCGCCGAAGCGGTTGGTGTTCATCGCGGGATCTCCATGCCGCGCTGGACGGCGGGGCGCGCGGCGATCGTGTCGAACCAGCGCCGGACGTTGGGGAAGGCGGCAAGGTCGATACCCTGCCATTCGTGCCGGGCGAGCCACGGGTAGGTGGCAATGTCGGCAATCGAATACTGGCCGCCGGCCAGCCATTCGTGGTCGGCCAGGCGCTTGTCGAGCACGCCGTAGAGACGCTCGGCCTCCTTGGTGTAGCGCTCGGTCGCGTAGGGGATGCGCTCGGGTGCGAAGCGGCGGAAATGGTGCGCTTGGCCGAGCATCGGGCCGATGCTGCCCATCTGCATCATCAGCCACTGCAGCGTCTCGTAGCGCGCGCGGGGGTCGCCCGGCAGCAGGCGGCCGGTCTTCTCGGCCAGGTAGATCAGGATGGCGCCGGACTCGAACAGCGCGACCGGGGTGCCGCCCGGGCCGTCGTCGTCGATGATCGCCGGGATCTTGTTGTTCGGGCTGATGGTGAGGAAGCCGGGGTCGAACTGCTCGCCGCGGGTGATATCGACCGTGCGGACCTCGTAGGCCAGGCCGAGCTCTTCAAGTGCAATGGAGATCTTGTGGCCGTTCGGCGTGGCCCAGGTGTACAGGGTGATCATCGGTCGGTTCTGTCTCTCGCAGTCCGCCGCGGCGGTAGGCCGGCGGCGTTGCCTTGCGGGTGGGCAGCGGGTCTAATGCCGGTTTTGCCGGCGGAGCGCCCGATGCTCAAGTGGTTTGTGGTGATCCTGCTGGTCGTCCTGCTGTCCGGCTTCCTGCGTCCGCGCGCCTTGGGCGGGTTTCGCCTGGGGCGCCTGCCGGGCGACCTGTCGTTCCGGTTCCGCGGGCGAGATTACCATTTTCCGTTTGCCAGCACCGTGTTGCTTTCCCTGCTGGCGTGGTTGCTGCTGCGCGCGCTGTAGGGCACAGAGGCGCGGGGGCGGGCCTGCAGGAGCGGCCTTGGCCGCGATTGCGGCGTCCGTTTTCTCACCCCCGTATCGCGGCCAAGGCCGCTCCTACGGGTGGCACGCCGGCCGGTCGAGGTCAGCCGCCCTGCCAGCGCCGCGCCAGTTCGGCGTCGCGGATGTCGTTCTCGTGCTCGCGGAACTGCGCCGCGTCGGCGTCGAGCAGCAGCCAGGCGAGGAAGCGGCCCACGGTGTCCGGGCTGGTCAGCTGGCCGTTTTCCTTGAGCTTGCGGAAGGCGTCCACGTCCGGGAAGGCCGCTTCGTCCAGCGCGCGGATCTCGGCCTGCATCGGGGTATCCACCACGCCGGGGCGGGCGCTGCCGACCAGGATGTTGCGTTCGCGCAGTTCCTCGCGCCAGCACTGGTAGAGCATGTGCAGCGCGCTCTTGGAGATGCAGTACGGCCCCCAGCCGGCCAGCGGGTGGTGCGCCGCGCCGGAAGACACGTGCAGGATGCGCGCGCCGGCGGCAAGCACCGGCAGCAGCGCCTGGGTGAGGAAGAGCGGCGCGGCGAGGTTGGTTTCCCAGTGCTGGCGGAAGGCTGCGCGCTGCACCTCGGCGAGCGGGCCGGCCGGGCCGAGCACGGCGGCGTTGTGCACCAGGTAGTGGGGGGCGCGGCCGTTCAGCGCGGCGAGCACCGCGGCCGGGGCGTCCTCGGCGCTTACGTCCAGCGCCAGCGTCTCCACCTTGCCCGCATGGCGTGCCGCAAGCGCATCGAGCAGCGCGGCGCGCCGGCCGATGGCCAGCACGGTGCAGCCGCGCGCCACCAGCTGCGCGGTGAGCGCTGCGCCGATGCCGCTGCCGGCGCCGGTGACGATGGCGATCGAACTCATGCCTGGCCTCCTTCGCCGAGCGACTGCAGGATGGCCGCGCCCAGCACCGCGGCCGACTGGGCGCCGGAGACCCCCAGCTTGCGGTTGAGGATGAAGAAGGGCACGCCGCTCACGCCCTGCTGCTGGATGCCGGCGGCCATGCGCTTGACCGCCGCGGCGTCCTCGTTGCTGTTGAGGTATTCCAGCACCTCGTCGCGCCGTTCGCCACCTGCGGCCACCGCCAGGTCGGCCAGCACCTCGCTGTTGCCGATGTCCAGGCCCTGCTGGAAGTGGGCGGCGAACAGCGCGTCGGTCAGCGCCTTGATGCGCGCCGGCGTGTTGCCCAGGCGCTGCGCGCGGTAGCACAGGCGGTGGGCCTTGAGGGTGTTGGGGCGCACCGCGATGCGCTCGAAGGCGAACACCAGGCCGTCGTCCGCGGCGGCTTCCGCCATCTGCTGCTGTACCGCGTCGGCGCCGCGCGGGCCGCCGAACTTGGCTTCCAGGAAGGCGCGATAGGGCTCGCCCGCCGGCGGGGTGTCGGGGTTGAGGAAGAAGGGCAGCCAGTTCACCCGCACGTCCAGCCCGGGGCGTTCGGTGCGCAGCTCGGCAAGCGCCTGGTCGAGGCGCACCTTGCCGAGGAAGCACCAGGGGCAGACGAAGTCGGAAACGAGATCGATGTCGAGAGTCATGGGGAAGCAGCCGGTAGTCGTTGAAGGCGCCCGGGTTCAGCCCGGGCGGCGCAGGTGTTCGAGCAGGCGGCGGCCGGCCCGGCCGTCCGCCTCCCAGCCGAGTTGGCGTTGCAGGTCGGCGATGGCGCGGCGGGTGTTGGTGCCGAGCAGGCCGTCGACCTCGCCGATGTCGTAGCCGCGCGCGAGCAGCAGGCGCTGCAGTTCGCGGCGTTCGGCACGCGACAGGCCGGGGTCGTCGGTCGGCCAGCGGGTGTGGAAGCCGGCGTCGCCGCCGCGCAGGCGGTCGGCCAGGTGGGCGATGGCCAGCGCGTAGCTTTCGGCGGCGTTGTAGCTGAACAGGGCGTCGAAGTTGCGCAGGGTGAGGAAGGCCGGGCCGGCGGTGCCGGCCGGCAGGATCAGCCCGGCGGTGTCGCCGCCGCCCGGCAGTGCGCCGCCGTCGGCGCGGGTGAGCCCGGCGGCGCGCCAGGCGTCCAGCGAACGCCGCGCGCGGCGTCCCGCCTGGGCGGCGTCGAAACCCTGCGGCAGGCGCACTTCGATGCCCCACGGGCGGCCGTGCTGCCAGCCGGCGCGGGCCAGGAAGTTGGCGGTGGAGGCGAGCGCGTCGGGCACGCTGCCCACCAGGTCGCGGCGCCCGTTGCCGTCGAAGTCCTCGGCCAGGCGCATGAAGGTGGACGGCATGAACTGGGTGTGGCCAAAGGCCCCGGCCCAGGAGCCGGTGAGCTTGTCGGCGTCGACGTGGCCTTCCTGGAGGATCTGCAGCGTGGTGAAGAACTCGCCGCGGAAGAAGCTCTGGCGGCGGCCGAAGCAGGACAGGGTGGCGAGCGACTGCACCAGCGGACGCTTGCCGAAGTTGCGCCCGTAGTTGCTCTCCACGCCCCATACCGCCACCACCACCGCGGGCTCCACCGCGTAGCGCGCCTCGACGGCAGCCAGCGTTTCCGCCCACTGCGCCAGCATGGCGCGCCCGTCGGCGACGCGCTCGTCGTCCACCAGCGCGGCCAGGTAGTCCCAGATGGCGGTGGTGAACTCGGGCTGGGCGTCGAGGAAGCCGACCACCGCCATGTCGGGGGCCAGTTCGCGGGTGTGGGTGTCGAAGGTGGCGCTGGCGACGCCCTTGGCGGGCGCCTGCTCGCGCAGTTCGGCCAAGCAGCGGGCGAAGCCGGCGTCGTCGGCAGCGGCGGGCAGGGCGGCGGCGAAGGTCGCGGCGATCAGGGCGGAGCGGAACGGAAGCTTCATGAGTGCATTCTAAGCGCTACGTGTCCGTTGCTGGCAGCCAAACCCACCGGGCCACTTTTCAGGATTGTGCGTGCAACTGTACCGGTACGCATGAACTCGTTTGTCCTAGGCTGGAGGCCTTTCCGGCTTTCTTCGACGCTCAGTACTGTCCGCCATGAACATCCATTTTTCCCGCCGCGCCCGAGCGCTGACCAGTTCCGCGATCCGCGAGATCCTCAAGGTGACCGAGCGGCCCGAGGTCATCTCCTTCGCCGGCGGGCTGCCGTCGCCGGCGAGCTTTCCGGTCGATGCGATCGCGCGCGCCAGCGTGCGGGTGTTCGCCCGCCAGGCGCAGACCGCGCTGCAGTACGGCCCCACCGAAGGCTACGGGCCGCTGCGCGAATGGATCGCCGAACGCCACGGGGTGGCCGCCGAACGGGTGATCGTCACCACCGGCTCGCAGCAGGCGTTGGACCTGCTGGGCAAGGTGCTGATCGATCCGGGCAGTGCGGTGCTGGTGGAGACCCCCACCTACCTGGGCGCGCTGCAGGCCTTCTCGCTCTACGAGCCGGTCTTCCGCGCGCTGCGCTCGGACGACGACGGCCCGCTGCCCGAGGCGCTGGACGCCGGGCTGGCGCAGGACGCGCGCTTCCTCTACGCCCAGCCCAACTTCCAGAACCCCACCGGGCGGCGCATGCCGGTGGCGCGCCGTGTGGCACTGGTCGAGCGCGCGCGCGAACTGGGCGTGCTGCTGGTCGAGGACGACCCCTACGGCGAACTCGCCTACGACGGCGAACGCCTGCCCTCGCTGCTGTCGATGAACCCGGATGGCGTGGCCTACCTGGGCAGCTTCTCCAAGGTGCTCGCCCCCGGCCTGCGCCTGGGTTACCTGATCGCCCCGCCGGAACTGGCGCGCAAGCTCGCGCAGGCCAAGCAGGCCGCCGACCTGCACACCCCCAGCCTGGTGCAGCTGCTCGCCTTCGAGACCGTGCGCGACGGCCTGCTCGACCAGCACATCGAATCGGTGCGCGCGCTCTATGCCGCGCAGTGCGAGGCCATGCTCGACGCGCTGGCCCGCCACATGCCGGCCGGCGTGCGCTGGAACCGGCCGCGCGGCGGCATGTTCGTGTGGCTGACCCTGCCCGCGGGCGTCGATGCCGGCGAGCTCCTGCCGCGTGCAATCGAGCGCAACGTGGCCTTCGTCCCCGGTGCCGCCTTCCATGCCGGCGAGGCGGCCGCCAACACGCTGCGCCTGGCCTTCGTTACCGTGCCTGCGGCGCGCATCGAGCAGGGGGTTGCGGTCCTCGGCGCGCTGTTCGCCGAAGCACTGGAGCACGCCCAGGCGGCCTGATCCGCAGCTTCCCGAGGCGAAGTGCCCCGCTTGCCGTGGCTCCGCTACAATGCCGGACGGGATCGCAGGCACGAGCCAACCGGCGCGACGACTGCAAAGCGCGGTATAACGACTCATCGGATCACGAAGGGAGCAAGGATGAACGCCATCGTCAACAACCTGCCGACCGAGCAGGAACTGCTTGCGGCCTCGCCCGACGACTACATGTCGCCGGAGCAGCTGGCCTTCTTCCGCCACCGGCTGGAGGAGGAAATGCGCCAGTTGCTGGAGAACGCGCACGAGACCACCACCCACCTGCAGGAAAGCGAAGCCACGCCCGACCCCTCCGATCGCGCCAGCGTGGAAGAGGAACACACCCTGGAGCTGCGCGTGCGCGACCGCGAGCGCAAGCTGCTGAAGAAGATCGAGGAAGCGATCGCCCGCATCGACACCGGCGACTACGGCTGGTGCGAGGAAACCGGCGAACCGATCGGCATCGGCCGTCTGCTCGCCCGTCCCACCGCCACGCTCAGCCTGGAAGCCCAGGAGCGGCGCGAGAAGCTGAAGAAGATGCATGGCGGCTGATGTACCGGCCGGGAGCGCGCCGGCGTCCGCTGCGGACCGGCGCATCCCGGTCACCGTCCTGACCGGCTTCCTCGGGGCCGGCAAGACCACCCTGCTGAACTGGCTGCTCGCGCAGCCGGGTCTGGACAGCGCTGCGGTGCTGATCAACGAGTTCGGCGAAGTCGGCGTCGACCACCTGCTGGTCGAAAAGGTCGACGACACCCTGGTGCTGCTCGACTCCGGCTGCATCTGCTGCAGCGTGCAGGGCGACCTGGTGCGCGCGCTCAAGAATCTCTTCATGCGCGCGCTGCGCCGCGAGATTCCCCCGGTCGGCCGCGTGCTGATCGAAACCACCGGCCTGGCCGACCCGGCCCCGGTGATCCATACCCTGATGGAAGAGCCTTTCATCGCCGAGCGCTACCGCTGCGACGGCGTGGTCACCGCGGTGGACACCACCCACGCGCTCGACCAGCTCGGCGCCCAGCGCGAGGCGGTGCGCCAGGTGGCGATGGCCGACCGTCTGCTGCTCACCAAATGCGACCTGGCCGATGACGACGCCCGCGCGACGCTGGCCGCGCGGTTGGCCGAACTCAACCCCGGGGCACCGCAGATCGAGGTACGCCAGGGCGTGCCGGCCGAAGGCGGCGTCGATGCGCTGTTCGGCTGCGGACTCTACAGCGCGGCCGGCAAGCTGCCGGACGTGGCTGCCTGGTTGGGCGAGGAACGTGCCCGCCGGCTGGAGGCCGAACGCGCCGCCCGCAGCGCGCCGATGGCCTGGCGCAAGGGCGCGCCGCCGGCCCGCCCGGCGGCCGCGCCTGCGCGCCACGACGAAGGCGTGTCGAGCTACGTCATCCGCTTCGACGAAGCGCTGCAGTGGTACGGCTTCTCTGACGCGCTCGGGCTCATCCTGCAGGTCTACGGCGAGCGCATCCTGCGCGTGAAAGGCGTGCTCAACGTGGAAGGCGACCCGCTCCCGCGCGTGGTGCAATGCGTGCAGCACGTCGCCTATCCGCCCACCAGCCTGCCGGCCTGGCCGCAGACCGGGCCGCTGAGCGACCGGCGCAGCCGGCTGGTGTTCATCGTGCGCGACCTGCCCAGGAGCGAGGTCGAGGTCATCCTCGCCAGCCTCGCCGGCCAGGCCCCGTCCGCCGAGGCCGCCTGATGAACCCGGTGCGCAGCCTGCTGCGCGGGCTGATCCGCGGCTACCAGCTCTTCATCAGTCCGCTGCTCGGGCCGCGCTGCCGCTTCTATCCGACCTGTTCGCACTACGCCATCGAAGCGCTCGACACCCACGGCGTGCTCAAGGGTTCCTGGCTCGCCCTGCGCCGCATCCTGCGCTGCCACCCGTGGAACCCGGGCGGCTTCGACCCGGTGCCGCCGCGCGCCGGCGAGACCTGCGGCTGCGGGCACGAGCACAAGCCGCCCCTGTAGGAGCGGCCTTGGCCGCGATGCGGTGATCGTTTCCTCGCAGGCCGCATCGCGGCCAGAGCCGCCCCCACGCGCTGCGGTCACTATTCGATAAACAAGCCCACCAGGATCAGTGCCAGCCCCAGGCCGTGCAGCAGCCAGGCCGTGCGCTCGACCCTGCGCAGCGCCGCGTCGGCGGCAATGGACGCACGGATGCGCTCGCGCTCGCGGCCGACCTCGTCCGCGACCCGCCGGTTGAGGCGGAAGCGCAGCGCGCCGCCGGCGCCGACGAGCACCAGGCCGAGCACCAGCAGCAGTGGCACCATGCCCCTTGCCTCAGTCGGCGTACATCGGCTTGTTGTCGTTCAGGCGCAGCCAGCCCTTGACGATGCGGTAGATGAACCACACCAGGTCGGCCAGCAGGATCGCCCAGCCCACCACCAGGAAGGCGGTGACCATGCCGATCACCGCCCACAGCAGGCTGAACCAGAAGGTGCGGATCTGCCAGCGGAAGTGGCTCTCCAGCCAGCTGCCGGCCACCTCGCCGCGCTTGACGTAGTTCATCACGATGGCCACCAGCCCGGTGATGCCGATCACCAGCGAGGCGGCGTACAGCGCGTAGATGATGGTGGCGACGGTCTTGTTGGCCTTCTCGCGTTCGTCGACGATGGTGATCTCGGTCATGCGTGTTCTCCTGTTCCGGATGTTCGTTGTCGGCCGGCGCGCCGCCCGTAGGAGCGGCCTTGGCCGCGATGCGGCATATGGCGAGGCTCTGCGCCTATCGCGGCCAAGGCCGCTTCTACGGGTGATGCGTGGCGCCGCGCTAGCACCGCGGCATTTAACGTGATCCGTCCGCGCGGCACAAGCGCAGCGCGCTTCACAGCGGCGCGGGCTTCGGGGATCATCCCGGCATGTTCGCCGTCGCCTTCTCCAACCGTTTCGAAACCCTGCTCGAGTTGCTGCTCGCCCGCCTCGCCGAGGAGCGCCCCGGCCCCTTCGGGCGGCGCGAGCTGGTGGTGCCCAACAGCGCCATCCGGCGGCGCATCGAACTGGCGGTGGCGGAGCGCGAGGGCGTTGCCGCCGACCTGCAGTTCGACTTCCTCGCGCAGTGGTTGTGGCAGCAGATCGGCCGCGTGGTGCCCACGGTCGAGGCGCGCTCGCCCTACGCTCCGGCGCTGCTCGCCTGGCGCATCTTCGGTCTGCTGGGCGAGGGCGGCTGGGTGGCGGCACACCCGCGCCTGGCCGGCTACCTGGCCGCGGCCGATGCACGCATGCGTTTCGAGCTCGCCGAACGCATCGCGCGGGTGTTCGACCACTACCTCACCTACCGCCCGCGCTGGCTGGCGGCCTGGGCCGAAGGGCGCAGCGCGCTCGGCGGGCGCGAGGCCGATGAGGCCCAGCGCGCCGACGAAGCCTGGCAGGCCGAGCTGTGGCGCCGCATCCAGGCCGCCATGCCGCAGCGCCGCGAGCACCCGGCGGCGGCCTTCCTGCGCGCGGTCACGGCGATGGACGAGGGCGAACTGGCCGGGCTCGGCCTGCCGCGCACCGTGCACGTGGTCGGCCTGCCGGCGTTGCCGCCGCTCTACCTCGACATGCTGCGCGAACTCGCACGCGTGGTGGACGTGCAGCTCTACACCCTGAACCCCTGCCGCGAATACTGGTTCGACGTGGTCGACGCGCGCCGTCTGTCCTGGCTCGCCGCCCGCCAGCAGGACATGTTCCTCGACACCGGCAACCGCCTGCTGGCCGCCTGGGGGCGGCAGACCCAGGCGCATATCGACCTGCTGTTCGAGGGCGAGTACGAGGTCGAGGAAGAAGCGGTCTTCGTCGACCATCCCGGCGGCCACCTGCTCGCCCAGATCCATAACGCCATCCTCGACCTGAACGAACTCGAAGCGGGCGGCGTGGCGCTGGCGGATGACGACCGCAGCGTCGAGGTGCACGTGTGCCACTCGCGCACCCGCGAGCTCGAAGTGCTGCACGACCGCCTGCTCGGCCTGTTCGCCGCCGACCCCGCGCTGCGCCCGGAGGACGTCCTCGTCCTCACCCCGGACCTCGAATCCGCCGCGCCGTTGATCGAGGCGGTGTTCGGCACCGCGCCGGCCGCGCGCCGCATGCCGTGGCGCATTACCGGCCTGGGCGGCACCCGCGAGAACGCCGTCGCCCAGGCGCTCGACGCGCTGCTCGCGCTGGTGGCCGGGCGCTTCCCGGCCAGCCGGGTGTTCGACCTGCTGCAGCAGCCCGCGGTGGCCGCGCGCTTCGACCTCGACGTGGATGCGCTGGAGACCGTGCATGAGTGGATGCGCGAGGCCGGCATCCGCTGGGGCCTGCGTGCTGCGGATGCGGAGCACGCCACCGCCCACACGCTGGAAGAGGGCCTGCACCGCCTTTTCCTCGCCTGGGCCGCCGGCGAGGCGGCCAGCGCCGCGCCTTTCGCGGGGCGGGTGGGTGCCGGCCGGCCGGAAGGCGGCGACGGCCTGGCGCTCGGGCGTTTCTGGCGCTATGCGGAGACCCTGCGCACGCTGCGCGACCAGTTGCTGCGACCGCAGGACGCAGCCGGCTGGCAGCGCAGCCTCAACGACGCGCTCGACCGCCTGGTGGCCGACGACGCCCGCTGGGCCGACGAGCTGCGCGAAGTGCGCGCCGCCATTGCCGCGTTGGCCGCCGACATCGGCGCCGCCGGGCTGGCCGAGGCCCTGCCGCTGGACGTGGTGCGCCCGGCGCTGGCCGCTCGGCTGGACGACCCGGCGCGCGGTGGCGTGCCGGGCGGCGCGGTCACCTTCTCGGCGATGGCCACGCTGCGCGGTCTGCCTTACAAGGTGGTGGCCATCGTCGGCCTCGACCGCGACGCCTTCCCGGGCAGCGACCGTGCGGCGGAGTTCGACCTGATGGCCGCCTTTCCGGCCAAGGGCGACCGCCAGCGCCGGGTGGACGACCGCAACCTCTTCCTCGACCTGCTGCTCGCCGCGCGCGAGGTGCTGCACCTGTCCTACACCGGGCGCAGCGTGCGCGACGGCGCCGAGCTGCCGCCCTCGGTGCTGGTCGATGAACTGCTCGACCTGCTCGCCGAAGCCTGCGCGAGCGACCCGGCCAACCCCGACGCGCTCGCCGCCGCGCGCCGCCGGCTCACCGTGGCGCATCCGCTGCAGGCCTTCTCGGCCGACTACTTCCTGCCGGACGCCGGGCGCGACCCGCGCCTGGCCAGCTACCACGAGGAATACGCCGCCGCGCTCGCCGCCCGCCTGGGCGCGGCCGCCGCGCCGGCAGAGATCGCCCCGCCCGCCGCCAGCGGGGACGAGGCCGACGATGCCGGGGACGACAACGCCGCGGACAGCGACCCCGCCGCGCCCTTCTTTGCCGCGCCGTTGCCCGCGCCGGATGCCGCCTGGCGCAATGTGTCGCTGCTCCAGCTCACCCGCTTCTATCGCAATCCCTGCCGTTACCTGCTGCGCGAGCGCCTCGGCCTGGACCTGCCCGAGGGTGAGGAGGAACTCGCCGACGTCGAGCCCTTCCTGCCCGACTGGCCGGCCCGCCAGGCGCTGGCTGCCCGTCTGGTGCCTGTGCTTCTGGAAGCGGACACGGCCGACGACGACGCCCTGCTGGCGCTCGCCCGTGCCGGCGCCGAGTACCCGGCCGGCGCGCTGGGCGAGGACGCGCTGCGCGGCGAACTGGCCGCCATGCAGGCCTACGCCGGCCGCCTGCGCGCGGCCAGCGCGGGCGAACGCCTGCCGGCGCACGAACTGCGCCTCGCGCTGACGCTGGACGGGGAAGCCTGGGAATTGAGCGCCGCCTTCACCGATTTGCGCCCTGGCGGCCAGGTGCGTGCTCGCTACGACGACACCCGCGCCGCCGATTACCTCGCCGCCTGGCTCGCCCATCTCGCGCTGTGCGCCGACCCGCCGGACGGGGTGGAATGCGTCACCCGCGGGGTGTCGCGCGACGGCGACTTCGTCCTGCTCACCGTGCCGGCGGCAGATGCGCGTGCACGCCTGGCGGAGCTGGTCGCCCACTACTGCGTCGGGCTGACGCGTCCGCTGCACTTCTACCCCAAGTCGGCCTGGGCCTACGTGGAGGGCGGGCAGAACGTCGGCGCGGCGCAGCGCAAATGGAGCGGCGGGCAGAAGGCGGCGTTCGGCGAAGCCAGCGACCCCGCCTATCGCCTCGCGCTGCGCGGGCTGGCGGAGCCGTTGGACGGGGAGTTCTTCGACCTGGCCAGCGAGGTGTTCGGGCCGATGATGGCCTACCTGGAAGACGCGCGGCGAGTGTAGGAGCGGCCTTGGCCGCGATACGGCTTGTGGCAAAACGGCGGCTGCATCGCGGCCAAGGCCGCTCCTACATGAGCGTGGCCCGCACGGAGTGCAGCGCAAGCCGGGAGCTGGCGGAGCGCAGCGTTCAGCTTGCCGCCGCGCCCGCCATCAAAGCTTGCAGCCAGCTCTTCGTCTCGCGCCGCGCGCGTTCCTCGGTGAGGCGCTTGCACAGCGATTCGGCTACTTCCGCCCACGGCAGGGTGCGTTCGGGCTTGACCTGTTCGCACAGCACCAGATGGAAGCCCAGCTCCGACTCCACCACCGCGCTGATGCCGCCTTCAGGCAGCGCGAACAGCGCGGCGTCCAGTTGCGGGTAGAGTTCGCCGCGCGGCACTTCGCCGAGCAGGCCGCCGTTGAGCGCCGTGGGGCATTCCGAGTGTTTCATCGCCTGTTCGGCGAAGCGCTCCGGCTTGGCCGCCAGGCGGCGGGCGATTTCGCCGATGCGCCGCTCGGCCACCTCGCGGCGGTTGTCGGGGAATTCGTCGTTGATGGTGATCAGGATGTGGCGCGCGCTGCGCGTTTCCGGGCTGTGGAAGCGTTCGCGGTGGGTGTAGTAGAAGATCTCCGCCTCGGTCTCGCCCACCGGGCCGACGCGCGCGCCCACGCGGGCCATCACCGCGTCCACCAGCAGGCTGCGTTGCAGGGCGGCGTGCAGGCGTTGGCGGTTCAGGCCGGCATCGTCCAGTGCGGCGTCGAAGGCGGTGTCGTCGTCGTAGCGCTCGCGGATCTCGGCTTCGGCGTCGGCCACCGCCTCGGGCTGCAGGCAGACCCCGCGCGCCTCCTCGCTGCCGAGCACCGCGGCTTCGATTTCCGCGTAGCGCTCGGCCACCGCGCGTACCTTGCGGCTCTCGCGCTCGTCCAGCGCGCCGGCCGCCTTGCCGAACAGGCTGTGCGCGGCCTGCAGCTCGTAGTAAGCCATGGTGTTCATGCGTTCACCTCCTCGGCTTCGGACGGGTACAGCGCGGACAGCGAGGCTTCCGGAATGCACAGCACGCGGTCGCCGAAGATCACGTGGTAATGCACGCCGCCGGGCATGTCGCGCATCACCTTGAGCACTTCGCCCACCATGCCGCGCGGCGCCACCACTTCGCCGGCTATGGCGAAGTCGCGCTCGGCGCGCACTTTCTCGCGCGACTCGAAGCGGCTCGGGTTCCACGGTTCGTCGGCACCGATCAGCTCTTCCTCGCGGCAGCCGACGATGCGGTCGGCCTCGAGGAAATGCACGGTGTAGATGATCTGGTCCTGCAGAAAGGTGCCGATCTCGATCACCGTGCCCACGCTGCCGCGGCGCATCAGCAGCTCGCCGATCTCCTGGCCGGGAAAGGTGCCGTCGTTGCGGACGTTGCGGGTGACGCGCACGGCGTCGCCGTAGTCGTATTTGTGCAGCATGATTGCGTCGTTCCGAGTGCTAGCGTGTTGGTGAAGCTGGGCGGATCTCAATCGGTCACAAAGAAGGCTCCCTCCCCTTCAAGGGGAGGGCTGGGGTGGGGATGGGTTTCTTGGGAGGCACAAAGGAAAGCGTGCCAACCTCAGCGGAAACCCATCCCCCTCCCAACCGTCCAGGGCCGGCTTTGCACAGCCGGCCCGCTCAGCCGGCGCGGAGCAGTGCTCCGCGAAACCCCGGCTTCGCCCCCCTTGAAGGGGGAGGAGTGCGACGGCTCAACGCCCGATCGCCTCCAGCGGTACGAAAGCCGTGCCGCTGGCCTTGCGGAACACCGCGAAGACCTTCTCGGTGACCGCGTCCGAGGTGGTGAAGTCGCGGTAGGCCATTTCCAGGAAGCTGCGGTAGTGCGCGCGGGCGGCCGCCTCGTCGCCTTCCGGCGCGGGGTTGTGGGCCAGGTAGTCGTGGTAGCGCTGCAGGATGTGCAGGCGGTTCACGTGCACCACCGCCGGGTCGTACTCCACGCCGAAGAAGTCGAGGAAATCCTCGGCGGAGGAGAGTTCTTCCATCGCTTCGTCCAGGGTCAGCTCATCCATGATGTTGGCTCCGTGAGGGTTTCAGTTGTCGAGTTCGGCCAGTTCGGCCACTTCCGCTTGATGCGCGTGGGCGATGTCGAGCAAGGCCTGGCCGCCGAGGCGGTCGGCCTGATCGACCCGCACCAGGGTTTCCAGCAGGCGCACCGCGCCGGGGATCTCGCCCCGGCGCAGGCGCACGTAGGCGGCGGCCTTGAGCGCGGAGAGGTAGAAGCGCGTCAGGGTCATCGACTTCCGGGCCGCGACTGCAATGTCTTCCTCGTCCAGGTTGCGGCCGTCGGCCGGCAGGCCCAGGCGCGCGGCGACGGTGGCCACCGCCTGCCATACCACCGCGTCGGCCTCAATCAGGCGGTGGCGGTAGAAGTAGTAGCGGTAGCGCGCCACCAGCACCATCAGGTGGTCCGGGGCGGCGGTATGCGCGCGGTCGAGCAGGGCTTCGGCCTCGGGTTCGCCATAGCACGCGCCGGCGGCTTCGATCAGTGCCAGCACGCCTTCGGGCAGCGGGTCGTCGAAGTACAGGGGTTGCGGATCGAAGTGCAGCAGGTCCATGTCAGCGTGCCTCGCTGGTCTCGGGCTGGCAGGCGCACTCGGGGCAGGCGGCCTCGGTGTTGGCCTGGCAGTCGGGCGTGGCGGAAACGATGGGGATGGCCGCGCGCGTGGCCGGGGCCGCGCGGCGCAGTTCGCCCAGTTCGCTTTCCAGCGTCTTGATGCGGTCGAGCAGGCAGTTGAGCGTGTGGCCCACCGGGTCGGGCAGCAGGTGGTGGTCCAGGTTGAGCTCGTCGGTGGCGGTGAGGATGGGTGCGTCGCGGCGCACCACGCGGGCCGGAATGCCCACCACGGTGCGGTCGGCGGGCACGTTCTTGACCACCACCGAATTGGCGCCCACCCGAACCCGCGCGCCGATGGTGATCGCGCCCAGGATCTTGGCGCCGGCGCCAACCACCACGTTGTCGCCCAGCGTGGGGTGGCGCTTGCCGGGGTTCCAGGTAGTGCCGCCCAGGGTCACGCCGTGGTACAGGGTGACGTCGTTGCCGACTTCCGCCGTCTCGCCGATCACCACCCCGGCGCCGTGGTCGATGAAGAAGCGCCGGCCGATGCGCGCGCCCGGGTGGATGTCCACGTTGCTCACCACGCGCGCCATGAAGCTCACCAGCCGTGCCGGGTAGCGCCAGCCGCGGCGCCACATGGCGTGCGCTACGCGGTAGGCCATGATGGCGTGCACGCCGGGGTAGGTGGTGAGCACCTCCCAGGCGGTGCGCGCCGCGGGGTCGCGGCCGAACACGCAGCGCACGTCTTCACGCAGCAGGCGCAGCAGGCCGGGGGTGGCAGCATCGGCAGTCATGGTCAGGGCATCGCTGTTCATGGCGGGGCTCCGCGAGGCGCAGGGGGCTCAGGCGTAGGTCGGGGCGAAGGCCTTGTCCGGGTCGGTCACCGGGCCGTCGCCGTTCCAGTAGGGCGAGAGCTTGCGCAGCTGGGCGATGATGCCGGGCACCGCGGCAGCCACCCGGTCGATCTCTTCCACCGTGTTCTCGCGCGACAGCGAGAAGCGGATGGTGCCGTGCGCGGCGGTGTAGGGAATGCCCATCGCGCGCATCACGTGCGAGGGTTCCAGCGAGCCCGAGGTGCAGGCCGAGCCGCTGGAGGCGGCGATGCCCTGCTTGGAGAGCAGCATCAGGATGGCCTCGCCTTCCACGTACTCGAAGGCGATGTTGAGCGTGTTGGGCAGGCGGTTGTCCACGTCGCCGGTGGCGAAGCAACAGGGCACCGCGGAGAGGATGGCGTTCTGCAGGCGGTCGCGCAGGTCGCGCACCCGGGTGTTCTCTTCCTTCATGTGCTCCAGCGCCTGCTCGGCGGCCACGCCCAGGCCGACGATGGCCGGCACGTTCTCGGTGCCCGCACGCCGGCCGCGTTCCTGGCCGCCGCCGCGCAGCAGCGGGCGGAAGCGCACGCCGCGGCGCAGGTAGAGCGCGCCGATGCCCTTGGGGCCGTGCAGCTTGTGGCCGGACAGCGAGAGCATGTCGATGGCGGAGTTCTTCAGGTCCAGCGGGATCTTGCCCACCGCCTGCACCGCGTCGGTGTGGAAGAGTACGCCGGCGGCCTTCGCCATCTCGGCCATCTTCTCTACCGGGAAGAAGGTGCCGGTCTCGTTGTTGGCCCACATCACCGAGACCACCGCCACCTTGTCGGAGAGCAGCGCCTGGTATTCGGCCAGGTCCAGCCGGCCGCGGCCGTCCACCTTGAGCTTGTGGACCTTGTAGCCTTCCTTCTCCAACTGGTCGCACAGGTGCAGCACCGCGTGGTGCTCCACCGTGGTGGTGATGATCTCCTTCTTTTCCGGGTTGGCCTTGAGCGCCGAGAGGATGGCGGTGTTGTCCGCCTCGGAGCCGCCGGAGGTGTAGATGATCTCGGAGTCGTACTCCGCGCCCAGCAGCTTCTGCAGCGAAGCGCGCGCGGCCTTCACCGCGTGGCCCACCTTGGCGCCGAAGCTGTGCATGGACGACGGATTGCCGAACTGCTCGGTGAAGAAGGGCAGTATCGCCGCCACCGCTTCGGGCGAGCAGCGGGTGGTGGCGTTGTTGTCCAGGTAGATCGGCTTCAGCAGGGAATTCGGGGTGCTCATGGTGCTCTCCGCGGGTCCGCCGGGCGGGTGGCGCCGGCGTGTTTCGGGCGGCCCGCCGGGGTGGGGCGGGCCACGGGGCAGGCGAGGTTGTGGTCGATCAGCTCGGGTTCACCAGCGGCGGCGGGGTCTTCAGCTTCACCGGCACCAGCTTCACGATCTCGCCCAGCGCTTCGATCATCTGCTGCTGGACACCGCCCAGGGTGAGTGCTTCCATCTGGCAGCCGGAGCAGGCGCCCTTCATGGCCACGTAGATGGTCTTGCCGTCCACATCCACCAGCTCGATGTCGCCGTGGTCGCGCTGCAGGTTGGGGCGCGCCTTCTCGATCACCTGTTCGATCCTGCGGATGCGCTCCAGCGTGGACAGCTTGCCGGGCTTCTTCTTTTCCGGCGGCGGCGCGGGCGAGAAGGTCTCGCCACGCTCGGCGAGCACGCGGGCAAGGATCTCCTCGATGCCCTCGTGACAGGAGGAACAGCCGCCGCCCGCCTTGGTGTAGTTGGTCACCTGCTCCACGCTGCACAGGTTGTTGGCGCGGATGGTCTCTTCGATCATCACCGAGTCGATGGCGAAGCACTTGCAGATCAGCTCGCCTTCCTCGTGATCGTCCTTCCACTCTTCGCCGCGGAAGTTGGCCACCGCGCTCTGCAGGGCTTCGCGGCCCATTACCGAGCAGTGCATCTTCTCGGGCGGCAGGCCGCCGAGGAAGTCCGCGATGTCCTGGTTGCTCACCGCCAGCGCCTCGTCCAGTGTCTTGCCCTTGATCATCTCGGTCAGCGCCGAGCTCGACGCAATCGCCGAACCGCAGCCAAAGGTCTGGAAGCTCGCGTCCACGATCTTCTCGGACTCGGGCTCAACCTTCAGCATCAGGCGCAGCGCGTCACCACAGGAAATCGAACCCACCTCGCCAATCGCATTGGCTTCCGGCAGCGGGCCGGCGTTGCGCGGGTTGTAGAAGTGTTCCTTGACGGTTTCGGAGTAGTCCCACATGGCGGCGTCTCCCGATCAGGCGGAGAAGGACTGCCCACAGGCGCAGCCGCCCGAGGCATTGGGGTTCTCGAACTTGAAGCCGGAACCGGTGAGCGACTCGACGTAATCCACGGTCACGCCGGAGAGCATGGGCGCGGAGAACGGGTCGACCAGGATGGTCACGCCATCCACTTCAACGGTGACGTCGTCGTCGGCCTTCTCGGCCTCCAGCTTCATGCCGTACTGCAGCCCGGAACAGCCGCCGCCCTGCACATGGATGCGCAGCCCGGCCACGGGGTCGGCGGAACCGGTGATGAAGCGGCTGACGGCCTTCAGCGCGGTGGGGGTCAGGGTGATCATGATCTTGTCTCTCCTGGGGGAAGGGGTGTCGGGAGACAAGTCGCAAGCGGCGTGCCACGTGGGTGTGTGGTGTAAGACGTTGATTTAGTTGCGGTGTCGCGCTGTCGTCGTTGTCGGGAGCGGAACGCGGGCGGGGGGTTGTCGGGTTTGCGACAAGAAATCTCGCTGACGAAGCGAGGGGTATGTCACATCGCCCAAGATCCCTGGCCTTTGAGCAACGTAGCTGCTATCAGGTACGGAATACAGTCCGTGAACGGACGAAGGGGCTGGTGTCCCAGCCCCTTCGCGCATATCGAGTCTTCTGTCGATCCCGGTTTCCGAACTCTCTCAGCCATCTCCGTTAGGAATCAGCATTTCGGTACCTCCCGTCTAAGCCCTAGTGGGTTTCACAGATAAGACGCCTTCATTTTGAAGGCTTCACAAGCAAAGTCAAGCTAAAAATTCGGAATGACGCCAAAGCACCCCGCTCATATAGCAATAATCGTGCCACTGTCTAGATACTCTTGGGCTACTTCGGCAATTGAAATGCGTAGAGTTGTGACGAGGTTTGCGTCCTTTCTCAGGCATCTTTGGATGAGATCCCGTGCGATCTCCTTAGCCTTTGGATCTTCAAGGAAAGCATAGGCCTTAAAAACAGTATCTAGATCCTCGATCCGCATTTGATCAGTGCCGCCGCCTTTTGTGACCATCCCGTCAAGCAGGTCGGGGATCTTGCTTCTGATCTCGTTCAGCCGAACGTCGTCCTTGGGAGCACAATAGGCGAAACCTACGCAGTAGTAGAGGAGATTATTCTGAACATCAAAATATCTTCTTGCGTCGACTTCTTTGGCATCGAGACATTTCAAGGTCGTTTCATATGCTTCAAAGTAAAGGTCAGCCTTTTCTTGAACGGAAACAAACCCTGGTCTCTGTGATTTTTTCCACAGCGTGAAACCAAGAATCTTGGGCTGCGTAAAGGCCATGTGTTCATAGTCCGCACGTGGCAGATTGTCACTCCAGACCCCTTCTTCTTGGGATTTTGCACCGAGTTCTCTGAAATCTGAACCCGCTTGCCGCAATTTTTCGATGGATTCCTCTAGTCTTCCCGCCTTGCAAAGCGCTTGGCCAAGGCGCATTTTTGCCAGTGGGTAGTTTTTGTAGTGCGCTTCAATGAATGAATACTTGTCAATCGCTGCATTCATATACTCAGGAAGGTTGGTTGACATCAAGCATAGCGCTTCATTCATTGAGCAATAGTAGTAGGCAAGTTTTCCCCCGCTGTCTAGGCTAATAGCGAAATCACCGCGTGTAAGTTCGTTGCAGAGGGAGCTAAAAAGATCAGCTGCCTGAAGGTACTTACTCGCTGCTGTGATTCGCCCGTCGTGAATTGCACCAGATTCGTCCGCAGCTTCGTCGCGTAAAGAACGTGCTTCAATATAGCGCTGTACGAATTCTTCAGCTATCCCCATGCTGAGGAATCTCTGAAGTATGTCCTCGTCTGAAGCTACAGATATCGTTTTTGTGGTTCCGGTTGTCAAGTCAAGTAGTTCTGGAAGAGCCTCTTTTCGAATGCATTCGGCGTAGTCCATGCACGCGTCTGTGAAATCTTTCAGAACTTTCAGGTGAGAAAGAATATGCGGAGAATTGTTTATCGGGCTCCCCGCATCCTTTCCTTCACGTATAACGTACCCATACTTGTGGTCAATCTCTCCCCATGCGTCCTCGAAAACGGTTCTTATCTGAATTTCGATGGGGAGGTGATACTGATAGCCACTGCCATTAAGCTCGTTAATATTCTTGATGTGCCGGCATATAATGTGAATGCTCGAGTATCCCTCTGCTGACGTCTTGGAAACAAAGTTCGGAGCTTCAAATTTTGCTTCGGTAATGCTCTGAATTTCGTTGGCTAGATCATCAAATGCAGACGTTCCTCTGTAAACGATGATCTCTTCTGGTGTTGTGTGCAGCAATTGAGTGTCTGCGGGGTTTGAGGCGAGAATGTCGATCAGCTTGGAGTATGTGGAAAGCATTTCTCCTTTGAAAAGAGTGACAAGTCTCACGCCGACAACGTCAGTAATATCAGCAAGCTTGTAGTGTGGTTTCTCTTGAGTCTTACGATTCTTCTTGTGGATTAGGTCTTCTTTGCTCTTGACTCTGAATTTATATGCGTAGCATCCGGATGTTAATCCTGTTCTTCGCATGAACTCAATTATTGGTCCAACCGCTTTGTCACCTTCTGAGGATACGAGTAGGGCGACATATTGATCGTCTGGCATTGCTGCTCCTGCACCTGATTACTATTCAACTAGCAAGGCGCAAATCTATCATGCAATTGGGGTTCCAGCGAAATGGGACAGACTGCAAATCGGTAAGCCATTGCCACCGGCAAGATCGCTTGCCAGCAAGTAGCGCTGGCAAATCAGCTAACCGTGTTAGACGTTCGCGCTGGCCAGCCATGTAGTGTTGCGGTGAGCGGGGTCAGCCCGACGCCCCTCGCCAGCAACGCGTCGCGCGCTGGAAGAACAGGCTGTTGGGCACCTGCAGCACGGTGTTGGCGCCGTCCTCGGCGGTTTCCTGCAGGGTGGTGTAGATCAGGTTGATGTCGATGACCTCCCCTTTCAGGCCGGGCTTGTCGCCGCTTTCCAGTAGTTCGATGCAGTCGTGCAGGCGGAAGGGGCGGGTGGTGAAGATGAGCAGGCTGCAGAAGATGTTGGACAGCACGCTCCAGGCGGCGAAAAAGGCCACCGCGCCGACTGCGGCAAAGCCGGTGAAGGCGGTCCACAGCACGGTGGCAGACACGCCCAGGCGGTCCAGCACCAGCAGCACCGCGCCGGCGTAGATGACGACGCTGCTCAGCCGGCGCACCGCGAAGGCGAACTCCGGCGGCAGGCCGTGGCGGGCGCCGATGCGCCCGACCAGGTGGCGCAGCAAGGTCCGCAGTAGCCAGGCGCCGACGAGGATCAGCACGATCTGCACGCCGGTGGTGATGGGGTGCAGCCAGGGGTGAGCCCATGCGGGCAGGAACTGGTTCATCCGGGACTCCGCGCGGGTGGTGCCCGCATCCAGCTTGTGATGGCGGGATTGTATGCGAGTGGGCGGGGTGCGGACGTGGCGGCTGCGGCGCCTCAGACGTCGAAGTGATGCCGGACTGCGCCGGTCAGCAGGCGGCGGAGTTCCTCTTCGTCGCACTGCGACAGGGTGGCGTGGATCTGCGGCGCGATCTCGCGGAAGACGGCCATGACCGCCGGGTCGAAGTGGCGTCCGGTGTCGCGCTCCAGGATGGCGCGGGCCTGGCCGAAGCTCATCGGCTCCTTGTACGGGCGGCGCGAGCCCAGCGCGTCGAAGACGTCGGCCACCGCAAAGATGCGCGCCGCGAGCGGGATCTGCGAGCCGGCGAGGCCGCGCGGGTAGCCGCTGCCGTCCCATTTCTCGTGGTGGGCGGCGACCACTTCGTGCGCCCCGTCCAGCCAGCCCATGCCCTTGACGATCTCCTCGCCCAGGGTGACGTGGGTGCGCATGATGGCCATCTCGTCCTCGTCCAGCCGGCCGGGCTTGAGCAGGATGGTGTCGGGGATGCCGATCTTGCCCACGTCGTGCAGGAAGCTGCCGGCGATCAGCGACTGCATGGCGGTCTTCTGGAAGCCCATGCGCTCGGCGATGCGCGCGGCCGTCCAGGCCACGCGATAGTTGTGGATGCCGGTGTCGGAGTCGCGCTTGGCGATGGCGCGGCCCAGCGCCTCCATCATGGCGATGTGGGAGTCGAGCACCTCGTGGGCCTTGCGCTCGTTCTCCCCGGACAGATGCACCACCACCGGATAGATGGCCACACCGCACAGCAGCGCGGCGAAGGCCGCCAGCCCGGCGGTGGCGAGGGCGCCGTGCAGGATCTGGTCCTGCTGCCATGCGGGAATCACCCGCACCCCTTCGAAGAAGCCTTCGCCCGGTTCCTCCAGGGTGGCCAGCGGCACGAACACCCGCAGCGCCCAGCGGCCGTCCGGCAGCGTCTGGCTGTCATAGACCGCCTCGCCCTGCAGCGGCCGGGCGTGCGAGGGCAGTTGCGCTTCGATGGCTTCGCCGACCTCGGTGGCGGCCTCGGCGAGCTTGCGGCCGGCGGCGTCGTAGATCTCGGCAATGTCGAAGAGCCCGCCGACGATGGCCTGTGCGGCGGTGGCCGCATGCGCGCGGCCGGCCTCGGTGTCCATGTGCAGGGCGTCGAAGTGGCGCAGCAGGCGCTGGGATTCCTCGATGGCCAGGTCGACGGTGGCTTCTTCGGCGCTCTCCTGTGCGGCGAACCAGCCGGCAAGGCTGGCGAGGATGGCGAGCAGGATGCTGACGGCGCCGATGCGGGTCGCGGCGCGACGATTGAAGGTATGTGCGGACATGGAGGGGAGATGGCTGGCCAGGAGGCCGTCTTATGCAATCTGCGCCTTAAGGCGGTCTTAAGACGGCCGCCGGGGCGGCCCATGCGATCTCTCATGTGGCGCCGGGCGGCGCCCGTTCAGCCGCGCAGTTGTGCGGTGATCTGCTTCAGGTCCAGGGTACGCGCACGTTCCTCGATCTGCGGCTGGTAGCGCGATTGCAGCCCGCGCGCTTCGTCCACCAGGCCGGCGAACATCTGCTTGAGGCTGGCCGAATCGAGCTTGCGCCCGCCGCCGTAGTAGCGCTTGGCGACCTGGCCCAGCGCCCAGGTGCTGGCGAAGGAAAAGGCCGAGCCGGTGGCCGCGCTGCCGATCGCCCGCCCGGTCTTGCCGAGCACCTTGCCGAGCAGGCCGCCGATGAGCTTGCGGCCGAACTGCTCGACGTACTGCGAGGTGAGGCCGACGCCGATGGTGGCGAGGAAGTCGGTGATGTGGCCGCGGTCCAACTCGTAGCCGTAGCTCTTGCCCACGCGATACACCAGCCGGGTCTGCAGCGGGATGATGGCCCAGGAGGCGAGCGACTGCGGCAGCAGCTCCAGCGCGCCGTTGAGGATGGACGCGTTGAGGATCATGCGGTCGAGCTCCGCCTGGTCGGGGGCCGGGGCGGCGGCCGGGGTAGCGGCGGGAGGCGGTGCCGGCAGGTCGGCGGGCACCGGCGGCAGGGCGCCGTCGACCGGGGCGTCGGCCAGCGCGTCGGCCTCGTCGACCAGCGCATGCGCACGTCCTGCGTCCAGCCCGAGCAGGGCGGCGAGGCGTTCAAGGAAGACGGTCTCGTCCGCGCTGTGGTGGCCGTCGGCGTCGCACACGCCCACCGCGGTCTCGTAGGCCAGCTGGCGCAACTCGGGTGCTTCGAGTGCGGCGCACGCATCTTCCAGCTTCACGCGGCGCAGCAGCACGTCCTGGTAGAGGGTGATGAAGTCGGCGCCGGCCTCGCGTGACAGTGATTCGGCGATGCGACGCACATGCTCGCGCTCGCGCGCGTCCTGGTGGCCGTCGGCAAAGGCGGCCATCAGGGCGATGGTGAGCAGGGCGCGGGTTTGTTCCGGGTTCATGCGGCGGGCTCCGTGGGTGTTGTGCGGTGGGTCGAGGACTTCGACTGGGGAACGGGGAGAAGTTTCCGGGGAATTGGGGTGGGGTGGCGCGTGGCTGATTGTCGCAGTTTCAAACCCATCCCCATCCTGTCCTTCCCCTTGAAGGGGAAGGGACCTGCTAATCAACGCAGGAGTGCTATAGCGAGCTGCAGAATGCCGTGGTCCACTCCCTCCCCTTCAAGGGGAGGGCTGGGGTGGGGATGGGTTCAATGCCCCCAGAATCGCCTCAATCACCGCATCCGTCTCCATCAGCACCTCATTGTTCCAGAACCGCAACACCCGAAACCCCGCGTGCGCCAGAACCTGGGTGCGCGCCGCGTCGTGCTGCACAGCTTCAGCGTGCTGCGAACCGTCTACTTCCACGACGAGGCGGTGTTCCAGGCACACGAAGTCGAGCACATACCCCTGGAACGGATGCTGCCTGCGGAACTTGGTGCCGAGTTGCCGGCCACGGAGACGTTGCCAGAGCTTGCGCTCGGCATCGGTCAGGGTCGTGCGCAGGTGGGTGGCGAAGGTCTTGGCGGTGGGGGCGGTTTGGCCGTGCATGAAGGAGCCGGATCAAGGAACGAGAATGCAACTCGCATTCTGATGTCCCCAGCGGCCGAAAGTCTAGCGGAGCGCATGCCTTCAGGCGCCCGCTACCGATCCTCACCCCAGCACATGCTCATACACCAGGCGCAGCACGTCGCGCTCGGTGTCGGGAATTCCGCGGATTTCGGTGAGGGTGACGAAGCGGCCTTCGGCCGCGGACACGGCGTCGAAGGGCGGGTCGATGGTGGTGAACTCGCCCAGGCGCACGTCCACCGTGCCGCCGGGGGCGAGCAGGTCGGCCTGGAAGTCGCCGTCCACGCGCACGGCGCCGGCGGGCAGGCCGAGGCGGCCGGTGGCCTGGGTGGCGAGCGGGGCGGGGTGGGGCAGGACGTCCCCGCCGGCGCCGGCTTCGAGCCGGGCGGCGAGGACGGTGTTGCCGAAGCGCGCGAAGCGCACCATGCCGCTGGTGGCCTGCTTGTGGTACAGGATCAGCGCCAGGTCGTTCATGCGCGCGGCACTCAGGCGGCGACCGGGGCGGCGCCGTGGGTGTGGCAGCTCTTCGGGCACACCCGCGCACAGGCGCCGCAGCCGATACAGTCCAGGGCGTCGGCCAGGGTCATGACCATCATGTTGTCGTCGTCGAGGTCGTCGTCCAGCTCGTCCTCGTCGCGCTCGACCAGGTCGAACACCTTGCGCGGGCAGACCTTGTAGCAGCGGCCGCAGCCGATGCACTTCTTGGCGTCCAGTTCGAGGACGAACTGCGGTTCCCAGGTGGCGCCGCCCCGGGTCAGGCCGGTGATGTTGCTCATGATGCTTTCCTTAACTGTTTACGGATGCGCTCAGCTCGTTGAAGCGCTTGTTGGCGTCCGCCCACGCCTTGCAGGCGTCGTAGGTGGACTGGGCGATGGCGGGGATTTCCTCGTAGCCGGCGGGCAGGCGGTCTTCCACCAGGTCATGCAGCTGCGAGGCCCATTCGCTGGAGATGCGCTTGAGCTTGCGCACCTCCTTCTCGAGCGCCTTGAGTTCCTCTTCGGTCATGGTCGTGCTCCTTACAGGCCGGCGACTTCCGGGTACTTGCCGATGATTTCCAGGGCGACGGAGAGGTGCTTGTCGCAGTCGTCCTTCATCTTGGAGTAGCTGTCGAAGCCGAAGCGGTGCACGTCGCGCAGGGTGCGGTCCATGACCACCAGCTTGCCGACGGTGATGAGCGCGCGGCCGAAGCCTTCGTGGGTGATGTTGATCAGCGGCACGGCCATGCGCCCGCATTCCTTCTCGATCAGCGCGGCGATGGCGTTGTGGTAGGCCTTGACGCGCGCCAGGATGATGTCGTCCGGGTCGCCGATGACCGGGATGTCGCGGCGCTGTTCCTTGGTGACGATGTAGGGCGCGAGCAGGCGGTCGGTGGGCCAGCCGTCGTAGCTGCCGTAGCTGTCCACGGCGCGGGTCTGGCGCACCATTTCCTTGATGAAGTCGGTGCCGGCGAGCTCGGGGCTGATTTCCGGGACGATGGCGGTGGTGCTCATGGGTGGATCTCCTGGTCGAGTTTGGAGGTGCCCGCCTCGAGCAGCGCGGGCTGGAGTTGAATTCCGGGATTGCGGGCGATGCGCCGCAGCGCCATGAAGCCGGCGCCCAGTCCGGCGAGGCTGGCGGCCAGCACCGCGGCGTCCGGCAGGCCGAGGGCGGCCGCCGCCAGCATGGCCAGCACGAAGCCGCCCAGCGGCACCAGGTAGGCGGCCAGCGTGGCGCGCAGGGCGACGTCTTCGGCGACGCCCACCTGTACGGTGTCGCCGGTGCAGTAGTGGCGGCCGGCGGGGCGGGCTATCACCAGTTCGCTCTCCGGCGTGTTGCCGGCACAGGCCTTGGCGGCGCGGCAGGCCGAGCAGGCGGACTGGCGCTCGAAGCGCACGGTGAGGCGGTCGTCGGCCACCGCCACGATGCGTCCGGCGCGCGCGATCATCGGCTGCGGGGCGGTGGTGGCACTCATTCCTGCCAGCCCTCCGCTTCCATCTCGTCGAAGCGCGCGCTGTCGGCCGGCGCCCGGCTCTTGAGCGCCTTGGCCAGCCAGCCGGTGGCTCCGGAGGCGAGTTCGGCCTGGATGTCGGCGATCAGCGCCTCGATGCAGGCGCCTTCTTCCACTCGCACCGGCTGCACGCCGGCGGCGAGCAGCTGCTTGACCGCCGAGGCGCCCACCGCCAGGCAATACACCGCGCCGCAGCCGGCCAGCGTGGCGATCTTGCCCGGCAGTTTGTTCTCGTTGCCGTCCTGCGCGGTGTCGATGAATTCGCACACTTCCACGAGCTGCGAGGCTTGCGCGCCGACCTCGAAGATGGCAAAGGCCTCGGCGGCACCGAAGTGCTGGTTCACCGTGGCGCGGTCGGTGCTGGCGAAGGCGATGCGTACGCTCTCCATGGCGCGCTCCGTGCCGTCAGTGCCGGCCACCAGCCGCAGCCTGCGGCGGCGCGGCGTCGCGGTCGTCACGCACGACAAGCCGGGCGCGGTAGGGGGCGATGTGCTCATGGTTTTGCACCACCAGGTTGGCCAGATCGAACAGGGCCTGCCGGGTGCCCCGGTAGCCCACCCAGGTCTTGCAGTGGCCGCCGATGAGGTCGTACTGCGGCATGCCGGCGCGCAGCAGCGGCACGCCCAGGCGCCCGGCGGTGGCGGCGACGTGCGAGTTGCCCAGCAGCAGTTCGGCGCCGGCCGCGCGGGCGAGGTCTTCGAGGTCTTCCAGGTCGCCCACATGCACGCTGGCGGCGGGGATGTCGGCCAGCACGGCGGCCTTTACCGGTGCCACCGCGGCGACGATCTCGCTGCCCATGCCGGCCAGCCAGGTCGCCAGCTGGTGCAGCAGGTCGGGGTCGGCGGCCAGCCCCACGCGCCGCAGGCCGGTCATGAAGTGGGTGTCGACCATCGCGTCCTGCAGCTGGGCGCGGTGGCGTTCGATCCTGTCGGGCACCTTCTGCCCGGAGAGCTCGGCCAGCAGCGCGGTGAAGCGGTCGCAGGCCTCCAGGCCCATCAGGCCGTCGAAGCGCCAGTCGGGCACCGCGGTGCGTTCGGCGAGCAGGTCGGCGGCGGCGTTGAGCGCGCGGCCGACGACGAGGGTGGCGGCCGCCTCGCCCAGGGAAGCGAGCTCGCCTACCGGGGTGCCGCCCAGGGTGACCGGCAGGAAGTCCTCGGCGACGATGTGGCCATCGAGCGAGTCGGCCAGGTCCGGCACCGCGACCGGGCGCAGGCCGAAGGCTTCCACCCATTCCTTGATCGCTTCCACGTCGCCCGGCGTGAGGTGGCTGCCGAGCAGCAGGTTCACCTGCTTCTTGCGCCGGCCGGCGTGACGGGTTTCCGGCACCGCGGCGTCGATGATGCCTTTCACCGTGGTCGCGTAGCCGCTTTCCAGACAGCCGGAGAAGTCCGGGGTGTTCACCGCGGCGACCGGGATGTGCTCGAACTCCGGGTGCTGGGCGCGGAATTCGCGCAGCAGGCGGGCGATGTCGGTGCCCTGGGTCTCGGCCAGCGCGGTGGTGGCGAGCGTCACCAGCGCGGGCTTGCTCTTGCCGCACACCGTGGCAAGCGCCTGGATGACGTTCTCGTCCGCGCTCATCACCGTGGCGACCTGGTCCATCGCGGTGGTCTGCAGCGGGATGGGCTCGCGGAAGTGGCGGACGAAGAACACCTTGGCGAAGGCGGTGCAGCCCTGCGAGCCGTGGAACACCGGCATGCCGCGATTGATGCCCAGGCAGGCCAGCGCCGCGCCGGCCGGCGCCGAGGACTTGAGCGGATTGACCGACAGGGCCTTGGGGTGACGGATGATCTCAGCCATGGTTCGGGCTCCTCAGGCGGCGGCCAGCGGGTCGAAAGCTGCGTCGCCGACGCCGGCGGCGGCCGGTTCGTCGTCCTCGGCGTCCGGGCTGTCGCCCATCTCGGGGCCGGCCACCACCATGGCCTTGGCCGACCACGGCGCCGGGCGGCGCACCGCCTCCCACACCGGGGATTCGAGGGTGAGTGCGAGCTGGCGTACCAGCTCCTTCATGCCCTCGTAGCCGGCGTAGGCGAATTCGCGTTCCTGGTTGATGTCGAGGAAGGGGAGCCGCGCCTTGAGCGCGGTGTAGAGGTTGCGTCCGCCGGCGATCAGCAGGTCCGCCTTGAGTTCATAGACCGCGTTGAGCAGGTCGCGCGCGCCTTCGCTCTTCAACATGATGGCCTTGTCGCCCATCAGCTCCAGGATGCGGGCCTTGTCTTCCTCGGTGGATTTCTTGGTGCCGCTGGCGACCACGTTCATGCCCAGGTCCTGCAGCGCGGAGACCACCGACCAGCTCTTCACCCCGCCGGTGAACAGCAGTACGCGCTTGCCCGCCAGGCGCGGGCGCCAGACTTCCAGTTCGGCGCGCACACGGGCTTCCTCGCGGGCGATCAGCGCTTCGGTGCGGGCGATCAGGTCCGGGTCGTCGATGATGCGGGCGATGTCGCGTAGCGCCTGGCTGGTGTCGGTGATGCCGTAGAAGCTGCCCTCGAACCAGGGCACGCCCCAGCGCTCCTCGATCTTGCGCGCCACGTTGATCAACGCCTTGGCGCACACCAGCATGCTCACCTCCGCGCGGTGCATGGTCTGCACCTCGTGGAAGCGCGCGTCGCCGGAGAGCGTACACAGCACCCGGATGCCGAGCTCGTCGAGCAGCGGCATCACGTGCCACAGCTCGCCGGCGATGTTGTATTCGCCGATCAGGTTGATGTTGTGCACGGTGATGCCCGGCGGCACCGCGTCCGCAGGCAGCGGGTCCGGCTCGCGGGTGCCGATGACGTGCTTGAACATGGCCTCGCCGGCGATGCGGTTGCCCAGGTTCTTGGTGCCGTAGAAGCCGGCCGAATCCACCGGCACCACCGGCACGCCCCAGCGCTCGGTGGCGGCCTTGCACACCGCGTCCACGTCGTCGCCGATCAGCGCCGGCACGCAGGTGTTGTAGACGAACACGGCGGCCGGGCTGTAGCGGTCGATGGCCTGCTTGATGCCGTGGAACAGGCGCTTCTCGCCACGGCCCATGATCACGTCCTGCTCGGAGAGATCGGTGGTCATGCCGATCTTGTAGAGCGTGGGGCCGGAGGAGCGGGTGCCGCGGTTGTCCCAGGAATTGCCCGCGCAGGCGATCGGCCCGTGCACGATGTGCGCGACGTCGGCGATCGGCAGCAAGGCGATCTGCGCGCCGTCGAAGGCACAGCCGCCAGCCGAGGCGCCGGGCTTGGGCCGCGCACAGCCGGACTTTTCCTTCTTGTTGTGCGCACAGGCCGGCTCGTCCAGCAGGGCGGCGATGTCGGAGGCTTTCACGGTGGTGCTCCAGGGACGGTTCGCTGGGGGTGGTGCAAGGGTTGTGCCAGCGGCGGTGGGTGGCCTGGAAGCGCGTGCGCTGCGGTTTGCGCGCGTAGCGGCTATGTGCGGAAACCGACAATGTGTGGGGGCGGTGTGGGGTTTGTGCTCCCTCCCCTTCAAGGGGAGGGTTGGGGTGGGGATGGGTTTCTCCTGAGGCAATACGAGCGCCGACAACGCCCGCTGCGAACCCATCCCCCTCCTGTCCGCCCAGGGCCGGCTTTGCACAGCCGGCCCGCTCAGCCGGCGCGAAGCAGTGCTTCGCGAAACCCCGGCTTCGCCCCCCTTGAAGGGGGAGGGACTCAAGTAAAGGTCGGCCGAGTGTGCCGGGCCGTTCAGCCCGCCATCGCCCGCCGCATCAACACTGCCGCATGCACCGCGCGGCGCCCCGCGCCATCGTGGATCTGCTGCCGGCACGAGAACCCGTCGGCCACCACCGTGGCCTCCGGCGCCGCACGCAGCGCCGGCAGCAGCTCGGCTTCGGCCATCTGCAGGCTCAGCGCGTGGTGTTCGGCCTCGTGGCCGAAGCTGCCGGCCATGCCGCAACAGCCGGCCTCGATGATCTCCAGGTCGAGCTGCGGGATCAGCGCCAGCGCCTTCTTGAGCGGTTTCATGCCGCCATAGGCCTTCTGGTGGCAGTGGCCGTGGACCAGCACTTTCTCGCCGGCGAGCGGCCCGAAGGCGAGCTTGAAGCGGCCGGCGGCGTGCTCCCTGGTGACGAATTCCTCGAACAGGAAGGCCTGTTTGGCAAGCTTGTCCACCTCCGCGCCCAGCCCGAGGCTGTAGTACTCGTCCTTCAGCATGTAGAGACAGGAGGGCTCCAGGCCGACCACCGGGATGCCGGCGGCGATCGCCGGGGCGAGCGCGGCGACCAGGCGTTGCGCTTCAGTCCGCGCCTCGTCGATGAGGCCGTTGGACAGCAGGCTGCGCCCGCAGCACAGCGCGCGCTGCGGCGTGGCGTCGTCGGTGGCCGGTTCGATGAGCTGTACTGCGTATCCGGCCGCGCTGAGCACTTCGATGGCGGCGGTGGCGTTGCCCGGCTCGAAGTGGCGGGTGAAGCTGTCCACGAGCAGGGCGACGCGCGGGCGCTCGGCCTCGGCGGCCGGCGCGGGCGGCGCGGCGAAGGGCCGCGGCGCTGGCTCGGGCAGGCGGCGCGCGGCGGCCAGCCCCAGCCAGCGCTCGCCCAGGCGGGCGGCCAGCGGCAGGCGGTTGCGCAGGCGGATCAGGCGGCCCAGCCAGGGCCAGCGCTCCAGCCAGCGCGTGCTGTGGGCAAACACGCGCTCGCGCGGCGCGAGGCCGTGCTTCCTGGCGCGCTGGGCCAGGTATTCGGTGCGCAGCAGGGCCATGTCCACGCCGTTGGGGCATTCGCGCTTGCAGCCCTTGCAGCCGACGCACAGCTCCATGGCGGCGGCCAGCTCGGGGCTGTCGAAATCGATCTCGGCGCCGTCGGCGTTGAGCACCGCCTTGAGCGCTTCCACGCGCCCGCGGGTCGAATGCTGGGCCTCGCCGGTGAGGCGGAAGCTCGGGCACATCACGCCCTTGCGCTCGGCGCGCTGGCACTGGCGATTGCCGATGCACACCGCCACCGCGCGGGCGTAGTGCCCGCCGCGCGCCGGGATGCCGGCGTAGGCGTCGCCCTGGCCGTAGTTGGCGTAGGCCGACCAGTCCAGTGCCGCCGCCATGCCGTCGGCGGCGGGATCGGGTGCAGCGGGGGGCGCGGGCGCAAAGCTGACGCCGGGATTGAAGCCGAAGGCGTCGGCGGAAAAATCATGGGCGGCCGGGGCGGCGCGGGTCGGGGTGTCGTTCTGCATGGTCGGGGCTGCCGGTGGGGTACCGGAGCGGCGTAGCAAAATTGGCGCCAGCACATCTGGCATCGGGTTTGCTAGGCAAGGGGGCAACCGGGCGGTCACGACCGCTTCCCTCACCCCCGGCCCCTCTCCCGCAAGCGGTAGAGGGGAGGTTCGAGAGTCGCTGCGCGACTGTCACGTTTTTTGGAGTCCGTCATGCTCAAGCCGAAGAAACACGTCCTCGTCTGCGTCCAGGGCCGTCCACCGGGCCATCCGCGCGGCTCCTGTCAGCAGCGCGGCTGCAACGAGGTCTATCAGACCTTTCTCGAGGCCTTCCAGTCCCGCAACCTGTGGAACGACTATGCGGTGACCAACACCGGCTGTTTGGGCCCGTGTTCGGCCGGCCCGAGCGTGCTGGTGTACCCGGAAGGCGTCATGTACACCGGCGTGAGCGCCGGCGACGTGGGGGCGATCATCGACGAGCACCTGATCGGCGACACCCCGGTGGAGCGCCTCAAGGCGCCCGCGGAACTCTGGTAAGGAGGGCGCATCATGGACGGCGCTAGCTACGGGCTGGGCGAAGTGGTGTTCGCCAGCGAGGACCTGTTCAACGACGGCAGCCTGCCCGAGGTGGCAGAGGGCGCGCTGCTGGCCGCCGCCGGCACGCGCGGCGTGGTGGTCAAGGCCGGCCATCTGGACGGCACGCGCACCGAGATCTTTGCGGTGCGCTTCGAAGGCGCGGACGAAGTGCTCGGGCCGCCGGTCGGCTGCCTGGTCGACGAGCTTACCCAGCACTACTCGCCGGCGGTGGCGACCGCATGAAGATCGCGGTGGCCACGCGCGAATTCGCGCACATCGCCGGGCACGCCGGCAAGGCCGCGGAGTGGCTGGTGTTCGACTGGGACGCCGGCCGCCCGCTGACCGAGCCGCAGCGCGTGCGGTTGGAGCGCGCGCAGCTGTTCCACTATTTTGACGATGCGGGGCCGCATCCGCTGGATGGCGTGGCGCTGGTCATCGCCGGCAGCGCGGGTGACGGCTTCCGCCGCCACATGGCCAAACGCGGCGCGGAAGTGCTGCTCACCGGCGAGAGCGAGCCGCGCGCGGCGGTGGACAAGCTGATCGCCGGCGAGGAGCTGGACGGTGTGCGCTTCGACCCGCTGCGCCTGGTGTGCGGCGTGCGCGACCTGTTCGCGCGGCATTGAGGGTCGCCGACGGGTGTTGGCGCGGCCTTGGCCGCGATGCGGCGATGGTTTCCTCGCCGGCCGTATCGCGGCCAAGGCCGCTCCTACAAGCTATGCGCCCGTCTCAGATGCTGTAGGGCTCGGTGACCCAGCCGGTGACCAGCGCGAGGTCGCGCTGCGGCAGGTAGGCGAGGTCCTCCTGCAGGTCGGCATAGACCTTGGGCGGCAGGCTGCGTGGCACGCGTCGACCGCTGACCATGTGGAAGTACCAGGCGAAGCCGTAGCCGGCGGCGCGGTCGAAGTCGTGCAGTTGCTGGGCGAGTTCGGTGCCGCGGGCGTCGTCGGCGCCCTGCCAGCTCGGGGCGTGGGCGGCCACCGGCACCGCGCCGTAGCGGGTCTGGCGGTAGCGGTCAAGGTGCTCGGAGAGCGCCAGCACCCAGTGGTCGCAGAAGTGGCGCTGCTGGCCGGCGCTGGCGCGCGCCCATTCGTCGAGGAAGCGCAGTACCGGTGCGGGTTTGCCGGCCTGGGCGGCGATGCGTTCGGTCCAGGCGGCAACGTCGGTGAGGCGGCGGAAGCTGTAGCGCGGACGGCCGATCGGCGCGGGCGGCGGCAGCCCGTCCGGGCGGTCGAGCAGGGTCTCGATCGAGTCGATGCCTTCGCCGCAGTCGAGCTCATGGCTGCTGGCCTCCTGCAGCTCCTCGACTTCGAGCTGAAGGTACTCCGCCGGCCTCTTGCCGTAGGGGGCGACCAGGTAGTGGGTGACGCCCTGGTCGCGCGTGATCCGGTAGCCCTGCCCGCACAGGCGGTCGGCGAGCGCGTCGGCGTCCTCGTCCGCTTCGGCCCACGCCTGTTCCAGCCAGCCGTGGGCGTCCTCGGCCACGCAGCGGCCGTCGGCGTCGAGCAGGCGCCCCGGGCGGAACCAGCCGCCGCGCGACACCCGCGGGGCGAACTCGGGGCCGCCTTCGCGGGCCAGGGCGTCGAGCAGGGTGGCGTGGCCCGGCACCGGGCGCACGGCGGTACACAGGCGGAAGGCCAACTCACCGAGCAGGTCGGGCGTGGCAGCGGCGGGGGCGGGTGCGTTCATGGCACGGTCCTCGTTTCAGGATTCGGGTGCGCGGCCGAGGCGTTCGGCGGCGAGCAGGCGGACGTCGGGCTCGGGGTCGTCGAGCAGGGCGCGTACCGCGTCGGCGGGCGCCTGTGCGAGCGCGGCGGCACGCACGGTCCAGTCCGGGTCGTCGAGCAGGCGGGCGGCGTCCTCGGGCAGCATGCGGGCGGCGGCCAGCGCGCGGATCTCCGGGTCGGGGTCGCGGGCCATGCGGCCGAGGGCGAAGGGCGGCAGGCGCCGGGCGACTTCCTTGCGCACCACCGGGTCGGGGTCCTGTGCCATGCGCGGCAGGCGCCCGTGCGGCAGGCGGCGGGCGACCTGCAGGCGCACCGCGTAGTCGGTGTCGCGCATGAGCTTGTCGAGCAGCGCGGGCGGCAATCGGCTGGCGACGGTAACGCGCACCTCGCGGTCCGGGTCGCGCGCCAGGCGCAGCAGGGCGCCGCCGGTGAGGCGGGTGGCGACCGCGCGGCGCACGGTTTCGTCGGGGTCGTCGATCAGCCGCGCCGCGGCCTCCGCCGGCGCCCAGCGCGCGGCGATGGCGCGGCGTTCCCAGAACGGGTCGTCCAGACAGGCTTCCGCGTACTCGCGGTTGCGCGACAGGAAGCGGTCGATCTGGCGGCCGCTGTTCACCACCAGGCAGGCGTCGCCGGGTGCGCAGGCGCCGCGCGCCAGCGTGTCGTCGCGCAGCCTGCAGCGGGTACAGGGGTTCTGTGGCGGCTGGTAGTCGTGGCCGGAGGTGGGCGGGTCGGTGGTCAAGGGTTCGGTGTCGGGAAAATCGGACAGCGTGTGGAAACGCAATTCGCGTGCCCGGAGGGCGGGCGTCGCTCGCCGCGGCTTGGCAGTGGCGCGCCGCGCGAAGTGTGTCGGAAAGCCGACAAGCGGGTCCTGCCCATGGTGGCAAACGGCACACGGCTCCCGCGGTGATTTCGGCAAACTGTGAAAAATGCTCCCCAAATTGAGGAATCGACTTCACATCGCTTGCTTTATGCGTAATATCCGATAAAGCACACAGAGTGGTTTTGTTCCGCACTGCGGAACACAAAGCCCCGCAACAAACCCCATGGACGCTCCGGACACGGAGTCCGGCCCGGCCGGACCCCGGCACGTTCCCGCCGCTGGACCGGATCAGGGAGCGACACAAGCCGGCCCCGGCGCCGCGAAGCGCCGGCACCGAAAGGAGGAGCTCAGCGCCACCGGTTCTGGCCGGCGGCATGAGTGCACGCAAGTACGCGCCGCGGGAGGAGTTATGGCGGAATCGGCCCACCTGGGCCTGCGGGCAAAGCTGTCGGCCATCGTGGTGGTGGTCGTGCTGCTGGTGATGCTGCCCTTCGTGCTGGCCGGCGTGGCCTTTCTCGACCGCCAGGGGCGCGAGGAGGCCGAGCGCGAGCTGGGGACGATCGATGCGCTGGTGCACGACCTGGTGGACAGCCATCGTGCGGCCGGCGGTGACCTCGACGGCCTGCGCCGCCGGCTGAGCGGCTTCGCCATCGGCGACAGCGGCTACGTCTTCATCATCGACGCCAACCCGGGCGCCAACTACGGGCATTTCATCGTCCACCCGGACCGCGGTGCGGCCGATGCACTGCACGCGGGCGACGTCCTCAGCCGTGCGGTGGTCGGCCGGATGCTGGCGCAGCGCGAGGGGGTGCTGAGCTACGCCTGGCGCAACCCGGAACTGGGCGAGGAGCAGGCGCGGCGCAAGCTGGCGGTGTTTCGCATCCACGAGGAGCTCGGCTGGCTGATCGGCGCCAGCGGCTACGAGGACGAGTTCAACCGCACCTCGATCGCGTCGCGCAACGGGATGGTCGTCGCGGTGGTCGTCATGGCGGCGCTGCTGGTACTGGCGCTCAACCTGGCGATCGGCGGCCTGGTGATCGAACCCATGCTGCGCCTGCAGCGCATCCTGCGCACCCTGAGCCGCGGCAACGAGACCCTGGTGCACGCCGAGGACGAAGCCGGCCTGGTCGACGGCATCTGCCGGGTGCTGGTCGAATCCGGCCGCTTCCGCTTTGCCCGCATCGCCTTGTTCGATGGCCTGGCGGTGCGCGATGTCGCGGCGGCCGGCCGGGCGGCGGATTTCTGTCGTGCGCTGGCGGCGCAGGGGGCCGAGGATGAGGATCCTGCGCGCCTGGCGATAAGCGTGCGGCGGCTGGTGCACCTGGCCGATCCGACCGATGCCGGAAAGGGGCTGTGGGCGGCCGCGCGCGCTGCCGGCTGCAGCGCCCTGATCGCTTTTCCGCTGATGGACGGCGAGCGCCTGCTCGGCGCCCTGTGCATCGGCGCGGCCAGCCCGGCGGACCTCGACGCGGCCGGCGTGGCCTTGCTGCGCGAACTGGCCGAGGACCTCGCCTTCGGCATTGCCAGCCAGCGCACGGTGCAGGCCCGCCGGCTGGCCGAGGCGGCGCTGCACCTGCGCGAGCGGGCGCTGGAGTCTTCCAGCGACGGCGTGCTGATCGTCGACCTCCACGGGGACGAAGCGCGGCTGATCTACGCCAATCCGGCGGTCGAGCGCCTGACCGGCCAGTCGCACGAGGCGCTGGCGGGGGCGCCGCTCTCCGCCCTGAGCAGCATCGATGCCGCGGGCCGGGCGGAACTGCACGCGGCGCTCGCGGCGCGACGCGACACCGTGCTGGAGCTGACCGGCCGCCATGCCGACGGCAGCGGGTTCTGGTGCGAGTGTTCGCTGGCGCGGGTCGGCGAAGCCGATGCCGACGGTGACGGCTACGTGGTCGGCGTGCTCAAGGACGTCACCGAACGCACGCTCTACCTGCGGCAGATCGAGCATCAGGCCAAGTACGACGCGCTCACCGGCCTGCCCAACCGCAGCCTGATGGGCGACCGCCTGGAGCAGGCCATCCACGTGGCCCACCGCCACGGCAGCGCGCTGGCGGTGGCGGTGGTGGATCTCGACCACTTCAAGCTGGTGAACGACAACCTCGGCCACACCCAGGGCGACGTGCTGCTGCGCGAGGCCGCGCGGCGGATCGCGGGCGCGCTGCGCGAGGGCGATACCGCGGCTCGCCAGGGCGGCGACGAATTCGTCGTCCTGCTGCCCGACCTCATCGGCGAGCAGGACGGCTATCCGGTGCTGCGCCGGGTGCAGCAGGCGCTGGCCGAGCCCATCCTGATCGACGGGCGCGGCTTCTACGTGACCTGCAGCATCGGCGTGAGCCTGTATCCGCGCGACGGGGACGACGCCGAGACCCTGCTGCGCAACGCCGACATGGCCATGTACCGGGCCAAGGAGGCCGGGCGCGACGCGATCAGCTTCTTCACCGCGGAGATGGACCGCCAGATGCAGGACCGGCTCGACATCGAGCAGGAGCTGCGCCACGCGCTGGAGCGCGGCGAACTGCACCTGGTCTACCAGCCGCAGGTGGATGCGGACAGCGGTCGGGTGTGCGGTGCCGAGGCCCTGCTGCGCTGGCGGCATCCGCGCTTGGGCCAGGTGGCGCCGCTGCGCTTCATCCCGCTGGCCGAGGAGCTCGGCCTGATCGGCCCGATCGGCGAATGGGTGCTGCGCGAGGCCTGCGCGCAGGCGCAGCGCTGGCGCGCGCAGGGGCTGGGCGAGCTGCGCATTGCGGTCAATGTCTCCGCCCGCCAGTTCCGCGAGCCCGACCTGCCCGGGCGGGTGGTCGCCATCCTCGCGGAAACCGGCCTGCCGCCGCGACTGCTGGAACTGGAACTGACCGAAAGCATGCTGATGGGGGCGGTCGGGCGCACCGAGGAAACGCTGCGCCGGCTCAAGCAGATCGGCGTGGAGCTGGCGCTGGACGACTTCGGCACCGGCTATTCCAGCTTCGCCTACCTGCGCCGCTTCCCGATCGACACCTTGAAGATCGACCAGTCCTTCGTGCGCGACATGGAGGATGGCAGCAACGCCGCATCCATCGTCGCCGCCATCATCGCCATGGCGCACAGCCTGCACATGCGCGTGATCGCCGAAGGCGTGGAGAGCGTCGAGCAGCAGCGCCAGCTCTACGAGCATGGCTGCGACCAGATGCAGGGCTACCTGTTCGGCCGGCCGCTGCCGACGGACGAATTTGCCGAGCTCGCAACTGCCGGCGGCCGTTGAGGCCACCGCCCTTGGACGAGCGGGCGGGTAAGATAGCCGCACCTTCGATCCGTGGAGACAGCCCATGCACAAGCCTTGTGTGATCGCGCTGCTGGCCGGCGCCTGCGCCCTGCCGGCCGTTGCCGCCGACGACCTGCCCAAGCGTGACCCCGGCGTGTGGGAGATGAAGACCGCGCTCGCCGAAATGGGCGGCATGGGCATGACCATGCAGACCTGTGTGGACGACTCGGTGGACGAGCTCTTCGTACAGCCCGACGAGGACTCGCAATGCACCGACCAGTCCTACCGGCGCGAGGGCAACCGGGTGATCTTCCAGGCCACCTGCCGGGTGGAGGGCTCGACCGCGCGCTTCAGCGGCGTGTTCAGCGGCGACTTCCGCCGCAGCTATCGTGGCGAGATCAGGACCACCTACACCCCGCCGCTCGAAGGCATGGCCAGCACCACCATGACGATGGACGCCCGCTGGCTGGGGGCCTGCAAGCCGGGACAGCGCCCGGGAGACGTGATCATGATGGGCATGCCCGGGATGGGGGACATCAACATCGAGGAGATGATGAAGAACCTGCCGCAGGCGCCGCGGCGCTGAGCGCCCTTCAGCGTCGCGCCAGCAGGCGGTCGAGACGGTTGGCGAAGGCCTGGCGGTCCGCCTGGCTGAAGGCTGCCGGGCCGCCGGTATCCACCCCGGTGCCGCGCAGCGTGTCCATGAAGTTGCGCAGGTCCAGCAACTCGCGGATGTTCTCCTTGCCGTAGGCCTCGCCGCGCGGGCTCAGCGCCTGCGCGTCGCGCGCCACCACCTCGGCCGCCAGGGGGATGTCTGCGGTGATCACCAGGTCGCCGGCCGCAACGCGCGCGGCGATGTACTTGTCGGCCTCGTCGAAGCCGCCCGGCACCTGCACCATGCGGATGTGTGGGGAAGGCGGCACCCGCAGTGCCTGGTTGGCCACCAGGGTCAGCGGAAGGCCGGTGCGCCCGGCGGCGCGGAAGAGGATTTCCTTGATCGCGCCCGGACAGGCGTCGGCATCGACCCAGATGTGCATGCGCTGCTCCGCGGTGGCGGAAAATGAAAAGGCCGACTCCGAGGTCGGCCTTTCCGGTGTTGGTGGGGGCACTAGGACTCGAACCTAGGACCAATTGATTAAGAGTCAACTGCTCTACCAACTGAGCTATACCCCCGGTTCTTCGGAATTCGCACTGTCGTGGAGCGCGAATGGTAGGCCGTGCTGGGCTCGAACCAGCGACCAACGGATTAAAAGTCCGCTGCTCTACCAACTGAGCTAACGACCCGCCGAAGAGGGGCGCATTCTAGAAGATGCGAAAAACGCCGTCAAGAGCGGGTTTGGAACGCGAAACCGCGTTCAGGCTTCCCGCATCATGATCCAGTACTGCACCTTCATCGTCAGCGCGGCGCCGGCGACGATGGACAGCGTGGTGAGGATGGAGCCCACCGACAGCGTTGAGAAACCGCTCACGCCCTGGCCGATGGTGCAGCCGAAGGCGGTGACGCCGCCGAAGCCCATCAGCACCGCGCCCAGCAGGTGGCGGATCAGATCGCCGGAGTCGCGGAAGCTCTCGACGCGGAAGCTGCGGGTGAGCAGGGCGTACAGCGCCGAGCCGGCCACGACGCCGAGCGCGCCGGCAATGCCGAAGGTGACGATGCGGCTGGTGTCGCTCCACAGCATCAGCAGTTCCAGCGTGTAGGCGAGCGGGGCGACGAAGGTGAAGGACTCCGCCCGGCCGCTGTTGGTGCCGACGAAGGCTTCCTCCAGGGTTTCGGGGTGCTCGACGACATAGCCGACGTGGCCGGTGACGTACCAGCCACCGATCACCACCAGGCCGACCACGATGCCGCCAAGCAGGACGTCGGCGCGCCAGGCGTCGCGGCGGGCCAGCGCGGCGGCGAGCAGCAGGCCGCCGACCACCGCGGTTGCCAGCAACAGGGCGCGTTCCGGTGCCATGCCGCCAGCGGCGAGCAGGGCCGGCAGGTGCTGGCCCGAGCCCAGTTCGACGGCCACGCTGTCCAGCCATTGCACCCGCCACACGCCGAACAGTCCGCGCATGGTCATGTAGGCCGCCAGACCGAGGAACACGAATACCACCAGCGACTTGAGGTTGCCGCCGCCGATGCGGATCAGCGTCTTGCTGCCGCAGCCCGAGGCCAGCGTCATGCCGACGCCGAAGGCCAGGCCGCCGAGCACGTTGGACAGCCAGATCAGCCGGCTGCCGGTGTAGATCGATTTGGAAACGTCGAGCAGGCCGGCGAACTGCAGGGCGCTGGTGCCGAGGATGGCGACCGCGATGGCCAGCATCCACATGCGCATGCGGCCCCAGTCGCCCATGTTCACCGCGTCGGAGACGGCGCCCAGGGTGCAGAAATTGGTCTTGTTGCCGACTGCGCCGAAGACCACGCCGAGGGCGAAGGCCAGCCAGGCGATGGTGGAGGAGGCAACGACGGTTTCGTCCATGGCGTGCGTGTTCGATCCGAAAGGTTCCGGATTCTATTGGAAAAAAACGTCGGGCCGGAGTTTCCGCGTCTGCACGCGCCCCGATCCGGGCAGGCTCAGCCCTCGCGCCCCTGGTACGGGGTCGGGTCCTCGATGCCCGCCGCCTGGAAGCCGGCGCGGCGCAGGCGGCAGGCTTCACAGCGCCCGCAGGCCCGGCCCTGCTCGTCGGCCTGGTAGCAGGTCACGGTGATGCCGTAGTCCACGCCCAGGCGGGTGCCGAGCTGGATGATCTCGGCCTTGGACAGTTCGATCAGTGGTGCGTGGATGTGCAGCCGGGTGCCTTCGACACCGGCCTTGGTGGCGAGGTTGGCCATGTTCTCGAAGGCGCGGATGAACTCGGGACGGCAGTCCGGATAGCCGGAGTAGTCGACCGCATTGACCCCGACGAAGATGTCGTGCGCGTCGAGCACTTCGGCCCAGGCCAGGGCGATGGACAGCATCACGGTGTTGCGCGCCGGCACATAGGTGACCGGTATTCCGCTGCCGCCGCCTTCCTCGGGAACCGGAATGGCCGGGTCGGTGAGTGCCGAGCCGCCGAACTGGCCCAGGTTGACCCGTGCCAGACGGTGTTCGCGGGCGCCCAGCGCGTCGGCGACGCGCTTGGATGCGGTCAGTTCGGCCGCGTGGCGCTGGCCGTAGGCCACCGACAGGGCATAGCACTCGAAGCCCATGTCGCGGGCGATGGCGAGGCAGGTGGCCGAATCGAGGCCCCCGGAGAGCAGGACGATGGCGCGACGGGTCTGTTCCATGGTCGGTCGTGTCGGTGATGCTGGGCGCCGCCGGGGCTCACTTGCCGCGGGCGTCGGCCCAGAGCACCTTGTGCAGTTGAAGTTGGAAGCGCACCGGCAGGCGGTCGCGCACGATCCACTCGGCCAGTTGCGCCGGGTCGAGTTGTCCGGCCACCGGCGAGAGCAGCACTTCGCAGCGCCCGGCCAGCCCGTGGGTGGCGATCTGCTCGCGCGCCCAGGCATAGTCGGCCTCGTCGGCGAGCACGATCTTGACCTCGTCGCCGCGGCGCAGCTGGTCGATGTTGGCCCAACGGTTCTTGGCCTCCTCGCCCGAGCCGGGTGCCTTGAGGTCCATGATGCGCGCCACCCGTGGGTCGACCGTCGAGATGTCGAGCGCGCCGCTGGTTTCCAGCGACACGTCGAAACCGGCGTCGCACAGCGCGGTGAGCAGTGCCGAGCAGCCCTTCTGGGCCAGCGGCTCGCCGCCGGTGACGCACACATGGCGCAGGCCGTGGGCGGCGACCATGCGTACGATCTCGTCTACCCCGTGGGTTTCGCCGCCGTTGAAGGCGTACTCGGTGTCGCACCACACGCAGCGCAGCGGACAGCCGGTGAGGCGGACGAACACCGTGGGCAGGCCGACGCGGGTCGACTCGCCCTGCACGGACGCGAAGATCTCGGTCAGGCGCAGCCGTGTGCTGCGCCCGGTGGTGGTGTTCATGGCCCTCAGCGGATGCCCAGGCGCTGGCGGGCGGCCTTGGCGGCAGTGCTCTCGGGATAGCGTTCGACCACCGATTGCAGGGTGCGTTGCGAGGCCTTGGCGTCGCCCAGCGCCTGCTGGCTGTTGGCCAGGCCCAGCATGGCGTCCGGGGCGACCGCGTCGGCCGGCCAGCGCGCCAGGATGGTGTTGAAATGATTGGCTGCGGTGGCCACTTCCTTGGCCTGCAGCGCGGCGTTGCCGGCCCAGAAATGGGCGCCCGGCAGGAAGCCGCTGTTGGTGTACTTGGCGATGAAACCGTCGAAGGCGGTCAGCGCCTCGCGGTGCTTGCCGTCTTTGAGGAGGTTCAGCGCGGTTTCGTACTCGGCCGATTCGGCGGCCGGGTCGGCGGCCGACTGGGCTGCTCCGCCCGGTGATTCGAGCCGCCTCAGGCGATCGTCCAGGTCGACATAGAAGTCGCGCTGGCGTTGCTTGAGCGATTCGACCTCGTGCATCAGCACTTCGATCTGCCCGCGCAGACGGGCGACCTCTGCGCGCAGCAGCTCGTTCTGACTGGACAGTTCGAGCTGCGCGCGGCTGCTCGCCTCGAGCCGCTGGTTGACGTTCTCGCGCAGCTCGTCGACCTGGCGTTGGGTCTCGCCGCCCCCGAACAGCTGGGCGGAGGCGACGGTCGGCAGGATGAGAAGCGCCGCCAGCGGTACGAGGCGCTTCATCAGAATTCGCCCGTGTAGAGCATGTCGCCGCGGCGGTTCTGCGCGAAGCAGGCCTCGGTGCCGTCGGTGCAGCGCGGCTTCTCTTCACCCAGGCTGACCGACTCGATCTGCGACTCGGCCGCACCCAGCAGGGTCAGCGCACGGCGCACGGCGTCGGCACGCTTCTGGCCCAGCGCCAGGTTGTACTCGCGGCTGCCGCGCTCGTCGGTGTTGCCCTGGATCAGCATCTTCATCTGCGGGTTCTGCACCAGGAAGCGGGCATGCGCCTCGATCAGCGCGCTGTACTCGGGCTTGATCACGAAGCTGTCGAAGTCGAAGTGCACGCTGCGCTTGGACAGGATGTTGTTCGGATCGGTGAGCGCGGCAATGCCGGCGCCCGAGACGCCCGGGGCGGTGACGGTCGCCACGCCCGCGCCGCTGCGGTCTTCGACGGCAGCGCCGCTCATGTCGGAAGTGCCGGTGGTGCCGCAGGCAGCCAGCAGGGAAGCCAGCAGCGCGGGCAGGATGAGCTTCTTCATTGAGTTTTCTCCGGTTTTCATTGTGTAGGACAGCAGTTTGGGTACAGCACTGTTATTGCCGCGGCAGCGGACCCCAGGCGGGCTCGCGGACGTCGGCGGCCTCTACCGACAGGCGTTGACGCACCCGCCCGTCCGCCGAAACGGCTGCCAGTACCCCGCGGCCACCGCTTTCGGAGGCGTAGAGGATCATGCGGCCGTTGGGAGCGAAGCTGGGCGATTCGTCACGCGCCGAATCGGTGAGGATCATGGTCTGTCGCGAGGCCAGGTCGAGCACGGCGACCTGGAAGCGCCCGCTGTTGCGGGTGATGTAGGCGAGCGTGCGACCGTCCGGCGAGGGGCGCGGGGTCACGTTGTAGCCACCTTCGAAGGTCACTCGCTGGGCGGCGCCGCCCGTGACAGGAATGCGGTAGATCTGCGGACTGCCGCCGCGATCGGAAGTGAAGTAGATCCACTGGCCGTCCGGCGAGAACGCCGGCTCGGTGTCGATGCCTGCCGAGGTGGCGATGCGGCGCACGCCGGAGCCGTCGGCATTGATCAGGTAGAGCTGCGACAGGCCGTCCTTGGTCAGCACCACCGCGAGCTGGCGGCCGTCGGGCGACCAGGCGGGCGCCGAGTTGGAGCCCTTGAAGTTGGCCACCACCTGGCGCTGGCCGGTGACCAGGGTGTGGATGTAGACGATGGGCTTCTTGGCTTCGAAGGACACGTAGGCCAGGCGCTGGCCGTCGGGCGACCAGGCCGGCGAGATGATCGGCTCGCGCGATACCAGCGCGGCCTGCGCGTTGGCGCCGTCGGCGTCGGCGATCTGCAGTTCGTAGCGCGGGCCGCTCTTGACCACGTAGGCGATGCGCGTGGCGAAGTAGCCCGGCTGGCCGGTGAGCTTCTCGTACACGAAGTCGGCGATGCGGTGCGCGGTGGCGCGGTTCTGCTGAGGTGCCATGCGCAGGGCCTGGGCGCCCAGTTCCACCTGGCGCTGGGTGTCGAACAGGCGGAAGCGCACTTCGAAGCGGCCGTCGGGCAAGGGCACCACGGTGCCGGTGAGGATGGCGTCCGCGCCGCGGCTGCGGAAGCCGGCGAGGTCGGGCACCACGGATTCGGGCAGGGCGATCGGGCCGATGTCCACCAGGCTGAACAGCCCGCTACGCTCCAGGTCGGCGCGCACCACGTCGGTGATGCCGCGCGGCAGGGCGCTTTCGCTCTCGAAGATGGGGATGGCGACCGGCATGCGGCTGGCGCCCGCGCCGGTGATCTCGATCGAGAGCTGGGCGTGGGCGGCGACGGCGAAGGCTGCCAGCAAGGCGGCGATGGCGAGGCGGAGGGTGCGAAGTGTCTTGATCATGGCGGCAATGGCGGCAAATTCTAAACCAATGGTGGACATTAGTCGTCCTCCAGCGGGCGGAACTTCAGTTCCAGGGTGCGCTGGAACAAGGAGCGTTCCTGCGGCAGCGGCAGTGGGCTGGAGCGGCGGATGGCGCGTTCGATGGCATCGTCCAGCGCGGGAATGCCCGAGGAGCGCGCCAGGCGCACGTTGATGACCTCGCCGGTGGGCAGTTGGTCCACGGTGAACACCGCTTCCGGATTGCCTTGCAGGCCGGGGGGACGCAGCAGGTTGCCGCGCACCTTGGTGGCGATGGCAGTGCGGTAGGCGTCGGCCGCGGCGGCGCTGCGCGAGGCGGCCAGGCGGGCCTCTTCCGCGCGCAGCATGCGCTCCAGTCCGGCGTCGCGGGTTTCGCGTTCCAGCATTTCCTTCAGGTAGTCCGGCTGCGCAGGTTCGACCGGCTTGGGTTTCGGCTCCGGCTTGGGTTCAGGCTTGGGCTTCGGTTCAGGTTTCGGCTCAGGCTTCGGTTTCGGCTCGGGTTTGGGCTCCGGTTTCGGTTCCGGTTTGGGCTGCGGCTTCGGTTCGGGCTTGGGCTCGGGCTTCGGCGGCTTGGTGGCGACCTCCGGCTTGGGCTGCGGCTTGGGCTCGACCTTCGGCTCGACCTTCGGCTCGGGCTTGGGCTCCGGCTTCGGTTCCGGTTTTGGTTCCGGCTTCGGCGGTTCGGGCTTGGGCTGCGGCTTGGGCTGCGGGGCCGGCTGCGGCTTGGGCGCCGGGGGTGCGTCGACCAGGCTCACCTCCAGGCTGCCGGGTTCGCGGCTTTGCCAGGACAGACCGAAGAACAGAAAGGCGAACAGCGCGAGATGGACCCCCACCGCCAGGGCGAGCGAGGCCCACTTGCCCGGCGGCGGCTCGCGCTGGAGGAGGTAGTCGTTCATTGGCCGCTCGCGGTCTGCAGGCTGACCTTGCGCACGCCGGCGGTGCGTACCGCCTCCAGGACGTCGACGACCTTCTGATAGGGCAGGGTCTTGTCGGCGGCGATCAGGAAAGGCTGCTCGGGATCGGCTTCCAGGGCTTCGCGCAGGAAACGCTGGAACTCAAGGTCGGTGACCTTGAGCGCAGTGCTGCTGGCCGTGCGCTTGACCGAAATGCTGCGGTCGGCCTCGACCTCGATGATCATCGCCTCGGACGGCGGGCTGGTCGCCGGCCCGGCGGTCGGCACGTCGATGTTGCCGGTCTGGATCATCGGCGCGGTGACCATGAAGATCACCAGCAAGACCAGCATCACGTCGATGTAGGGCACGACGTTGATCTGGTTCATCAGGCGGCGCTGACGCATCGTCGGACTCCTGCCGCCTCAGCGCAGCTGGCGCTGCAGGATGTTGGAGAACTCTTCCATGAAGCTCTCGAAGCGGATGCTGATCCGGTCGATGTCATGGGCGAAGCGGTTGTAGGCGACCACGGCCGGAATGGCGGCGAACAGGCCGATGGCGGTGGCCACCAGGGCTTCGGCGATGCCGGGGGCGACGTGTGAGAGCGTCGCCGAGGTCATGTTGGACAGGCCGCGGAAGGAGTTCATGATCCCCCACACCGTGCCGAGCAGGCCGATGTAGGGCGACACCGAGCCGACCGAGGCGAGGAAGGCGAGGTGCGCTTCGAGGTCGTCCACCTCGCGCTGGTAGGTGGCGCGCATCGCGCGGCGCGAGCCTTCGATGATGGCGTCGTGGTCGTGGCTCTTGGCGCGCAGCTTGGTGTACTCGCGATAGCCCGCCTCGAAGATGCGTTCCATGCCGCCGCTGTGGTGGCGCGCCGCGCTGGCCGACTGGAACAGCGCGTTGAGGTCGCCGCCGCTCCAGAAGTCGCGCTCGAACTCACCGGTCTTGGTGCGCGAGGAGCGGATCTGGAAGGACTTGCGGAAGATCCAGTACCAGGACACCAGGGACAGGCCGGCCAGCAAGGCCATGACGAGCTGGACGAGGACGCTGGCCTCGGCGATCAGGCTGAGGATGGAAAGGTCTTGGGTGACGGTCATGCTGACACGAAGCGGGAGAGTTGGGCCCTGACATCGTCCGGCAGGGCGGCGGGTTTGCGGTGCGCGAGGTCGACGCAGGCGATCGCCACGCGGGCGTCGAACAGCAGTTCGTCGCCACGCATGACACGTTGCACGAAATCGATGCTCGCGCGGCCCAGCTTGTCGATGTGGGAGACGACCTGCAGGGCGTCGTCGAGCAGGGCCGGGCGGCGGTAATCCGCACTGAACGAGCGCACCACGAAGCCCAGGCCGCGCTCGTCGATCATGCGCTGCTGGCCGAAGCCGGCTTCGCGCAGCCATTCGGTGCGCGCGCGCTCGCAGAAACGCAGGTAGTTGGCGTAGTACACCACCCCGGCGGCGTCGGTATCCTCGTAGTACACCCTGACGGGCCAGGCAAAGGTCTTGCGGTCGGCTTGTTCGGGCATGGGAGGTGCTGCGGACGGGGGCGTTGCGGTTTGCATCGCGGCATTCTAGCCGAGGAGGCCGCCGGCGCAGCACCCCGGGGGGCGCCGGGAGCGGCGAAATGCTCTCAAAAGGTAAGCTCGCGCCTGGTCCGGAGGATCGGGCGTGAATTGCGCCCGCAAGCGGGTGCTTCGCCGACCAACGTACATGTCGATGGTGCTATGCTTGCAGCCCGACTTGCCGCTAGAGCCCTTGTCCGGCGGGCAAGTGCAAAGTTCAGCAACGTACAGGTCAGACCGTGGTTCTTCCATTCTTCGGCAAGAAACCCTCATCCGGCACGAGTACCGCAGGCGTCCGTGGCGCCGGTGCCGGACGTGACGCCGGGGCGCAGCAACCCGTTGCTCCGCCGGCGGAGCTGTCCACGCTCGATTTCACCGCGGGCGACGCCTCGCACGCCCTGGCCCGCTGCGCCGGCCTGGTCGAAGTGCAGGAGATGGACGCCGGCGTCGGTGCGGCCTACGAAGAGGCGGCGGTGTTGTACGCCAATGGCGGTGTCGGCGATGCCGAGAAGGTCTTGAACGCGGTGCTGGACGACCCGTCGGGCAATGCGGGCGAAGGCCTGTGGATGATGCTGCTCGACCTGTACAAGCTCACCGGTCAGCGCCAGCGCTTCGAGTCGCGCGTGCTCGACTACGCGACCCGCTTCGAGCGCTCGCCCCCGCCGTGGGAGGACCTCTCCAGCCAGGCCGCGCGGCCGCGCGGCGACGTCGCCCCGCTGATCAACCTGTCCGGCAACCTCAACGGCCAGGCCGCGCCCCAGTTCCAGCAGATCGGCATCATCGGCCGCAAGAGCGGCACGATCCGCATCGACCTGACCCGCCTGCGTTCGGTGGACGACGACGGTTGCAAGCTCTTCCTGCAACTGCTGCAGTCGCTTGCGGCCGATCGGGTAAAGGTGTCGGTGCTCAAGTGCAGCCAGCTGGTCAATATGCTCGAAGGGCAGGTCTCCGCCGGGCGCGCGGAGAATCGCGAGGCCTGGCTGCTGATGCTGGAGATGCTGCAGTACACCGGCGAGGAGGAGCGCTTCGAGCAGTTCGCGGTCGATTACGCGATCACCTTCGAGGAGTCGCCGCCGTCCTGGGCGCCCAAGGTCCAGGAGGCCATGAGCGCATCCGACGCGGGGGCCACCGAAGAAAAGGTGCGGGACGGTTTTCGTCTGGAAGGGGAGATCACCGGTTCGCAGGGCGAGAGCATCCGCAAGCTCGCGGCCTATGCCGCGGAACGGCAGAGCGTGGATGTGGACTGTGCCCAGTTGCGACGGATGGATTTCGTCAGTGCCGGCACCCTGTTCAACATTCTCGCCACCCTCCAGGCGCAGGGCAAACTGGTGGTCTTGCACAAGGTCAACGCCATGGTCGCGGCGCTGCTGCGGGTCATGGGCGTGGACCAGGTTGCGCAGGTCATGCTGCGCAACTGAGCGCCACGGCGGCACATCGCAAATCCGGGCCGGACAGGCCCGTGCAGGAAAGAACTCCATGGAACAATATCGCGGCACCACCATCCTGTCCGTGCGGCGCGGCAATCGCGTCGCGCTGGGCGGCGATGGCCAGGTCACTCTCGGCAACATCGTCATCAAGGCCACTGCGCGCAAGGTGCGCCGGCTCTACCAGGACCGCATCCTGGCCGGTTTCGCCGGCGGTACGGCGGACGCCTTCACCCTGTTTGAACGCTTCGAGGCCAAGTTGGAGAAGCACCAGGGCAACCTGCTGCGCAGCGCGGTGGAACTGGCCAAGGACTGGCGTACCGACCGCATGTTGCGCCGCCTGGAAGCCATGCTGGCGGTGGCCGACCGTGAGAATTCGCTGGTGATCACCGGCAACGGCGACGTGCTGGAGCCGGAATACGGCATCGTCGCGATCGGCAGCGGCGGCGCCTACGCCCAGTCGGCCGCGCGCGCGCTGCTGGAGAACACCGAGCTCGATCCCGAGGACATCGTGCGCAGGTCGCTCGGCATCGCCGGCGACCTGTGCATCTACACCAACCACAGCCACGTCATCGAGACGCTCGACTGAGCGCCGGACGGGCGACGCTGCGAGCCGCTTACCACCATGACCCAGATGACCCCGCCGGAGATCGTCTCCGAACTCGACAAGCACATCGTCGGCCAGGCCCGTGCCAAGAAGGCCGTGGCCATCGCCCTGCGCAACCGCTGGCGGCGCGCCCAGGTGGCCGAGCCGCTGCGCGCCGAGATCACGCCGAAGAACATCCTGATGATCGGCCCCACCGGGGTGGGCAAGACCGAGATCGCCCGCCGCCTGGCGCGCCTGGCCAATGCACCCTTCATCAAGATCGAGGCGACCAAGTTCACCGAGGTGGGCTATGTCGGCCGCGACGTGGACACCATCATCCGCGACCTCGCCGAGATCGCCGTCAAGGACGGACGCGAACGCGCCATGCGCGCGGTGCGCGACCGCGCGATGGACGCCGCCGAGGACCGCGTGCTCGACGCCCTGCTGCCGCCGGCCCGGCCGGTGGGCTTCAACGCCGAGGCCGAACCGACCGCCGATAGCGCGACGCGGCAGAAATTCCGCAAGAAGCTGCGCGAGGGCGAGCTGGACGACAAGGAAATCGAGCTGGAGGTGGCGGCCGCCTCGATGCAGGCCGAGATCTTCGCGCCGCCGGGCATGGAGGAGCTGACCCAGCAGATCCAGGGCATGTTCCAGAATCTCGGCGGCGGCAAGAAGAAGATGCGCAAGCTGAAGATCGCCGAGGCGCTCAAGCTGCTGGCCGACGAGGAAGCCGCGCGCATGATCAACGACGAGGAGGTCAAGGCCGCGGCGGTGCAGGCGGTCGAGCAGAACGGCATCGTGTTCCTCGACGAGATCGACAAGATCGCCGCGCGTAGCGATGTGCAGGGCGCGGACGTCTCGCGCCAGGGCGTGCAGCGCGACCTGCTGCCGCTGGTCGAGGGCACTACGGTGTCGACCAAGTACGGCATGATCCGCACCGACCACATCCTGTTCATCGCCAGCGGCGCCTTCCACCTGTCCAAGCCTTCCGACCTGATCCCCGAGCTGCAGGGCCGCTTCCCGATCCGCGTCGAACTCGAATCGCTGTCGGTGGAGGACTTCGAGCGCATCCTCACCCAGACCGACGCCTGCCTGGTGCGCCAGTACCAGGCCCTGCTGGAGACCGACGGGGTGACCCTGGCCTTTGCCGACGCGGGCATTCGCCGGCTGGCCGAGATCGCCTACCAGGTCAATGAGCGTACCGAGAACATCGGCGCGCGCCGGCTGTATACGGTGATGGAGAAGCTCCTCGAGGAAGTCTCCTTCGAGGCCGGCAAGGCCGGGCTGAGCCGGGTGGATATCGACGCCGCCTACGTGGACAGCCGGCTGGACATGCTCGCCCAGCGCGAGGACCTCGCCCGCTACGTGCTGTAGGCGCGCCCGCCAGCCCGGCGCATGGGATCCCCTGTAGGAGCGGCCTTGGCCGCGATGCGGCGATCTGGCGCAGACGAGGGTCCGATCGCGGCCAAGCCCGCTCCTACCGGCGTCCGGCGCCGCTGTATCGGTCCGCAGGGGCGAAACTGTGCCGGGAGCGCGCGCCGCCCGCCCGGCTAAACTGGCCGGCCCGCCCGTGCCCAGGCCTGTCGCCCATGTTGATCCGCATCGTCTCCATCCTCTTCCCGCTGTTCGCCATCGCGGCGCTGGGCTATTTCGTCGGCCGGCGGCTGAAGCCCGACCTGTCGCACGCCAACAAGCTCAACATGGACGTGTTCGTGCCCGCGCTGGTGTTCGCCGCGCTGGCCAACAGGGAGTTCCATATCGGCGCCTATGTGCCGCTCACCTTCGCCACCCTGGTGGTGGTGGTCGGCTCGGGGCTGGCCGGCTGGGCGCTGGCGCGGCTCAGTGGGGTGGCGCCCAAGACCTTCGTGCCGCCGATGATGTTCAACAACTGCGGTAACCTGGGGCTGCCGCTGGCGGTGCTGGCCTTCGGCGATGCGGCGTTGGCGCCGGCGGTGGTGATGTTCATGGTGTCCAACCTGCTGCACTTCTCCTTCGGCGCCTGGCTGCTGGACCACCGCATCAGGTTGTGGACGGTGTGGAAGGTGCCTTCGGTGCTGGCGACGATTGCCGGCCTGGCGGTGGGCATCGCCGGCGTGCAGGTGTGGCCGCCGCTGATGATCGCCATCAAGATGCTGGGCGACATCTCCATTCCGCTGATGCTGTTCGCGCTCGGCGTGCGCCTGCACGATTCGCGCATCTCGTCGATGGGGCTGGGGGCGTATGCCGCGGTGGCGCGCCCGCTGGCCGGCATGGCGCTGGCCTGGGGGGTGATGCAGCTCGTGCCCCTGCAGCCGGACGAGCAGGCGCTGATGCTGGTATTCGGCGCCCTGCCGCCGGCGGTGCTCAACTACATCTTCGCCGAGCGCTATCACCAGGAGCCGGACAAGGTCGCCTCCATGGTGCTGCTGGGCAACCTGGCCGCGCTGGTCTTCCTCCCGGTGGCGCTGGCGCTGGTGCTGGAGTGATGCACTGCGCCGCGCCATCCGCAGCGGCGATCAGATGAGCAGGTAGCGATGCGCCATGCTTTCGCGGCTGACCGCGGCGAGGGCGTCCTCGTAGGCGAAGCGGACCAGGCACACCGGCCAGCGGCGGCGGTCCACACCGACCAGGGTGGGCAGTTCCAGCTTCTGCAGTCCGCGCTGCGCGGGGTCCGGGTGCGGCAGGATGACCTGGGCGTCCTGGTTGCCCATCTCCAGCCGCAGGTGTTCCTGCGGGGCGTGGAGCCAGGTCGCTAGGCCCGCCAGCAGGCCGGCCGGGCTGAGGTCGGTATCGTCGCAGGATGCGGTGTCCGGTTCCTCGGCCGGGTCGCCGGTCACGGTGGATACTTCAAGCATCAACTGACGTTCGCTGTGCGCTTGCTTGCGCTTGCGCCGCAGTTCCTCGACCTTCTGCAGGTAAGCGTGGCGCAGGCTGTCGAAGGCCGCGCTGGCGAACTGCCGGCGGACTTCCTGCTCGCTGAGCGCCAGGCTGCGCAGGGTGTGGTCGACGAAGCGCGGCTTGCTCCAGGCCCGCGAGAGGGTGGATGGGGTGTCGGGCGGGGCCGAGGTCACGCGCTGGCGCAGGCCGAGCAGGGCGTGGACCTCCACCGGCGTGCCGGTTGCGAAAGCCGCCAGCCTGTCGCGCACCTCGATGCTGCGCCCGAAGGCCGCGGCAATGTCCTCGCGACGTGGGAACAGCGCGCTCAACAGCGGATCGCTGCCATGACCGGACTCGCTCACCGCGTATGGCCCGGGTAGTACCGCCGCCAGCCGCAGGCAGTATTCGTGCGCGAACTCGGTTGCCGGTTCCAGCGTCCGCCGGTAATCCGGCAGGCGTGTGATGGCCGGGTCGAGAAGCTCGATGAATCGGTCCATATGCCAGCCGAGATCCGCGCGTGCCGGGTCCTGGCCGAACAGCGTCTTCAGTTTGCCGATCACCTTCATGCCCGCCTGTGTGCCTCCCGAAAGAATGGCTCCCGATCTTGTGAACGGCGGGGAATGATGCCCGCCAAGCCGATCTGCCGGTCGTTTCCGGCAAAGAGACCATTATGACGGAAAGGCTATCGCAAGGCGGTGCCGGGCACGCGCGGAAAATGCGCCCGTGCTGTCATCCGGGCCTGGCTCGCGGGCCCTGGCCGGCCAGCGCGTAGCCGTCGCGGCCCTCGTGCTTGATGCGGTACATGGCCTCGTCGGCCGCCCGCAGCAGATCGTCGAGGGTGGCGCCATTGTCCGGGTAGAGGGCGATGCCGATGCTGGCACTGATCCGCCAGCTGCGACCGGCCGCCTCCACCGGCGCAGCCAGCGCCGCGGCGATGCGCTGGGCGGCCGCGCAGGCTTCGACCTCGCCGTGCTGCGAAGCGGCAAGCAGCACCACGAACTCGTCGCCCCCCAGACGGGCCGCGGTGTCGTTCTCGCGCACCGAGGCGGACAGGCGGGCGGCGACCGCCTTGAGCACCTCGTCGCCCACCGCGTGCCCGGCTTCGTCATTGACCTCCTTGAACCCGTCCAGGTCCAGTACCAGCACGGCGGCCTGTACGCCGAGGCGGTGCGCATTGCCCAGGGTCAGGCGGGCGCGTTCGTCGAGCAGGCGGCGGTTAGGAAGGTTGGTCAGCGGATCGAAGAAGGCCATGCGGGCGATGGTCTCTTCGCCCCGCTTGCGCGCGTCGATATCCGAGATTTGCACCAGGACGCAGCCGATGCGGTGGTCGTGCAGGTGGTTGCCGATGCGGGCGGCGATCCAGCGGCTGCCGGCGCCGTCCTCCTTGGTGCGGAACTCCACCATCACCGGTCCGCCGTTCGCCAGGGCCTGGCCCACGGCTTCGGCCACGCGCTCGCGGTCGGCCTCCAGGGCGCCCGCGCACAGTGTGCGGCCGCGCCAGGCGGTACGAGGCAGGCCGGTGATGCGCTCCGCCGAGCCACTCGCTTCGCACACCACGCCGCACGCGTCGAGCGAGAACACGCAGTCGCTGCCCAGCTGCGCCAGTGCGGCCACGCGGGCGGCGCGCTGGCGGCGCTGCATGCCGAGATAGGTCACCGCGCCGCTGAGCAGGCTCAGGCTGCCGGTCAACAGGAGCAGCGCCAGCGATTCGCCCAGCGCTGCCGGCCGGTGAACCGGCCTGAATTCGAGCTGCCAGGTCCGCCCGCCGAAATTCAGTTCGCGTGTCGCCGGATCGACGGCGGCCAGAATCCTGTCCTCGTCATGCAGCACATCCTCGAACAGCGCCTCGGGCGGCGGCAGCGGGTCGCTGTCCAGGCCGGTGTCTATGATGCGCAGTTGAAACTGGCGGCGCAGGTCGCCGGACAGCGCCGCGTCGACCATGTCGCCGACCAGGAAGGAGGCCGCCACCGTGTCGCGTTCCGGTCCGTTGGCCAGTGCGCCGTGCGCATTGACCGGCGCGAGCATCAGCACTGCGGTGGAATCGGCGGCCTGGCGCAGGCGGATCGGCGGTGTGGCGGCGAAACCCGCGACGCGCGCGCGCGCGATGGTGTCGCGGCGGGTTTCGTTGCTCCACAGGTCGTAGCCGAGCGAGCGGTTGTTGTCGATCGCCGGACGGATGAGTTCGACCAGGTGATAGCGCTCGCGCGTACCGGGTGGGTGCACCGCGTAGCTGCGGTAGGCACCGTCCAGGTGCGGCAGCTGCCGGCGGGTGCGTTCGAGATAGTCGGCCAGTTCGGCATGCGCGAGATCGCGGTTGAGCGCGAAGGCGCGCAGGCCGCTCAGGTTGCGGTCGATCTGCAGGGCGTCGACATAGCGGGCGAACTCGGCGGCATCGAGCTCGTCCGAGGCGCGAAAGGCCGCACGCAGACCGAGCAGGGCGTTGCGATACAGCGCGGTCTGCTGTTCGAGCGAGAGCACCGCCTGATCGACCACGCGCTCGAAATGCCCGCGCTCCTGGGTGGAACCGCGCCGCGCCACCTGGTCCCAGGTCGCCAGCCCGGCGAGCAGCACCGCCGCCGCCACCGCAAGGGCGACCCGCCGCGCGCGTAAGGCGGGGGCAAGGATGCGCACCGGCTGGCCTGGCTTGCTCACGTGCGTTCGGACTCAGTCCCGGGGCGTTTCGGGCGGGGTGCCGCGCTTGTGCAAGCCGGTCGCGGCATTGAAGAGATCTACCGGGATCGGAAAGACCAGGGTGGAGGCCTTGTCGCCGGCAATCTGGGTGAGCGTCTGCAGATAGCGCAGCTGGATGGCGGCGGGCTGGCGGGAGAGCATCTCTGCGGCTTCCATCAGGGTCTCGGCAGCCTGCTTCTCGCCTTCGGCATGGATCACCTTGGCCCGCCGTTCGCGCTCGGCCTCGGCCTGGCGGGCGATGGCGCGCACCATGCTGTCGTTGAGATCCACATGCTTGATCTCCACGTTGGCCACCTTGATGCCCCAGGCGTCGGTCTGCGTATCCAGGATCTGCTGCACGTCGGCGTTGAGCTTCTCGCGCTCGGCGAGCATCTCGTCGAGTTCGTGCTTGCCGAGCACCGCGCGCAGCGTGGTCTGGGCGAGCTGGCTGGTGGCCAGCAGGTAGTCCTCGACCTGGATGATGGCCTTCTCGGGGTCGACCACGCGGAAATACACCACCGCATTGACCTTGACCGATACGTTGTCGTGCGAGATCACGTCCTGGCTGGGCACGTCCATGGTGACCACGCGCAGGTCCACCCGCACCATCTGCTGCAGCCCGGGGATGACGATGATCAGGCCCGGTCCCTTCACCTTCCAGAAGCGGCCGAGCATGAAGATCACGCCACGTTCGTATTCGCGCAGGATGCGCAGCGAGGAGATCGCCAGGGCGACCAACAGGATGATCAGCGGGCCGAGGCCCAGATTCAGGTCGAACATGTCGCTTACCTCCCTTGTCCGCTTGCCGGTTCGTCGTCGGGAACGACGTCCAGCGTCAGGCCTTCGATCGCGGTCACCCGCACGCGCCGACCAGGGGCCAGCTCGCCGGGCGCGCGTGCGCGCCAGTTCTCGCCATGGGTGTGCACCCAGTAGGCGCCGTCGCCGGTCGGCCCGGTCACCTGGCCGATGCTGCCTATCATCTCCTCGCGCCCGCTCACCACCCGGCGCTGGCGGCTCTTCACCGCGAAGCCGCCGACCGCGAAGATGATCGCCGCGCTGGCCAGCGCCACGCCGGCGAGGAAGGGCAGGGGAATGCCGAAGCCGGGCACGTCGGTGTCGATCAGGAACAACCCGCCGACCACGAAGGCGATCAGCCCGCCCACGCCGAGCACGCCGAAGCTGGGGGCGAAGGCCTCGGCCAGCATCAGCGCGGCGCCGATCGCCAGCAGCGCCACGCCCGCCCAGTTCACCGGCAGCAGCTGGAAGGCGTAGAGCGCGATCAGCAGGCAGATCGCGCCTGCCACCCCGGGTACGCCGAAGCCCGGGCTGGTGAATTCGAAGAACAGCCCGTAGATGCCGATCATCATCAGGATCAGCGCCACCTGCGGATTGGCCAGCGCGGCGAGTATGCGATTGCGCAGATCGGGCTCCTGGTGCTCGACCACCGCGCCGGCGGTGGCCAGGGTGAGCTTGCCGCCGGCTACGGCCACCTCGCGGCCGTCGATTTGGCGCAGCAGGGCGGACAGATCGGCTGCGACCACGTCTATCACGCCCTGCTCGAGCGCCTCCTGCGCCGACAGGCTCATCGCCTCGCGTACCGCGCGCTCGGCGAAGTCGGCGTTGCGCCCGCGCAGTTGCGCCAGGCTGCGGATGTAGGCGGCGGCATCGTTGACCGCCTTGGCGCTCATCGCCTCGCTGCCGCCGGGGGTGCGCGGGCGGGCGTCGTCCTTGCCGGCATCCTTGTCGCCCTCGCTTGCCGGTTCGCCCTTGTCGGCGCCCTCGTCCTTGCCGCCGGGCTGCGCGCCGCCGATGCCGATCGCCACCGGGGTGGCCGCGCCCAGGTTGGTGGCCGGCGCCATCGCGGCGATGTGGCTGGCGTAGAGGATGTAGGTGCCGGCGCTGGCGGCGCGCGCGCCGTCGGGCATGACGAAGGTGGCTACCGGCACCGGCGAGGCGAGGATGTCCTTGATGATCAGGCGCATCGAGGTGTCCAGCCCGCCCGGGGTGTCGAGCTCGATCACCACCAGCATGGCATTGCGCTCGGCCGCGCGGCGCAGGCCGCGCTGGATGAAGTCGGCGCTGGCCGGGCCGATGACGCCGTCCACCCGCAGGGTGAGCACGGTGGCCTGGGCCGGCGTGGCGGGGGCGATCTCCTGGGCGCGGGTCGGGGCGCCGGACAGCAGCAGGCTGCCTGCCAGCAGGCAGAAGCCTATCAGCAGGTGGCGCAGGTGCCGCAGGGCTGTCGTCCGCATTGAAGCCTCCTCCGCAGCGAGGAAGGGCGGCGGCGCGTCGGGCGCCGCGGGTCCAATCAATGTGAGTGTAGCGCCCGGCAGATGTTCCGGGGGCGTGCTGCGGGCGCAGCCGTGTTACAGGTCGCGGAAGCGGTCGATGCGGCGGCGGTCGCGCTTGGTGGGGCGGCCGTGCAGGTCTGCGCCCGGCGGCGGGGCTACGTGGCGCTGTTCGCGTTGCTGCTCGCGGCGTGCGAGGCTCTCGGCCGTCTCTTCGTACAGGGTCTGGGCCACGCTGGCAGGCCCGCGCTTGTCGGCGGTGGCACGCACGGTGACCACGAACTGCTGCTCGCCGACGGTGATTTCCAGCGTGTCGCCGGGTTTCACCGTGCGGGCGGGTTTGACCGCCAGGCCGTTCACCCGCACCTTGCCGCCGTCAACGGCCTCGGTGGCGCCGCTGCGGTGCTTGAAGAAGCGTGCGGCCCACAGCCACTTGTCGAGGCGGGTGCCGGGGGACTGCGGGCTGGAAGGCGGTGATGTCACGGTCGGGCGTCGGCGAGCGGGGGCGGGGCGGACGATTATCGTCCTGCCCGCCCCGCGCCGCCAAGTCCGCGGTGCGCTCAGCTGCCCATCATGGTGTCGGGCAGCCAGGTGACGATCAGCGGGAAGAAGAAGATCAGCAGGGTGGTGACGATCTCCATGATCACGAACCAGCCCGCGCCGCGGAAGATGTCGAGCAGCGGGGTGTCGCGGTCGATACCGGCGATCACATAGACGTTGAGGCCGACCGGCGGGGTGATGAGGCCGATCTCGCACATCTTCACCGCCAGAATGCCGAACCAGATCGGGTCGAAGCCCAGCGCCTGCACGGTGGGGAACATCACCGGCAGGGTGATGACCAGCATGGAGAAGGCGTCGAGGAACATCCCGAGCGGAAAGTAGAGCAGCAGGAGCAGGCCGATGATCAGCAGCGGCGCGGCGTCGATGCCGGTCACGTACTCGGCGATCAGCTGCGGCACCTGCACCAGGGTGAGAAAGTAGCTGAAGATGCCGGCGCCGAGCATGGTGAACAGGATCATCACCGTGGTGGTGATCGACGAGCGGAAGCTACCCTGCATGGCGCCCCACAGGCCACCGCTGCGGCGGCGGGCGAACATCAGCATCAGGAAGGCGGTGAAGGCGCCCACTGCGCCAGCCTCGGTCGGCGTCACCAGGCCGAGGTAGATGCCGCCCAACACCACGATGAACAGCACGTTGACCTGCCAGGCCTCCTTCAGCGACACGATGCGTTCGCGCCAGCCGTAACGTTCGGGGCGTGCCGAGCTGGGCGGGGCGTACAGGCTGAGGGCGAAGATGCCGACGATGAAGATCAGCGTCGACAGCGCGCCGGGGATGATGCCGGCGATCAGCATCTTGCCGGCCGACACTTCGGTCAGCGCCGCGTAGAAGATCAGCAGCACGCTGGGCGGGATCAGCACGCCCAGCACGCCGCCGGCGGCGACCGCGCCGGTGCTCAGGCGGCGGTCGTAGCCGGCCTTCTTCATCTCGGGGATGGCCACCGCGCCCACGGTGGCCGCGGTGGCCACGCTGGAGCCCGAGGTGGCCGCGAAACCCGCGCTGGTCAGCACGCTGGCCACGGCCAGGCCGCCGGGCAGGTGGCCGACCCACTTGCGCGCCACGTTGAACAGGCGCTGGCCCACCCCGGCCTCCTGGGCGAGGTTGCCCATCAGGATGAACAGCGGGATCACGGTGAGCAGGTACACCGCGCTCTGGGTGTAGGAATAGGCCTTGAGGCGGTTGAGCACGAAGCCGAGGTCCTCGACCATGGCGATGCCGAACACGCCGGCCAGGGCCAGCGCGGCGAACACCGGCGCGCCGAGCGCGAGCAGCACGAAGATCAGCCCGGTGGCGAGCAGGGTGACGGTGATTTCATCCATGGTTGCGGAACTCCGGGGTCATGCCGGCGGGGGTATCGGTGGACGGTACTGCGGAGGGCTGTCCGACCAGGGCGGAGATGGCGGCGAAGGCCATTTGCACGGTGCCGAACCACAGGCCGGCGGCGAGCGCGATCTTGGCCCACCAGATGGGGAACTCGATGTAGCCCCAGCGGAACTCGCGGATGGCGAAGGCGCGCGCGGCGTCCTCGCTGGCCGGCAGGGCGAGCAGGAAGAGCGCGGCGGCGGCGGCGCTCCACGACAGGGCGTCCATGAGGCGGCGCACGCGCGGCGGGGCGAGCTGGCTCAGCGCGGTGACGCGGATGTGGGCGTCGTCGAGCTGAGTCCAGCCCAGGCCGAGAAAGACGATCAGGGCCATGGCGAGCTCGGAGAGCTCGAAAATGCCCGAGATCGGCTTGCCGGTGATGGCGCGGACGCTGACGTCCACGGTGGTGGCCAGCATCAGGAAGGCCATGCAGACAAGTGCGATCCGGCCGAGGAGGTCGGACGCTGCCTGCAGGGCGGCGCGTAGGTAGTGCATGGTGGCAGCCTCGGAAGCGCGGGGAACGGCCGGCAGCCGGAACGAGTCCGGCTGCCGGCGGCATTCTGGAGGGACGGATACGGCCGGCGCGCGCCGAATGGGGCGGCCTGGCCGTGTCGGGGGCTTAGAGCGCGGCGAGCTCGATCGGCCGCTTCAGGCGGCCCTGCCCGTCGTACTTGCGGATGGCGGCTTCGATCAGTTCCTGCATGCGGGCGCCGTCGATGCCGGCCGGCTTGGCCACCTTTTCCATCCAGCCCTCGGTCTGGGCAGGCTGGATCAGCGCCCGGGCGCGCGCTTTCTCGGCGTCCGGCAGCGAGGTGAAGCGCACGCCCTCGGCCTTGGCCTTGGCCACGTACTCGCTCGCCGCCGCGCTGAAGATATCCACGTACTTGCCGGCGTAGATTTCCTCGACGATCTCGTTGCAGGCCTGCTGTACCGGCGCCGGCATGGCGTTCCAGGTGTCCATGCTGATGACGGTGGCCGAAGGGGCGTGCGGGCCGTCGCCGATGTCGGTGAAGTGCGGGGCGATCTCGTGCAGCTTGTAGGCCACCGAGGTGATGAAGTCAAAGCCATACACGCCGTCCAGCACGCCGCGCTCCAGCGCGGCATACACTTCCGGCGCTGCCATCGGCACCGCGGTGCCGCCCAGGCGCTCGATGACTTCGGTGGCCACGCCGTAGCCGCGGATGCGCTTGCCCTTGATGTCCTCCAGCGAGCGGATCGGCTCGCGGGTGACCAGCGGGGCGTAGTACCAGTTGGTCCAGTACATCACCTTGGCGCGGTGGCGCTCTTCCCATTCGCGGCGCAGCGGCTCGAACTGCTCGTACACGTCGCGGCACACCAGCTGCATGGCGTCGGCGCGGTTCATGCGGAAATACCACTCCAGGCCGCGGGTGACCGGCAGTTCGGCCTGGTAGTACCCCGGGGCGATCAGCGACATCTCGGAGGTGGCGTCGCGCACCGCCGACAGGTGTTCGCCCACCTTGTTGAGCGATTGCGCCCAGTAGCGGCGCACCCGCACCTGGCCCTGGGTGCGCTTCTCCAGTTCGGTCAGGAACCACTGGTCCAGCCGCGAGGGGCCGGCCGACTCCGACACGTAGCTGTCGAACTTGATGCTGATGCGTTTCTGCGCGAAGGCCGGCAGGCTCATGCCGCCCAGCAGTCCGGCGCCGGCCAGTGCAGCCCCGCCTTTCACAAAGCTCCGTCTATCCATGCTGTCTCTCCTCCTGATCGGCCGGACGGACGCCGGCCTGTGGTTTCACGCGAGCAACTGCTTGCGTAGTTCGGTCTTCAGTACCTTGCCGTAGCTGTTCTTCGGCAGTTCGCTGCAGAACACATAGCGCTTGGGCTTCTTGAACGAGGCGATGTGCTGACGGCACCAGTGCTCCAGCGTCGCGTCGTCGAGCGTCGCGCCGGCCAGGGGCACCACGAAGGCGACGACGATCTCGCCCCATTCCGCGTCGCGTTCGCCGACCACCGAGACCTCGGCGACCGCCTCGTGCCGGGTGAGGACTTCCTCGACCTCGCGCGGGTAGATGTTGGTGCCGCCGGAAATGATCACGTCCTTGCTGCGGTCGGTCAGCGTGAGGAAGCCGTCTTCGCTCAGGTAGCCGACGTCGCCGGTGCGCAGCCAGCCGTCGACGATGCTCTGGCGGGTGGCTTCCTCGTTGCGCCAGTAGCCGCGCATCACCGTCGCCCCGCGCACGGCCACTTCGCCCGGCACGCCCGGCGGCAGCGCGTTCATGTGCTCATCGACCACCTTCACGTCCACGCAGGACTGCGCCGTGCCCACAGAGGCCAGGATGCGGTCGCGCTCCGCATGGTCGGGGCCGGCCACCAGGCTGCGGCCCAGCGCGGTGATCGTCATCGGGCTCTCGCCCTGGCCGTAGATCTGGATGAAGCGCGGCCCGAGAACGGCCAGCGCCTCCTTGATGTCGGCCACGTACATCGGCCCTCCGCCGTAGATCACCGACTTGATGCCGTCGCCGGTGCTGCCGCTGCGGCGCGCCTCGTCGACCATGCGTTTGATCATGGTGGGCGCGGCGAACATCGACACCTGGCGCAGCGTGCGCGCCAGCGCGAAGATCTCCGCCGCGACGAAGCCGCGCGATTCCGGCACCACGTGGCGTGCCGCGTGACGCACGTGGATGAAGTTGTACAGGCCCGCGCCGTGCGACATCGGGGCGGCGTAGAGCGCCGCGTCGGCCGGCGAGACCGGGTCGACGTCGATCGGGTAGCTGGTGCTCATCGCCACCAGGTTGGCGTGCGAGAGCATCACACCCTTGGGGCGCCCGGTGGTGCCGGAGGTGTAGAACAGCCAGGCGAGGTCGTCGGGGGCGGCCTCGTGCGGCGGGACGAGCGTGCCGTGGCTGTTGGCGGCCAGACGATAGGCCTCGCCCTCGATGGCGCGTTCCGCGCAGCCCGCGGGGAGCTGGCCGGGGCCGAAGGTGGCGCCCGCGTCGGTGAACACCACGGAGGCTTCGGCGTGCTCGATGATCCACGCGGCTTCTGCCGGATGCAGCTTGTGATTGACCGGCACCACGACGGCGCCGGCCCACCACACCGCATAGAGCACTTCCAGGTATTCGACGCAGTTGCGCGCGAACACGGCGACGCGGTCACCCGCGGCGATGCCATGCTCGTCCGCCAGGACGCGCGCCAGGGAGCTGGCGCGCAGCGCGAAGGTGGCGTAGTCGGCGCGCAGCGTGTCGCCGCTGAACAGGGCAGGGGCGTGCGGATGCACACGGGCTGCGGCGTGCAGCCAGTTGGCGATGTTCATGGTGCGGAAACCTCAGGCGCGCTTGGCTTCGAGAATCGAGGCGTAGTTGGCGACCGCGGCACCGCCCATGTTGAACACCAGGCCCAGCTCCGCGCCGGCGCGCTGGATGTCGCCGGCGCGTCCGGTGAGTTGGCGGAAGGCCAGCGCGTGCATCGATACGCCGGTGGCGCCGACCGGGTGGCCCTTGGCCTTGAGGCCGCCGGACAGGTTCACCGGCAGGCGGCCGTCGCGCAGCACGGTGCCGTCCTCCAGCGCGCGGTGGCCTTCGCCCTGCGGCGCCAGGCCCATGGCCTCGTAGATCATCAGCTCGGCAATGGTGAAGCAGTCGTGCACCTCGGCGAAGTCGAGCTGGTCGACGACTATGCCCGCACTGGCGTAGGCGCTCTGGATGGCGCGCCGCGGGCCCTCGAAGGCGATGAAGTCGCGGTGCTCGAGCGGCAGGAAGTCATTGACCTGCGAGACGGCGCGGAAAGCCACTTCGCGTGGGAAGCGGCGGGCGCGCTCGGGCGAGGCGAGGATGATCGCGGCGGCGCCGTCGGTGATCAGCGAGCAGTCGGTCAGGCGCAGCGGCGGGGCGATCTCCGGGTTCTTGTCGGATACCGTGTTGCAGAACTCGAAGCTGGCTTCGCGGTGCATGTGGGCGAGCGGGTTGAACAGCGCGTTGGCGTGGTTCTTCGCCGCGATCCGCGCCATGGCCGGCAGCGGATCGCGGTAGCGCTCGGCGTAGCCGCGCGCCGCGATGCCGAACAGCTGCGGGAAGGACAGCCCGGCTTCGGCCGGATTGTTCTGGTAGCCGGCGCCGGCCAGCGCCTGGGTGACCTGCGCCGTGGTGTTGGCGGTCATCTTCTCCGCACCCACCACCAGCACCAGCTCGGCCGCGCCCGAGCGGATGGCGTTGATGCCGGCGTAGATCGCCGCTGCACCCGATGCGCAGGCGTTCTCGCAACGCGTGGCGGGCTTGAAGCGCAGTCCGGGATGGGTCTGGTGGATCAGCGTGGACGCAAAGCCGTCGGACACCATGCCCGAGTTGAAGTGGCCGAGGTACACTGCGTCGATCTCGGCCGGAACGATGGCGGCCTCCTCGATGGCTTCCGTTGCCGCCGCGACGATCAGGTCTTCCAGGTTCTGGCCGTCCAGGCGGCCGAAGCGGGTGTGTCCGCTGGCGACGATAGAGACGTGTTCCGCCATGCTGTACTCCTCCGTTATCGTTCTGAGTCAGTGTGTCTTTTGTTGCACACACTTTACGAAGCGGTGGATGGCCGGCTCTATCCGTTCAACTACGTACATGCTTGCGTAGCGTTAGATATTGGCAAGGCGGTTTGTTGATGGCGAACGATCTGTGTGGTGCCGACCTTGCGCGCATGAGCGCCGAGGAGCTGGAGCTGCTGGCCTTCCGGGTGTCGCCCACGGCGCAGGTGATTACCCACAACCGCCTCATGGTCAAATTCAACGACGCCTTTGCGGCGCTCTTCGGTTACCGCCGGGAGGAGCTGCTGAATCAGCTGATCCTCAAACTCTATCCGTCGATGGCGGATTACCGGGTGATCGGCGAGCGTTGCCTGGCCTGGTTGCGCGAGAGCCGCAGCCGCAGCTACGCGGACGAGCGCTTCATGCAGAACCGCAGCGGGGAAGTGTTCTGGGCGCGCGCCCAGGGCGTGACGCTGACCCCGCGCGATCCCTTCGACCTGATGGTGTGGAGTTTCGCGCGTCTGGACGCGCCGCTGCGCAGCACCGACAGCCTGACCGCGCGCGAGCGCGAGATCTCGACCTACATCGTGAACGGGCTGACCTGCAAGGAGATCGCCCGCAAGCTGGGCATTTCGCACCGCACGGTGGAGACCCACCGGGCGCGCCTGATGAAGAAGCTCGATGCGCGCAACACCGCGGAGCTGGTGTCGCGCATCATCGTCATCAGCTGAGCCCGCCCCCGCAGCGGGGGGCGGCTCGCGGATACGGCATCAGCCGATCATGCCGGCGCCGACGGTGTTGTTGGTGCTCTCGTCGATGATGATGAAGGCACCGGTGGCGCGGTTGTCGGCGTAGGGGTCGGCGACGATGGGCTGGGCGAGCTTGAGGGTGACCCGCGCGATGTCGTTCATCGCCAGCTGGCTGGCCTCTTCGTGCGCCAGGGTGTTGACGTCCACCCGGTGGGCGATCTTCGCCACTTTGGCCTTCACCTCGCGGGTGGTGTGGCGCACCAGGTAGGTGCGCGCCGGGCTCATCGGGGTCTCCGACAGCCAGCACACGGTGGCGTCGATCTGCTTCACCGGCTCGGGCGCTTCGGCCGACTTGACGATCAGGTCGCCGCGCGAGATGTCGATCTCGTCTTCCAGCAGCAGGGTCACCGATTGCTCGTGGATGGCGCGCTCCTGGCGCACGCCGCCGATCTCGATGGCCTTCACCCGGCTCGCCGCACCCGAGGGCAGCACGGTGACCGCGTCGCCCACGGCGATCTCACCGGACTCCACCCGACCCATGAAGCCGCGGTAGTCGTGCAGTTCGGGGTTGGCGGAGTCCTGCGGGCGGCAGACGAACTGCACCGGGAAGCGGAAGTCCTCGGCCTGCTCGGTGTGCGCGGCGGGCACGGCTTCGAGGATCTCCAGCAGGGTGGGGCCGTCGTACCAGCCGAGGCGCTCGCCGCGCTCGACGATCATGTCGCCGGCCAGCGCGGAGATCGGGATGAAGCGCACGTCCTTGATGCCGAGCTTGTCGGCGAAGGCGAGGTAGTCGGCCTTGATGCGCTCGAAGGCGGCCTGCTCGTAGTCCACCAGGTCCATCTTGTTCACCGCCACCAGCAGGTGCGGGATGCCGACCAGGCTGGCCAGGTAGGAGTGCCGCCGGGTCTGGGTGAGCACGCCCTTGCGCGCATCGACCAGGATGATGGCCAGGTTGGCGGTGGACGCGGCGGTGACCATGTTGCGGGTGTACTGCTCGTGGCCCGGCGCGTCGGCGATGATGTACTTGCGCGTGCCGGTGGAGAAGTAGCGGTAGGCCACGTCGATGGTGATGCCCTGCTCGCGCTCGGCCTGCAGGCCATCGGTGAGCAGCGACAGGTCCACTGCGCTCATGCCGCGCTTGGCCGAGGTCTTCTCGATGGCGTTGAGGGTGTCGGCGAGGATGGTCTTGCTGTCGAACAGCAGGCGGCCGATCAGCGTGCTCTTGCCGTCGTCGACGCTGCCGCAGGTCAGGAAGCGCAGCAGGCCGTTGTCGATTTCCGGCAGGTGTTCGGGGGCGGACATGGTCATGATTCCTGTAATGCTTTGAGTTCGGTGCGGGGTGGTCTTTCTCCTCCCCCTTCAAGGGGGAGGCCGGGAGGGGGATGGGTTTTCCGCGACGCAGCTGAAACCCATCCCCACCCCAACCCTCCCCTTGAAGGGGAGGGAGTCTGAAATCAGAAATACCCTTCCTTCTTGCGCTGTTCCATCGACGCCTCCGAGGTCTGGTCGTCCAGCCGCGTGGCGCCTCGCTCGGTGATCGTGGTGGTGGCGGTCTCGACCACGATCTTCTCCACCGTGTCGGCGTCGGAGTCGACCGGTGCGGTGCAGGAGATGTCGCCCACGGTGCGGAAGCGCACCCGGCGCTCGACGATCTCCTCCCCGGGCTTCGGCAGATTGGTCAGCTCGCCGGAGACCAGCGGCACGTTCACCGGCACGATCGCGCCCTGGCGGATCACCACCGGGCGGGTGTGGGCGAAGTAGATCGACGGCAGTTCCAGCTGCTCGCGGGCGATGTACTGCCACACGTCCATCTCGGTCCAGTTGCTGATCGGAAACGCCCGGATGTTCTCGCCCTTGTGGCTGCGTGCGTTGTAGAGGTTCCACAGCTCGGGGCGCTGGTTCTTCGGGTCCCACTGGCCGAACTCGTCGCGGAAACTCATGATGCGTTCCTTGGCGCGCGCCTTCTCCTCGTCGCGCCGCGCGCCGCCGATGCAGGCGTCGAAGCCGAATTCCTCGATCGCCTCCAGCAGGGTCACCGACTGGTGCTTGTTGCGCGATTCACCCGGGTGCTTGAGCACCACGGTGCCGCGCGCCATCGAATCCTCCACCGAGCGCACGATCAGGCGCTCGCCCAGTTCGGCGGCGCGCTTGTCGCGGAAGGCGACGACTTCCGGGTAGTTGTGCCCGGTGTCGATGTGCATCAGCGGGAAGGGGAAGCGGCCCGGGCGGAAGGCCTTCTCGGCCAGGCGCAGCAGGCAGATCGAATCCTTGCCGCCGGAGAACAGCAGCACCGGGTTGGCGCACTGGCCGGCCACTTCGCGCAGGATGTGGATGGCTTCGGCTTCCAGCCAGTCGAGGTGGGAGAGGGTCTGTTTGGTCAGCGTGGACATGATGATCTTCTTAGCGGCTCGGTTGCTTGGCGGGATGCGTGCGGAAGGCGCGCAGCGCGGCGCGGAAGCCCGCGCGCAGCGCCCCCAGGCGGTGCTGCAGGCTGCGCCTCGGCGCGCCCACCGGGGTGCTGTGCGGCGCGCTGGCCGGGTGCGGGTGATGCGGTGTGCTCATGGCTTACCCCTTCTTGACGTGCAGGCCACATTCCTTGCTGGCCGGGTCCTCCCACCACCAGCGCCCGGCGCGGACATCTTCGCCGAGCGCGATCGCGCGGGTACAGGGCGCGCAGCCGATGCTGGGATAGAACTGGTCGTGCAGGGCGTTGTAGGGCACTTCATGCAGGCGGATGTAGGCCCACACGTCGGCCTCGCTCCAGTCGGCCAGCGGGTTGAGTTTCTCCAGCCCGTTGGCCTGGTCGAACTCGCGCACCGCGACCCCGGTACGGGTCACCGACTGGGCGGCGCGCAGGCCGGTGATCCAGGCCTTCTTGCCGGCCAGGGCACGGCGCAGCGGCTCCATCTTGCGCACGCCGCAGCAGGCCTTGCGCAACTCCACCGAGTCGTAGAAGGCGTTGATGCCGTGGCTGCGCACGAAGTTCTCCACCGCCGTGGCGTCGGGGAAATACACCTTGAGCTTCGTGCCGTAGCGCTGCTCGACCTCGCCCATCAGCGTGTAGGTCTCCGCGGGCAGACGCCCGGTGTCGAGCGAGAAGATCTCGACCGGCAGACGGTTGGCGAGGATCAGGTCGGTGAGCACCATGTCCTCGGCGCCGAAGCTGTTGGCGAAGGTGAGCTCGCCGTTGGCGCCGAATTCGGCCACCGCGTCGTGCAGCACGGCAAGTGCGGCGGCGGTCTTGGCTTCGACCGCGGCGCGCAGCGCGTCGGTGAGCTCCGGACGGGTGGCCGGGTTGCTGGCCGCCGGGCGCAGCAGGGAGACGGTCGCCGTGCTCATGCGCGCACCTCGCGGCTGACGCGGCGGAACAGCGGCTCGGCGCGGTCCACCGCGCCCTGGTAGGGCTCGCTGAAGTCCTTGAGGCTGGCGAGCGCGCTCTGCAGCTGTTCGGCGCTGTACTTGCCCGGCTGCGGCTGGATGACGTCGAAGCCGCAGCGGATGTAGAAGAAGAACTGGTCGCGCAGCACGTTGCCGATGGCGCGCAGTTCGCCGCCGTAGCCCAGGCGGGCACGCAGCAGGGTGGCGATGGAATAACCGCGGCCGTCGGCGAACTTGGGGAAATCCACCGCGATGAGCTGCAGGCGCACGAGATCATCGGCGAGTTGCGCCGGGTCGTCGCCGCCGGCCAGCCACACGCCCAGCACGCCGGCTTCTGCGCGCGCGGCGAGCTTGTCGCGCTGGGCCTGCCACACCGCGAGCGGCACGATCCAGCGCCCGTGGGCCACTTCGACCTTGCCCGCCTCGTCGTCCTCGGCCAGGCGCAGCACTTCCCAGTCGTCGGCGTGAATGGCGCCGTGCTTGATGATCTCAGCCATTGACCACTTTCCTCTCGTCTTCCAGGCGGGCGGCACGATCGGCATACACCCGGGTCTTGAACGGTTCGGCGCCCACGCGGCGCACGGTGTCGATGAAGCGCTCGTCGGCGTGGCGCAGTTCGAGATAGACGCCGATGAGGGATTCGACCACGTCCGGCATCTCGTGTGCCGCGAACGACGGGCCGATGACCTTGCCCAGCGCGGTGTGGTTGCCCTGGTCGCCGCCGATGGTGACCTGGTACCACTCCTCGCCGTTCTTATCGACGCCCAGCACGCCGATGTGGCCGACGTGGTGGTGGCCGCAGGCGTTCATGCAGCCGGAGATGTTGAGTTCGATCTCGCCGATGTCGTGCAGGTAGTCGAGGTTGTCGAAGCGCGCCTGGATGGCGTTCGCGATCGGAATCGACTTGGCGTTGGCGAGGTTGCAGAAGTCCCCGCCGGGGCAGGCGATGATGTCGGTGAGCAGGCCGATGTTGGGCGTGGACAGGCGGGCGTCGCGCACCTGCTGCCAGAGCTCGAAGAGCTCGCTCTGGCGCACGTCGGCCAGCACCAGGTTCTGCTCGTGGGTCACCCGCACCTCGCCGAAGCTGTAGCGCTCGGAGAGTTCGGCCACGCGGTCGAGCTGCTCGGCGGTGATGTCGCCGGGGGCCACGCCGGTGGGCTTGAGCGACAGCACCACGCTGGCGTAGCCCGGACGCTTGTGGGCGCGCACGTTGCGCTTCGCCCAGGCGGCGAAGGGCTTGTTCTCCGCCTTCTTCGCTTCGTACCCGGCATCGGTGGCCGGCAGCGCGGCGTACTCGGGATCGACGAAGTGCTGCGCCACGCGCGCCACTTCCGCTTCGGTGAGCGTGGCCGGGCCGTCCTTGAGGTGGGCGAACTCGGCGTCCACCTGGCGGCGGAATTCCTCGATGCCCAGCGCCTTCACCAGGATCTTGATACGCGCCTTGTAGAGGTTGTCGCGCCGGCCGTGCAGGTTGTAGACCCGCAGGATGGCTTCGCAGTAGGACAGCACGTGCTGCCAAGGCACGAAGGCGGCGATCTCGTCGCCGATGATCGGCGTGCGCCCCAGGCCGCCGCCCACCAGCACGCGGAAGCCGATGTTGCCGGCTTCGTCGCGCTTGAGGTCGAGGCCGATGTCGTGCACCTGGATCACCGCGCGGTCCTCGGTCGCGCCATTGACCGCGATCTTGAACTTGCGCGGCAGGAAGGCGAACTCCGGATGGAAGGTGCTCCACTGGCGCACCAGCTCGGCCCACGGGCGCGGATCGGTGTGCTCGTCGCCGGCCACCCCGGCGAAGGGGTCGGAGGTGACGTTGCGGATGCAGTTGCCCGAGGTCTGGATGGCGTGCATCTGCACGGTGGCCAGCTCGGCGAGGATCTCCGGCACGTCTTCGAGGGCCGGCCAGTTGAACTGCACGTTCTGGCGGGTGGTGAAATGGGCGTAGCCGCGGTCGTAGGTGCGCGCGATGTGGGCGAGCTTGCGCAGCTGGGCGGCGCGCAGGTTGCCGTAGGGGATGGCGATGCGCAGCATCGGCGCGTGGCGCTGGATGTACACGCCGTTCTGCAGGCGCAGCGGACGGAACTCGTCCTCGCCGAGTTCGCCGGCCAGGTAGCGGCGGGTCTGGTCGCGGAACTGGGCGACACGTTCGTCCACCAGGCGTTGATCGTATTCGTCGTACTGATACATCGCGGTTCTCTGTCTGCCCGGCCAGCGCCGGGTCCTCGGGATGGTGCGGCGCATCGTAAAACGAGGCGATAGGTGCTGGAAGTTGTTCTGCGTTAGACTCTAAGAACTTCTGGTTATTTTGATTGTAGGAGCGGCCTTGGCCGCGAATCGATCCGGCACACCCCGGACGCCGCCATCGCGGGCAAGCCCGCTCCTACGGGAACCCCTCCGACGGGATCGGCAATGAACCTCCAGCAACTGCGCTATGTGCATGAAGTGGCCCGCCACGGGCTCAACGTCTCCGAGGCGGCGGAGGCGCTGTTCACCTCGCAGCCCGGGGTGTCGAAGCAGATCCGTCAGCTCGAATCCGAGCTCGGGGTGGAGATCTTCGTACGCCATGGCAAGCGCCTGGTGGAGATCACCGAACCGGGCCGTGCGGTGCTGGAGATCGTCGGCCGCATGCTGCGCGACATGGACAACCTGCGCCAGGTCGGCGAGGAGTTCAGCAACGAGGCCGCCGGCCGCCTGTCGATCGCCACCACCCACACCCAGGCGCGCTACGCCCTGCCCGCCGTGGTGCGCGATTTCATGCAGCGCTACCCGCAGGTCAAGCTCGAGCTGCACCAGGGCAATCCGCGCCAGGTGTGCGAGATGGTGCTCTCCGGCGAGGCCGACATCGCCATCGCCACCGAGGCCATCGCCGAGTTCGACGAACTGGTGACCCTGCCCTGCCATCAGTGGAACCGCTGCATCGTCGCGCCGCAACGCCACCCCATCCTGCAGGCCAGCCCGCTGACCCTGGAGGAGATCGCGCGCTGGCCCATCGTCACCTACGACTTCGCCTTCACCGGGCGCAACCAGATCAACAAGGCCTTCCTCGGCCGCGGGCTGAAGCCCAACGTGGTGCTCACCGCGATCGACTCGGACGTGATCAAGACCTATGTCGGCATGGGCCTGGGCATCGGCATCCTGGCGCGCATGGCCTACGACCCGGTGGTGGACCGCAACCTCGGCATGGCGGACGCCGCCCACCTGTTCGAATCCAGCACCACCCGCATCGGCATCCCGCGCAAGGCCTGGCTGCGCGGCTACGTGTATGCCTTCATCGAGCTGTTCGCGCCGCACCTGAACCGGCGCATCGTTGATGCCGCGCTGGCCGGCGGCGGCACCGACCCGGGGCTCTGAGGGAACAGCCCCCCACGCTTGGCCCTGGCCGGGCCGGCGCGACGCCCCGAGGGAGCGACTCCGGGCTAGGGGCGGCCCGGCGTTCAGCCCGGCGCCACGACCCCGCGCGCGAGCAGGCTATCGTCGCCGGTGGCAAGCGCCAGCATCAGCAGGATGCGCGCCTGCAGTGCCGTGCGGAAACCGGCCGCCGGCAGGGGGCTGGCGCGGCCGCGCTCGGTGACCGGTCCGGCGGCGACCCGGCTGGCGCGCAGCAGGCGCAGGCCGGCGCCTGCTGCGCGCGCGATGGCCGGCAACCAGGCGTCCGGCAGGCTGCCGTTGCCCGGCAGCGCCAGCACCACGCCGGCTGCGCCGGCGTCGCGCAGCAGGTCGAGCAGGCGCGGGTCGGCGCCTGCGGAGACGTGCAGCACCTCCACCCAGGGCAGCTCGCGCACCGTGTCCAGGGTGCCGCGCGCGAGCAATGCGGCCGGCGCCGTGTGTCCGCCGCGCAGGCGGGCCGGCGGTGCGGCGAGTCCCATCGGACCGCCCTGCGGGGCGCAGAAGGCCGCCGGGCGGACGGTATGGCACTTGGCGAAGTCGGCCGCGCCGAACACCTCCCCGCCCACCGCCACCAGCACGCCGGGGCCGCGGAAGGCGGCGCTGCTTGCCACCTGCACGGCCTCCCACAGGTTCATCGGCCCGTCGGCCGACAGCGCGGTGGCCGGGCGCATCGCCGCGGTCATCACCACCGGCTTGTCGCCCTGCAGCACCAGGTGCAGGAACCAGGCGGTTTCCTCCAGCGTGTCGGTGCCGTGCGTGATGACGATGCCGTCGATCGCAGGATCGTCGAGCAGGGCCTGGGCACGGCGGGCGAGCTGCAGCCAGTGCCCCGGGCCCATGTCCTTGCTGTCGAGATTGAACGCCTGTTCGGCGCGGATCTCGGCAAGTTCGCCCAGTTGCGGCACCGCGGCGAGCAGCTCGGCTGCGCCCAGGCTGCCGGCCGCGTAGCCGGTGGTGTCGGTGGCCGATGCGGCCGCCCCGGCGATGGTGCCGCCGGTGGCGATCAGGGCAATGGCTGGGCGGTACGGCATGTCGGCGTTCTCCAGGCGGTCGGTCACTGGTGGCGCGGCGCGGTGAGCACCTCCGGACGCAGCACGCGCTCCAGCGCTTCCTTGTCCATCAGCCCCTTTTCCAGCACCAGTTCGGCCACGCTGCGCCCGCTGCGCAGCGCCTCGCGCGCGGCCCAGGTGGCGTGCTCGTAGCCGATGTGCGGGTTCAACGCGGTGGCCAGCCCCGCCGAGGTGCGGACCCGCTCGGCGAGCAGTTCGCGGTTGGCGGTGATGCCGCGCACGCAGTTGTCGGCGAGGGTGCGGCAGCCGGCCTCCAGGTGTTCGATGCTCTTGAACAGCGAATGGCCGATGATGGGCTCGAAGGCGTTCAGCTGCAGCTGCCCGCCCTCCGAGGCCATGGTGATGGTGACGTCGTTGCCGATCACCTCGAAGGCGATCTGGTTGACCACCTCGGGGATGATCGGATTGACCTTGCCCGGCATGATGGACGAGCCCGCGGCGCGCTCCGGCAGGTTGATCTCGTTCAAGCCGCCCTGCGGTCCGGAGGACAGCAGGCGCAGGTCGTTGCAGATCTTCGACAGCTTGCAGGCGATGCGCTTGAGCACGCCGGAGAGCTGCACGAAGGAGCCGGTGTCCTGGGTGGCCTCGACAAGGTTCTCCGCCGGCACCAGGCGCACGCCGCTAAGCTCGGCCAGGAACTCGGTGGCCATCTTCGCATAGCGGATGTCGGTGTTGATGCCGGTACCGATTGCGGTGGCGCCAAGGTTGATCTCGTGGATCAGCGCAATGGCCTCGCGCAGTCGGGCGATGTCCTCGCTCATCATCACGGCGTAGGTGGAGAACTCCTGGCCCAGCGTCATTGGCACCGCGTCCTGCAGCTGGGTGCGACCGATCTTGAGCACGTCGGCGAACTCCGTGGCTTTGTCGGCAAATGCGCCGCGCAGCGTTTCCATGGCCTCGAGCAGGCCCTGGATGGCGAAGACGACCGCCAGCTTGAGCGCAGTGGGGTACACGTCGTTGGTGCTCTGGCTCATGTTGACGTGGTTGATCGGGTGCAGCTCCTTGTAGTGGCCCTTGGGCCAGCCCAGCTTCTCCAGCGCCAGGTTGGCGATCACCTCGTTGGCGTTCATGTTGGTCGAGGTGCCGGCACCGCCCTGGATCACGTCCACCACGAACTGGCTGTGCAGGCGGCCGTCGGCGATCTCGCGGCAGGCTTCCTCGATGGCCTGGTGACGGGTGGCGTCGAGTTGGCCGAGCTGGTTGTTGGCGCGCGCCGCGGCTTGCTTGACCAGCGCCAGCGCGCGGACCAGCTCGGGGTAGGAGCCGATGCTCTTGCCGGTGATCGGGTAGTTCTCCAGGGCGCGCAGGGTGTGGATGCCCCAGTAGGCGTCTGCCGGTACTTCGCGCTCGCCGAGCAGGTCGTGTTCCGTGCGGGTGGGTCGGTTCATCGGTGCGGTCTCCTTGGTGGGGAGGCGGCCGGGCAGCATGTGGTGCGTGCGGCGGGCCGTCGGCAGGTCGGGGCGGGGGCGCCGTTCCGCGCACGAGTGTAGCGGATGACGCGGAACGTGGCCGATTTCCGCGTCCCGGATGGTGAGGGCATGCCTACAATGTTCCCCGGAATCAGTTTTGGGGGAGGCCGCATGCGTGCGCTTTCGCGCCAGTCCGCCGGACTCGCGGTGCTGCTGGTGCTCGGTCTGACCGCCTCGGTGCTGGTCATCGTGGCCGGTGCGCTGGTCGGCCAGAGCCTGCAGGAACGCTGGCGAGCCGAGCGGCTGAGCGAGCTCGCAGGGGTTCGTGCCCGGCTGGAAGGCGCGCTGAACGGGGCGGTCAACATGACGGCCGGTCTCATTGCCGAGGTGGCCGCGCGCGGCGGCATCTCCCCCGAGGACTTCGAGCGCCACGCACGCGAGCTGATGAACGAGCGCACCCTGTTGCGCAACATCACCCTGGCGCCGGACAACGTGGTCGCGTTGATCTATCCGCTCAGCGGCAACGAGGCGGTGCGCGGCCTCGATCTCCTCAATCACCCGGTACAGGGCGCCGCCACGCGGCTGATGCTCGAGTCCGGCCGGCCGGTCCTGGCCGGCCCGGTAGAGCTCGTGCAGGGCGGACGGGCGCTGATCCACCGTGTGCCCATTCATCTCACGCCTGCGGACGGACCGCCGCGCAGCGGCCCTTACTGGGGTCTGATGAGTACGCCGATCGATTTCGACGGACTGCTGCGCGAAGCCGGCCTGGACCGGGAAAAACTGCCTTTCCGGGTTGCCCTGCGCGGCGTCGATGGACTCGGCGAGCGGGGCGAGGTGTTCTGGGGAGACCCGCAGCTGTTCGAGCGCGAGGAAGCCTTCCGGCTGGACGTGCAGGTACTCGATGGCAGCTGGCAGATGGCCGCGACGGCCAACGGCATGCCGCCGGGGCAGGCAACGCTGGAGTGGGGCGCGCGAACCGTGGCGCTGCTGATTGCGGCGATGACCATTACCCTGGTCGTGCAGCTGCATCGGCTGCACCGCCGCCTGGTGGAGTCCGAGCAGTGGCACCGCGAGATGGCCGAGCAACTGCAGGACGTGCTCTTCCGCACCGATGCCGAGCAGCGGGTCACCTATCTTGGGCCGGCCTGGCGCCGGCTGTCGGGCCTGGCGGTGGAGAGCTGCCTGCGGCGGCCCTGGAGCGAGCTGCTCCACCCTGACGATCGCGCACGTGCCCGGACGCGTCTCGCCCGTCTGGCCGAGCAGCCCGACGAGGATTGCGACGAAGCCTTCCGCATCATCGACGCCGGTGGCCGGGTGCGCGACGTGATGGTGCGTGCGGCGGTGCATCGCGACGCCGCCGGCGCGCCGGCCGGCACGGTCGGGGTGATGATGGATGTCACCGAACGCAAGCAGCTGGTGGCCCGGCTGGAGGTGGCGGCGCGCATGTTCGAGCGCAGCGCGGAGGGCATCGTGGTGTTCGATGCCGACGGTGTGGTGCAGTCGGTCAATCCCGCGTTCGCCAGCATCACCGGCCACACGGCGGAAGAGGTGGTGGGCATCTCGCGCGACCCCTTCGGTGGTGGCTCGACTGCCGAGGCTTTGGCCGGGGCCTGGGCGGCGCTACGCGAGCGCGACTACTGGCAGGGCGAGTTGGAAGGCGTGCGCAAGGACGGCGGCAGCTATCCGATGACGCTGTCGCTGACCGCCGTGCGCGACGAGAGCGGAGCGCTGGCGCAGAGCGTGGCGATCTTCTCCGACATCACCGAGCGGCGCGCGGGCGAGGAGCGGGTGCGCCATCTGGCCCTGCACGACAGCCTGACCGGCCTGCCCAACCGCGTGCTGCTGGCCAGCCGCTTCGAGCAGTCGATGGCCATGGCGCGGCGTGACGGACATGCGATGGCGCTGCTGTACTTCGACCTGGACGGCTTCAAGCCGCTCAACGACCGCCACGGCCACGAGGTGGGCGACCGCATGTTGCGTCACGTGGCGCAACAACTGCTCGACGAGGTACGCCAGAGCGATACCGTGGCGCGGGTGGGGGGCGACGAGTTCGTCATCCTGCTCGGACGCATGGGCACACTGGAGGATGCCGAGCGGGTGGCGGCCAAGGTCATCGAGGCAGTCCGCACGCCGTTCGCGCACGACGGCGACGCGCTGCGCATCAACGCCAGCATCGGCATCAGCCTCTACCCCCAGCATGGCGAATCGCTCGACGAACTGATGCGCCGCGCCGACCGCGCGATGTATCAGGTCAAGGCGCGTGGCGCCGGCGGCTGGTGGCTGGCATCGGCCTGAGCGGCCGCTTGCGCTTGCCGCGCCCGGGCCGCCGTCAGCCTTCGCCTTGTTCGGCCTCCTGCTGCTGCAGCGCCCACATGCGCGCGTAGTGCTCGCCACGGGCGAGCAGCGCGGCGTGGGTGCCGCGCTCGACGATTTGGCCCTGGTCGAGCACGATGATCTCGTCGGCGTTCATCACCGTGGACAGGCGGTGGGCGATGACCAGCGCGGTACGCCCCGCGGCGGCGCGTTCGAGCTGGGCCTGGATGGCCTTCTCGGTCTTGGAGTCGAGCGCCGAGGTGGCCTCGTCGAAGATCAGGATGGAGGGGTTCTTCAGCAGCGCGCGGGCGATGGCCACGCGCTGCTTCTCGCCGCCGGAGAGCTTGAGCCCGCGCTCGCCCACCCGGGTGTCGAAACCGTCCGGCAGGCGGGCGATGAAGTCGGTGAGTTGGGCGGCGTCCGCGGCGGCCTCGACCTCCTCGCGCGGGGCGTCGGGGCGACCGTACTGGATGTTGTAGAACAGGGTGTCGTTGAACAGCACGGTGTCCTGCGGCACGATGCCGATGGCCGCGCGCAGGCTGGACTGGGTGAGTCCGCGGATGTCCTGGCCGTTCACCTTGATCGCGCCGTCCTGCACGTCGTAGAAGCGGTAGAGCAGGCGCGCCAGGGTGGATTTCCCAGAGCCGGAATGGCCCACCACCGCGACCGTGGCGCCGGCCGGCACGTCGAAATCGACCCCGTGCAGGATGGCGCGCTTGGGGTCGTAGGCAAAACGGACCGCCTCGAAGCGCACCGCGGCCGGCCCGGGCAGCAGCGCACGCGCGTCCGGGGCGTCGGCCACTTCCTGGTTTACATGCAGCAGGCCGAACATGCGCTCGATGTCGGTGAGCGCCTGGCGCAGCTCGCGGTACATCACGCCAAGGAAGTTGAGCGGGATGGAGAGCTGCAGCATGAAGGCGTTGACCAGCACGATGTCGCCGATGGTCATGCTGCCGTCGGCCACCCGGATGGCGGCCTGCCACATCATGGCGGTCACGCCGACGGCGATGATCACCGCCTGGCCGAGGTTGAGCAGCGAGAGCGACTGCTGGTTGACGGTCTGCGCGTGGATCCACTTCTGCAACTGCTCGTCGTAGCGCGCGGCCTCGAAGCCCTCGTTGTTGAAGTACTTCACCGTCTCGAAGTTGAGCAGGCTGTCGATGGCGCGCGCGTTGGCCGCGGAGTCGAGCTCGTTGGCGCGCCGGCGCAGGGCGTTGCGCCAGTTGGTGACCTTGACGGTGAAGGTGATGTAGGCGGCGAGCGTCACCGTGGTGACTATCGCGAAGATGCTGTCGTACTGCACCAGGAGGATGCCGATGACCAGGCCGATCTCCACCAGGGTCGGCAGGATGGAGTACAGGGTGTAGCTGATCAGCGAGTTGATCGAGCGCGTGCCGCGCTCGATGTCGCGGGTCAGGCCGCCGGTCTGGCGCTCCAGGTGGAAGCGCAGGCTGAGCGCGTGCAGGTGGCGGAAGACCTGCAGCGAGATGGCGCGCACCGCCTGCTGGGTGACGCGCACGAAGACGAATTCGCGCAGCTCGGTGAACAGCGAGCTGGAAAAGCGCAGCACGCCATAGGCCAGCAGCAGCGCGGCAGGCACCACCACGTAGGCCTGCTCGGTGGTCAGCCCCAGGGTGTCGATTAGGTGCTTGAAAACGATGGGCACCGAGACGTTGGCGCCCTTGGCGGCCACCAGGCAGAGCAGGGCGAACAGCACCCGGCCCTTGTAGGCCCACAGGTAGGGGAAGAGGCTCTTGAGGGTCTGCCAGTCGCGGCGGTCGGCCGTTTCGGCAGCGGGCAGGGGGAGGGAGGCGGCGCGTCGCATGGCCGCGATTCTACTCCGCGGCCCCGACAGGGGTGTGGGAGCGGCCTTGGCCGCGATGCGGCGCATGGCAGGACCTCCGCCGCATCGCGGCCAAGGCCCTTCCTACGCGCTCACCCGCCGGGCTTGCGCAGCGGCGGCAGGCCGATCATCTGCAGCCAGTCGCGCAGTTCCACCATCGCATCGGCGGTCAGTTCGGCAATATCCTCGTCGTCCAGTTCGAGCAGCGCGGCACGCAGGTAGACGATGCCGCTGGCGCCTTCCTCCTCGGGCGGTGCGACCGCTTCGGCCGAGAGGCCCGCAGCCAGTTGCAGCACGCCGGCCAAGCGGTAGGGGCGGGAGTCGGGCAACAGGCCGCCGCCTTCGGGGTCGCACTGCCAGTAGACCACGTCGGCCAGCTCGGTCGGCACGCCCCAGTCGGCCAGCAGCACGGAGGACAGCTCGTGGTGGTCGAAACCGAAAGCTTCCTGTTCCAGCAGCTCCAGCGGCACGCCGCGCGAGGTGGCGCGCGCCAGCACCACGTCGTAATCGTCCGGCGCAGCGGTGGCAAAGGCGAGCCGCCCGACGCCGGCCAGCAGGCCGAGTACGAAGGCCTCGCCCGGGCGGAACTCACGGTAACGCTTGGCCAGGTTGTCCATCAGCACCGCGGTGTACAGCGATTCGGTCCAGAACCGGATGTAGTCGAAGTGCTTGCAGCCGAGCTTCTTGTTGTCGCGGATCATCGAAATGGCCAGCGCATGGGCGCGCACCATCTGCATGCCCACGCGTACCACCGCGCGCTTGAGGTCCAGGGTGCGCTCGATGCCGCCGAAGCGCGCGGCGTTGGCGGCGCGCACCACGAAGCCGGTGAGCGCCGGGTCGGTCTGGATGACCCTCACGGTTTCGTCGATGCTGGCGTTGGGGTCGCGCGCGAGCTCGATCAGGCGCAAAGCCGCACCCTTGGGGCTGGGCAGCGACTCGGCGTCGAGGATGAAGCGGCGGATCTGGCCGCGCGTGTGTTCGTGGTTGCGCGGTGGTCGGGTGGTCTGGTTCATGATTCGTTCCCGTGGCGGTCCAGGGCATCGTCGACGATGCGCCCGAGCAGCGTGTCTTCGCCCGCGGCGGTGGCCTCTCCGGTGGTGAAACGCCGGGCCAGTTCCTCGCGGGTGAGTGCGACCGCGCGCTGGCCCTGGCGGTTGGCGAACAGGTAGAGGGTGCGCGCCGGGCTGATCCAGGTCAGGCGCACGCGCCGCACGCTGCCGTCCTGTTCGCGCAGTTCGATCCAGTCGCCGCGCCCGAGCATGTCGACCTCGAACTCGCCCCCGGGGTCGGGTTCGGGCTCGGCGTCTCCGCGGTAGGCCACCTGGCGGGCCGGCGCGCCGGACATGCCGGCCTTGACGGCCGCGGCATGCAGCCTGACCAGTTCGGTAAAGAAGGCGTCGCGGGTTTCGGAATCGATGCCGGCGCGGTCCATGCAGGCACGCATCGTTTCGAGCAGCGGCTTGAGCAGGCGGGCCAGGCGTGCGCGCTCGGCGGTGTCGTACTTGGGTTGCACGCTCCACACCAGATCCTGCAGCGCAGCGGTGGCTTCACGCCATGCCGGACCGTTGCTGCCGCCGGCCTGCTGGGCATGGGTGAGTACCTTCACCCAGGTGCCGCCGGCGAACTGGCGCAGCGACTCGGGCAGGGTCGAGTCCGCACGGATGGGGGCGACGACCGCTTCCGCCTCGCGTGTGGCGATCTGCACGCGCTCTCGCTGGACCAGCTTGTCGGTGAGGGTCGCCGCGCGTTCGTCGGCCATGCGCTCCTGTTCGGCCAGCCAGGTCTCCAGCGTCTGACGGGCGCGGGCGAACACCCCCGAGTCCCGCGCGGAGTGGCGCTCGATGTCTACGATGAGGCGGCTCGCTTCACGATGCAGGGCGCTGTCGGGGGTGATTTCGCCATCCCACGTGGCGCCCGCCAGTGCGAGCAGGTTGAGCAGCCGGCGCGCAGGGTGCTGGCGATCGGCGAAGAAGTCGTGATCTGCAAGTGCCAGGCGCAGGATGGGAAGCTGCAGCCGGGCCAGCAGCAGCTTGATCGGACGGGGAATGCTCGCACTGTCGAACAGGTAGTCGAACAGGGAGGCGACCACGTCGACGATCATTCTTTCGTCGTCGTCCAGGCGCTCGCCGATACCCGCCGTCAGCAGGTTGCGCAGGATGTTCTCGAGGGCGTCGGTGCCATGGGTCAGCGGGAAGTCGCGGCCTTGCAGGCTCAGGGTCGCCGCGCCGGGGGGCGACCCGGCCAGCGCCTGCTGCAGCGCCGTGCCGCTGTGAGCGGGGGCGGGCCGGGAGGGTTGCTGGGGGGCTGCCGGCTCGGTCGTCGCCTCCATGCTGTCGCCGCCGCTCGTCAGCAGGTCGCCGGCCGGGGCGGGGCTGCGTCCGGCGGTCGGCGGCACGTTGCTGGCTGCGAGCTGTGCGCTGGTTTCGGCAAACAGGGCGGCGAGCGCCGTCCGCACCGAGTCCATCAGCATTTGCTTGATCAGCGCCCGGTTCTCGGCTGCACCGGCAAGCTCGGAACACAGCTCCAGCACGGCCTCGCAGATCGCGACCGGCCCCAGGGGATCGTGCTTGTCGTCCAGCGTCTCGTGCCCGGTCAGCCAGGCAACCCGCGGACGGAGTTCGGCCAGTTCCGCCGAGGTGGCCTCGATCAGCGGGGCGGACAGCTCGATCACCTCGGGTGCGACCTCGATGTCCGCGGGTGTGGACAGGCCGAAGGCGGGCAGCAGGCATGATTCGTCGGCATCTGCATCCCCGGCCGGTGCGGGCTCTGTCCGGCGGCGGAAGCTGTCCTCGAAGCTCCGGCGGAACTTCGTCCTCAGTCCCCGCGCCATGGCGCGCAACTGGTACTGGGTCTCCAGCAGGCTGAGCGATTCGCTCAACTCCGCAGCGGCACGCCGGCGGGCCTGCAGCGCCGCGTCGATCTGCTCCACCGATGTCTCCAGCAGCGAACCGATGCGATCCACATAGCGCTCACGGCATGTGGCGAGCAGCTCGGCGTACGACCTGAAGCGAGGAGGGTCTACTGGCGGAAGGGAGGAATTCCGGTCGGTCACTGATGACTCCGCGTGCCGCATGGCGCGACGATGCTGCCGGATGGATACGACTTGGGGCCTGTTCGCATATTGCCTGCCGTGCTTTCGTGCGTCCAGTACCGAGCCGTATCGGGACGTGACCGGCCCCGGATGGAGAAAGTGCTTGACGGGGAGAAATTGAAACGTACAATTCAAACAAACGTTTGAACGAATCGTGCCCGGAGGACCTCGCGCCCCGGCACGGTGGATCAAGGAATTTCATGAGCGCACCGGCCAATCGCCATCAACCCGAAACCCGCAGCCGCATCCTCGATGCGGCCGAGGTGCTGTTCATGGAGCACGGCTTCGAAGCGACCTCGATGCGCATGATCACCAGCCAGGCGGGGGTGAACCTCGCTGCGGTGAACTACCACTTCGGCAGCAAGGACGCGCTGATCCAGGAAGTCTTCCGTCGTCGTCTTACCGAGCTCAACCGCCAGCGCCTGGCCGCTCTCGACCAAATCGAGGCCGAAGCCGGTGGCGCGCCGCTCAAGCCCAGCCGCATCGTCGAGGCCTTCTTCGGCACCTCGCTGGCGCTCGCGGCCGATACCGAGCACGGCGGTCACACTTTCATGCGCCTGCTCGGTCGAACCTATACCGAGCCCAGTACCTTCGTGCGCCAGTTCCTTGCCGAGGAGTACGCCGAGGTGCTGGAGCGCTTCCTCGGTGCGCTGTACCGCTCGCTGCCGGACGTGCCGCGCGAGGAGATCCTGTGGCGCTTCCATTTCATGATGGGGGCGATGTCCTACGCCATCGCCGGCACCGACGCGCTTCAACTGTTTGCCGGCAAGTTCGACGATGCCGACCCGGCTCGCCTGATGCCGCGGTTGATGTCCTTCCTGCTGGGTGGTCTGCGGGCGCCGCTGCCCGAATACGCAGCGCTGGACAAGCGCCACCGTGGCGGGCGCGAGGCCGCATGAGGGCGTGGTAGTTCCTATTGATTGAGTCGAAGGAGGACTGCGGCGCAAAGACCGCAGCCCCGGGTAGAAGGAGACAGCAATGATCTGGTGGTTCATCGGTTCCCTCCCTCCCTTGGCAGGTGCGCTCGCCTTCGGGCGAGCGCCATTTTTTGCCTGGGCGGGCGTCGGTCTGGCCTGGTTGGCCGGACTTTCCTGGGCGGCGGGTTTCGCGCCGCTCACCACGGCTGTGGTGCTTGGTCTGTGGGTCGCGTTTTCGGCGGTCTTCCTGATCCGTCCGCTGCGCCGCAGCCTGGTCAGCGCGCCGATCTTCCGCGCCTTCCGCAAGGCCCTGCCGTCGATGTCGCAGACCGAGAAGGATGCGCTGGAGGCTGGCACCGTGTGGTGGGAGGGCGATCTGTTCGCCGGCCGCCCGGACTGGAAGAAGCTGCAGTCCTATCCCTGGCCCAAGCTCTCCGCCGAGGAGCAGGCCTTCCTCGACAACGAGACCGAGGAGCTGTGCCGCCTCACCGACGACTGGGGCAGCACGCAGAAGCAGGACCTGCCTCCGCACGTCTGGCAGTACATCAAGGACAAGGGCTTCCTCGGCATGATCATCCCCAGGGAGTACGGCGGCAAGGGCTTCTCGGCCTTCGCCCACTCCCAGGTGGTGACCAAGCTGTCCACCCGTTCGTCCGCACCGGCAGTCACCGTGATGGTGCCCAATTCGCTGGGCCCGGCCGAACTGCTGCTGCACTACGGCACACCGGAGCAGAAGCAGTATTACCTGCCGCGCCTGGCGCGCGGCGAGGCGATCCCCGCCTTCGCGCTGACCAGCCCGTGGGCCGGTTCGGACGCGGCCTCCATCCCCGATGCCGGGGTGGTGTGCAAGGGCATGTGGCAGGGCAAGGAAGTGCTGGGCATGCGGGTCACCTTCGACAAGCGCTACATCACCCTGGCGCCGGTGTGCACGGTGTTCGGCCTCGCCTTCCGCCTGTACGACCCGGACGGCCTGCTCGGCAAGAACCAGGATCTGGGCATCACCTGCGCGCTGGTGCCGCACGACCACCCGGGCGTGGACATCGGCCGCCGCCACCTGCCGCTCAACGCGGTGTGGATGAACGGTCCGGTGCGCGGCACCGACGTGTTCATGCCGCTTGAGTTCATCATCGGCGGACCGAAGATGGCCGGGCAGGGCTGGCGCATGCTGATGGAGTGCCTGGCGGCCGGGCGCAGCATCTCGTTGCCGGGCTCCAACACCGGCATGCAGAAGCTCACCGCACGCGCGGTGGGGGCCTATGCGCGGGTGCGCTACCAGTTCAAGACCGCCATCGGCCGCTTCGAAGGCGTGGAAGAGGCGCTCACCCGCATCGGCGCCAACACCTACCTGTGCGACTCGGCGCGCATCCTCACCGCCGGCTCGATCGACCTGGGCGAGAAGCCCTCGGTGGTGTCGGCGATCGTCAAATACCACGTCACCGAGCGCGCCCGCCAGACGGTGAACGACGGCATGGACGTGATCGGCGGCAAGGGCATCTGCCTGGGGCCGCAGAACTTCCTCGGCCGCGCCTACCAGCAGATCCCGGTGGGCATCACGGTGGAAGGCGCCAACATCCTCACCCGCAGCCTGATCCTCTTCGGGCAGGGCGCGATCCGCTGCCATCCCTACGTGCTCGACGAGATGCACGCCGCGCAGAAGAACGACCTCGGCGCCTTCGATGAGGCCTTCTGGGGGCATATCGGCTACACGGTGTCGAGCGCGGTGCGCGCGCTGGTGATGGGCCTGACCGGCTCGCACTTCGCCGGCGTGCCGGCCGACGTGGCGCCGGAGACCCGCCGCTACTACCAGCAGCTTACCCGTTTCTCGGCGGCCTTCGCCTTCCTCGCCGACATCTCCATGGGCACCATGGGTGGCGCGCTGAAGCGCAAGGAGAAGCTCTCCGCCCGCCTGGGCGACATCCTCTCGCTGATGTACCTGGCCAGCGCCACGCTGCGCCGCTATGAGGCGGAAGGTCGCCAGGCCGCGGACGCGCCGCTGATGCACTGGGCGATCTGGGACTGCATGTTCCGCGCGCAGAACGCTTTCGAGGGCGTGATCGCCAACTTCCCCAACCGCTTCTTCGCGATGATCCTGCGCCGCCTGGTGGTGTTCCCGCTCGGCCGCCCCTACGTGGTGCCCTCCGACCGCCTGGGCCACGAGGTCGCCCGCCTGCTGATCGAACCGTCCGCGACCCGCGACCGCCTGACCGCCGACGTCTATCTGCCGACCGACGTTGAGGAGCCGGTGGGCGCGCTGGAAGCCGCCCTGGCCGCCACCATCGAGGCCGAACCGATCGAGGCCAAGCTGAAGAAGGCGCAGAAGGACGGCCGCTTCAAGCCCGGGCTGCTGGTCGGCGGCAATGTGGACGAGGTGTGGGCCAAGGCGCGCGAAGCCGGCGTGATCAGCGCCGAGGAATACGCCGTGGTCGAGCGCCGCAACCGCTTGCGCGACAAGGTCATCCGGGTGGACGACTTCCCCTACGACTTCGACCTGCGCGCCGCGCTCGCCGAACTGCCGGAAGCGGGCGACAAGGGCCACGCGACCGTGGAGAAGGTGGCCGCATGAACCGCCCGGTCTACATCGTCGATGGCGCACGCACGCCTTTCCTGAAGGCGAAGAACGCCCCCGGGCCGTTCGCCGCGTCGGACCTCGCCACCGCCGCGGGCAGCGCGCTGCTCGCCCGCCAGCGCTTTGCCCCGGACCAGCTCGACGAGGTCATCCTGGGCTGCGCCAGCCCCTCGCCGGACGAGGTCAATATCGGCCGCGTGGTGGCGCTGCGCATGGGCTGCGGGCAGAAAGTGCCGGGCTGGACGGTGATGCGCAACTGCGCATCCGGCATGCAGGCGCTCGATTCCGCAATTGCCAACATCCACGCCGGGCGCTCGCAGCTGGTGCTGGCCGGCGGCGTGGATGCGCTGTCGCGCGCGCCGCTGCTGTTCTCGGACGCCATGGTGCGCTGGCTGTCGGGCTGGTATGCCACCAAGACCACCGGCCAGAAGCTTGCCGCGCTGAAGAAGTTCAAGCTCGGCTACCTGGCGCCGGTGATCGGCATCATGAAGGGGCTCACCGACCCCATCGTCGGCCAGCTGATGGGGCAGACCGCGGAGAACCTCGCCCACCGCTTCCACATCACCCGCGAGGACATGGACGCCTATGCGCTGGAGAGCCACCGGCGCGTGGCCGCCGCGCAGGACGACGGCCGTTTCGACGACGAGATCGTTCCGCTGATCGACCGCGACGGCACGGTGTACCGCGTCGACGACGGCGTGCGCCGCGATGCGTCGATGGCCGGGCTGGCCAAGCTCAAGCCCTTCTTCGACCGCAAGTACGGCCGCGTGACCGCCGGCAACAGTTCGCAGATCACCGACGGCGCGGCCTGGCTGGTGCTGGCGTCCGAAGAGGCCGTCGAGCGTCACGGCCTCGCGCCGCTCGGGCGCATCGTCGACAGCCAGTGGGCCGCGCTGGACCCCGCGCAGATGGGCCTGGGTCCGGTGCATGCCGCCGCGCCCATCCTGCAGCGCCACGGGCTGGCGCCCAATGAGCTGGACGCCTGGGAAATCAACGAAGCCTTCGCCGCGCAGGTCATCGCCTGCCAGCGCGCGCTGGCCGATATCGACTACTGCCGTGACGAACTCGGCCTGACCGGCGCGCTCGGGTCGATCGACGCCGAGCGGCTCAACGCCGATGGCGGCGCGGTCGCGCAGGGCCATCCGGTGGGGGCGAGCGGCGCGCGCATCGTGCTGCACCTGCTCGCCCGCCTGCGGCGCTCGGGCGGCGCGCGCGGCATGGCGTCGATCTGCATCGGCGGCGGCCAGGGCGGGGCGATGCTGGTTGAACGCTGCGCGTAGGCGCAAGTAAGAACAAGCGGGCGTAACGCCCGACGATTACGGCTGTACCCGGCCCCGGTCGGGGCCCCCTGCACCCCGGACGGGGCCGGGTACGGACGTAAGCCGACCGAACACGAACAGATCGCCTCAGGCGACGACGTGAGGAGACATGGAGATCGGACTGGTAGTGGATGCTGCCTGCGACCTGCCGCCCGCCTTCCTGGCGGAGCGTGGCGTCGAGGTGCTGCCGATCGGCATCCGCCTGGGCGAGCGCCAGCTGCAGGACGTGCGCGACCCCGAGCGCACCGCGGCCTTCTATCGTGAGCGCCTGGACCGGCGTACCGAACTGCACGCGCAATCGCACCCGCTGGACCCCGCGGCGGTCGAGGCCACCCTGCTGGAGCGCTGGGCCACGCGCTACGACCATCTGGTGTGCATGACGATCACCTCGGCCCGCAGCCCCATCTACGCGCACGCCACGCGCGCGGCACTCACCGTGGGCACCCGTGCCCGCGAGAAGCGCCGCGCCGAGGGCCTGCCGCTGCGCTGGGGCGCCACGGTGATCAACAGCCGCTCGATGTTCGCCGGGCAGGCGGTACTGGCCTGGGAGGCGGTGCGCCTGCGCGAGGCCGGCGCCACGCTGGGCGAACTGGAACTGCGCCTGCGCGCGCTGGCCGAGCGCATCCACACTTACCTGGTGGCCGACGACCTGTACTTCGTGCTGCACCGTGCGGCGCGCAAGGGCGACCGCAGCGTGAACTGGGCGAGCTACGCGCTGGGCAACCTGCTCGACGTCAAGCCCATCCTGCACTGCCACCGCGACACCACCGGGCCGGTGGCCAAGGCGCGCGGCTTCGACGCCGGCGTGCGCCGGGTGTTCGACAACGTGCTGGCCGAGGCCGGGCGTGGCCTGGAAGTGCCCTGCGTGTGCGTGAGCTACGCCGGGGCGTTGGATCGCCTTGAGCAGATGCCCGGGTTCGCCGCCTTTCGTGCCGAACTGGAGGCGGCCGGCCACACCGTGCTGGTCAGCCAGATGAGCAAGACCGGCGCCGTCAATGTCGGCGTCGGCAGCCTGTGCGTGGCCTTCGCCGCCGCGCAGCACCGTTTCTCATGATTGCGGCAGCACGCTGCCGCCGGAGCAGAAGAATGAGCGTGAGCTACAAACACTGGCGCATCGAGCGCGACGCGGAGGGCCTGGCCTGGCTGTGGTTCGACCGCGCCGATGCGGCCACCAACACCCTGTCGGCCGAAGCGCTCGACGAACTGGCGCGCGTGCTGGCCGCCTTCGACAGCGCCCCGCCCGCCGGGCTGATCATCGCCTCGGCCAAGCCGGCCGGCTTCATCGCCGGCGCCGACATCCACGAATTCACCGCGCTGGACAAGCCGGAAGCCGCGCGCACGCTGATCGAGCGCGGCTGGCGCACCTTCAACCAGCTCGCCGCGGCGCGCTACCCGACGCTTGCGCTGGTGCGCGGCCACTGCCTGGGCGGCGGGCTGGAGCTGGCGCTCGCCTGCCGCTACCGCATCGTGGTGGACGAGCCTTCCACCCGCCTGGCGCTGCCCGAGGTGATGCTGGGCATCGTGCCCGGCTGGGGCGGCATGAAGCGCCTGCCCGAGCTGGTCGGCCCGGCCGCCGCGCTCGACCTGATGCTCACCGGCAAGGGCGTGGATGCCAAGCGCGCGCAGCGCCTCGGCCTGGCCGACGAGTGCGTGCCGCCGCGGGTGATGGAGAACGCCGCGCGCATGCTGGTGGTCTCGCGCCGTCCGCGTCGCCGCCTGCCCTTGATGCAGCGTCTGCTGAACGGCCCGTTGAAGGCGGTGGTTGCCGGGCAGGCGCGCAAGCAGGCCGCGTCCCGTGCGCGTCCGCAGCACTACCCGGCGCCGTTCGCCATCATCGACATCTGGGCGCGCCACGGCGGCAATGCGCTCGCCGCCGAGCGCGAGATGGCCACCATCTTCGGCTCGCAGACCGCCAAGAACCTGGTGCGCGTGTTCTTCCTGCAGGAGCGCCTGAAGGGCTTTGGAAAGGACAGCGATTTTGTCCCGCGCCGGGTGCATGTGGTCGGCGCCGGCGTCATGGGCGGCGACATCGCCGCCTGGTGCGCGCTACGCGGCATGACGGTGACGCTGCAGGACCAGTCGGTGGAGCGCATTGCGCCGGCCATCGCGCGTGCCAACAAGCTGTACGAGAAGAAATTTCGTGGCGACAAGCGCCAGGTGCGCTTCACGCTGGACCGCCTGATCGCCGACCCGCAGGGCCACGGCGCGGCACATGCCGACGTGATCATCGAGGCGATCTACGAGAACCTGGACGCCAAGCAGGCGCTGTTCCGCGACCTGGAATCGCGTGCCAAGCCCGATGCCGTGCTCGCCACCAATACCTCCAGCCTGCGCCTGGAAGACATCGCCACCGCGCTGGACAGGCCCGAGCGTCTGGTCGGCATCCATTTCTTCAACCCGGTGGCGATGATGCCGCTGGTCGAGGTGGTCGAAGGCACGGACTCGGACGCCGACGCGGTGAAGAGGGCAGCGGCCTTCGTGCGCGCCATCGACAAGCTGCCGCTGCCGGTCAAGTCCGCGCCCGGCTTCCTGGTCAACGCGGTGCTCGGCCCCTACATGCTGGAGGCGCTGCGCTGCGTCGAGGAAGGCATCGCGCCCGAGACGGTGGATGAGGCCCTGCTGGCCTTCGGCATGCCGATGGGGCCGGTCGAGCTGGTCGACACGGTCGGGCTGGACATCGCGGTGGCCGCCGGCAAGGCGCTGGCGGGCGACGAAACCGCCCAGGCGCCGCGCAAACTGCTCGACCTGGTAGCCGCCGGCCACCTGGGCAAGAAAAGCGGGCAGGGTTACTACCGCTGGAGCGGCGGCAAGGCACAGAGGGGCAGCCCGGCAACGGCGCCCGACGGGTTGGCCGAGCGCGTCGTTGCGCCGCTGCTCGCGGCCGTTCAGCGCTGTGTGGAGGATGGGGTTGTTGCCGATGCCGATCTGGCCGATGCCGGCGTTATATTCGGTACCGGCTTCGCGCCCTTCACCGGCGGGCCGCTCAATTTCCTGCGCCAGGGTGGATTTCCCCGCCGTGGCGGGGCGGCGGCGCTGCGGGCGGTGCAGGCGGGAAGCCACTGAGCCGACAACCGTGGAGTGCGCATCATGACCGACCTGCCCGAAGTCCCCGTCCAACTGCCCGACGGCAAGCAACCCGCACTGCGGGTGATGCCCATGCCGGCGGACCTCAACCCCGCCGGCGACGTGTTCGGCGGCTGGATCATGGCCATGGTCGACATCGCCGGGGCGATTCCTGCGCGCCGCCGCGCCAAATGCCGGGTGGCGACCATCGCTGTGAATTCCTTCCTGTTCAAGCAGCCGGTGTCGGTGGGCGACCTGGTGAGCTTCTATGCCGATGTGGTGTCGGTGGGGCGCACCTCGGTCACCGTGGATGTGGAGGTGTACGCCGAGCGCGACCCGGAGAACCCGGTAGTGGTGAAGGTCACCGAGGCCACGCTGACTTACGTAGCGGTGGACGACAAGGGTCGCAAGAGGCCGATACCCGCCGAATGAGGCGGACTGCCGCATGGAATGCTGTTCGCCCGGGCGGGCGCTGCCGCCCATCAAAACCAAAGGAGGAGACTATATGAAACTCAGGAAGCTGGCCGTCTGGATACCGCTCGTGGCGAGCGGGGCGTTTGTTTCGGGGCACGCGATGGCGGCGGGTTTCGCGCTGCAGAACCAGAACGGGGCGGGAACGGGCTATGCCTATGCGGGTTCGGCAGCGGTGGCGGAGGATGCTTCGACCATCTTCTTCAATCCGGCCGGGATGACGTATCTGGCCGAAGGGCATCACGTTACCGGCGCGCTGACCCTGCTCGACCGCTCGCTTGAATTCAAGGATCGCGGTACCAACCAGTTGCGCGTCGCCGCACCGCCGGTGCCGGCCTATCCGCTGGGTGGTGATGGTGGGCAGGCGGGCGGGCAGTCTTATGTCCCGGCAGCCTTCTGGACCATGTCCATTACCCCTGAACTGCGCATCGGTCTGGGGGTGTCGCCCACCTTCGGCAATGCCACCGAATGGGATGACGATTTCATGGGGCGTTATCAGGGCAACTATTCCGAGATCAAGGCGATCAACGTCAACCCGTCCGTTGCCTGGAAGGTGAATGACCTGGTTTCGCTGGGCTTCGGCGTTAACATGGTCAAGTTCGAGGCCGACCTGCGCGGCATGATCCCGGTCACGGCCGCTCTGCCGGCCACGGTGGATGTGGAGAACAAGCTGTCGGGCGACGACACCGGCTACGGCTGGAACGCCGGGGCGATGTTCCAGGTTACGCCGACTACCCGCATCGGCCTGACCTATCGCTCAAGCATCGATCTGAAGGTCAAGGGCAAGTCCGAGAATCCGGCGGGTTCCACCCCAGTGCAGGTCAAGATCGAACTGCCTGATACCGCCTCGCTCGCCCTGTCTCAGAAGATTGGGGAACGGCTCGAACTGCTCGCGGATTACACCTGGACGGGCTGGAGTTCCATCCCCTCGCTGCGGGTGACCCATCGCGGCAGCGGTGCCCTGCTCACGGACGAGCATCTCGGCTTCAAGGATGCCTACCGGGTTGGCGTCGGTATGCAGTATCAGTACACCGACGCACTGCGGCTGCGTGCAGGTCTGGCCTACGATGAGTCGCCGGTCCAGAGCGCCACTGACCGTACGGTCCGCCTGCCCGATTCCGATCGCACCTGGCTGGCGGTGGGCATGAACTACAAGTTCACCAAACAGACCTCCATGGACGTCGGTTACGCCTATCTGATGTTCGATGAAGCCAAGATCCGCCGCCAGACGGTGCTCGGCACCACGCCGACCGCGCAGGTGGTCGATGGCAAGTTCGACACCAAGGTGCACATCCTGTCCGTCCAACTCAACCACCACTTCTGACCCTCGATAGAAGGGCCGGCGCCCGGGTCACCGGGCGCCGCACAGCAGCAATAGGAGAGCAGCGTGAGCAACTTCATTATCCGCAAGGTCGCCGTGCTCGGTGCCGGCGTCATGGGCGCGCAGATCGCCGCGCACTGCGCCAGCGCCGACGTGCCGGTGGTGCTATTCGACCTCTCCGCGAAGGAGGGCAAGCCGAACGCGATCGTCGACCGCGCGCTGGCCGGGCTGAAGAAGCTCGACCCGGCGCCGCTGGCGGCCAAGGACCGTCTGGCCTTCATCGACGCGGCCAACTACGGCAGCGATCTGGAGCAACTGCGCGACTGCGACCTGATCATCGAGGCGATTGCCGAGAAGATGGAATGGAAGCTCGACCTCTACGCCAAGGTCGCGCCCCACATCCGTCCGAATGCGATTTTCGCCTCCAACACTTCCGGCCTGTCGATCAATGCGCTCGCCGAGGGCATGCCGGCGGCACTGCGCGGGCGCTTCTGCGGCATCCATTTCTTCAACCCGCCGCGCTACATGCCGCTGGTCGAGCTGATCGCCACCCGCGACACCGAGCCCGCGATGCTCGACGCGCTGGAGACCTGGGTCACCAGCCGCCTTGGCAAGGGCATCGTGCGCGCCAAGGACACCCCCAACTTCGTAGCCAACCGCGTCGGCGTGTTCTCCATCCTCGCGGTCATGCACCATACCGCCCGCCTCGGGCTGGGTTTCGACGAAGTGGACGCGCTCACCGGGCCGCGTATCGGCCGCCCCAAGAGCGCCACCTACCGCACCGCCGACGTGGTCGGCCTCGACACCCTCGCGCACGTGGTCGGCACCATGCAGGCCACCCTGGCGGACGACCCCTGGCACGCGCATTTCGCAAGCCCCGAGTGGCTGCAGGCGCTGATCGCCAAGGGTGCGCTGGGGCAGAAGACCCGCGCCGGCATCTTCCGCAAGGAAGGCAAGCAGATCATGGTGCTGGATCTGGCCAGGCAGGACTACCGGCCTAGCGGCGCCGAAATTGCCGTAGAGGTGGACGAGATCCTCAAGCTGCGGGACGCGAAGGAGAAGTTCGCCCGCCTGGCCGCCTGCGCGCATCCGCAGGCCCAGTTCCTGTGGTCCATCTTCCGCGACGTCTTCCACTACTGCGCGGTGCACCTGGGCGACATCGCCGACAACGCGCGCGACCTCGACCTGGCCATGCGCTGGGGCTTCGGCTGGGCGCAGGGTCCGTTCGAGACCTGGCAGGCCGCCGGCTGGCGCGAGGTCGCCGAAATGGTCCGTGCGGACATCGAGCACGGCCGCGCGATGGCCAGCGCGCCGCTGCCGGCCTGGGTGTTCCGGCGCGACGGCGTGCACGAGGCCGCCGGCTCCTACAGCGCTGCGGACGATGCGCTGAAGGCGCGCTCCGCGCTGCCGGTGTATGAGCGCCAGCTCTACCCCGAGCAGGTCATGGGCGAAGCGCCGCGCTCGCGTGGCGAGACCCTGTGGGAAAACGACGGCGTGCGCCTGTGGCTGCGCCCCGACCAGGACGCCCGCATCGGCATCCTGTCCTTCAAGTCCAAGATGCATGCCATCGGCGACGAGGTGCTCGACGGCCTGCTCGAAGCGGTGGCGCGCGCCGAACGCGATCTCGACGGCGTGGTGCTGTGGCACGAGGCGCCGTTCGCGGTGGGGGCCAACCTGCAGCAGGTGGCGGCGGCCTGCCAGGCCGGCCAGTTCGACCTGCTCGAGAAGACGGTGGCCAAGTTCCAGCAGGCCTCGATGGCGATCAAGCACGCCCAGGTGCCGGTGGTGGCCGCGGTGCAGGGCATGGCCCTGGGCGGCGGTTGCGAGTTCGCCATGCACGCGGCGCACCGCGTGATGGCGCTGGAGAGCTACGTCGGCCTGGTGGAAGTGGGCGTCGGCCTGATTCCGGCCGGTGGTGGCAGCAAGGAGTTCGCCCTGCAGGCCCACCGACTGGCGCAACGTGCCGCGGGCGGCGACGTCTTCCCCTACATCCAGACCGCCTTCCAGACCGTGGCCATGGCGACCGTGGCCAAGAGCGCGGTCGAGGCGGTGCAGTACGGCTTCGCCAAGCCCTCCGACGACGTGCTGTTCAACGCCCACGAGCTGCTCTACGTGGCCATCCGCCGTGCGCGTGCGATGGCCGAGGCCGGCTGGCGCCCGCCCCTGGTCGAGCGCAAGGTGGTGGTGGCCGGGCGCAACGGCATCGCCACCTGCGAAATGATGCTCGCCAACATGCGCGAGGGCGGCTTCATCTCCGCCCACGACTACCGCGTGTCCAAGGCCGCGGCCACCGCGCTGTGCGGCGGCGAGGTGGATACCAATGCGCGGGTCAGCGAGGCGTGGATCCTCGACGTCGAGCGTGCGCAGTTCGTCGAGCTGCTGAAGAACGAGCAGACCCAGCAACGCATCGTGCACATGCTGGAAACCGGCAAGCCGCTGCGCAACTGAGCGCGCTGCCTCGGCGTAGGAGCGGGCTTGCCCGCGATGCGGCCTCATTGGCCCGCGGGAAGCGCCGCATCGCGGCCAAGGCCGCTCCTACAGACCCTGCGAGCCGCAGCGATCAGGATGCGCCAACCGAACATCAGGAGACATAGAAAATGAGCAAGCAGATTCAGGACGCCTACATCGTCGCCGCGACGCGCACGCCGGTGTCGAAGCGCAACGGCATGTTCCGCAGCGTCCGCCCGGACGACATGCTGGCCCACGTGCTGAGCGCGGTGGTCGGCAAGGTGCCGGGGCTGGACGCCGGCGAGATCGGCGACGTGATCGTCGGCTGCGCGATGCCGGAAGCCGAACAGGGCATGAACGTGGCACGCATCGGCCTGTTGCTGGCCGGCCTGCCGGATCGCGTGCCGGGCATCACCATCAACCGCTTCTGCGCCTCCGGCCTGCAGGCGGTGGCCGATGCCGCCAACCGCATCCGCCTCGGCGAGGCGGACGTGATGATCGCCGCCGGCACCGAGTCGATGAGCGCGATGCCGCAGATCATGGGCAACAAGGTCAGCCTCAATCCGGCGATCTTCGCCCGCGAGGAGAACATCGGCATCGCCTACGGCATGGGTCTGACCGCCGAGAAGGTGGCCGCCAAGTGGCAGGTGAGCCGTGAGGACCAGGACGCCTTCGCGCTGGAGTCGCACCGCCGGGCCTGCGCGGCGATCGCCGGCGGACGCTTCCGCGACGAGATCTCGCCCTACGCCGTGAGCGCCCATCTGCCCGGCGAGGGCGGTACGGTGCGGGTGGTCGAGCGCGTCTGCGAGGACGACGAGGGTCCGCGCGCCGAAGCCACCGCCGAGGGGCTGGCCAAGCTGCGTCCGGTGTTCGCCGCACGCGGCTCGGTGACCGCGGGCAACAGTTCGCAGATGTCAGACGGTGCCGGTGCGGTGCTGCTGATGTCCGAGGCCGCACTCAAGCGCTACAACGCCACGCCGATTGCGCGTTTCGCCTCCTTCGCGGTGGCCGGCGTGCCGCCCGAGATCATGGGCATCGGCCCGGTGGAGGCCATCCCGCGCGCGCTGGCCGCGGCCGGGGTGAAGCTCGCCGACATCGGCTGGACCGAGCTCAACGAGGCCTTTGCCGCGCAGGCGCTGGCGGTGATGCGCCAGCTCGACATGGACCCGGCGCGGGTCAATCCGCTGGGCGGCGCGATCGCGCTCGGCCATCCGCTGGGCGCCACCGGGGCGATCCGTACCGCCACGCTGATGGCCGCCATGCAGCGCGACGCCGGCCTGCGGCACGGCATGATCAGCATGTGCATCGGCACCGGCATGGGCGCGGCCGGGGTATTCGAGCGCGTCTGAGCCGTCCGTGCGTCCCAAACTGCTGGACAGGGTGCCGCCGCGTTTCCGGGCGGCACTGCTGCGCCTGGGTTTCAACTTCTACCCGTCCTACCGCGCCACCGGTGGGCGGGTGATTCATGTCTCGCGCGACCTCACCACCATCCGGGTGATGCTGCGCCACTCCTGGCGCACGGTGAATCCGGCGGGAGCCCTGTTCGGCGGCGCGCTGTATGCCGCCGCTGATCCGATGTTCGCCATGCTGCTGGCCCTGCAGCTGGGCGACGACGTCATCGTGTGGGACAAGGCCGGGCAGATCCGCTACCGCCGCCCCGGGCGCAGCCACCTGTTCGCCGACTTTCACGTGGATGCCGCCACCGTTGAAGCGGTCCGCCGCGAACTGGCCGAGCACGGCGAGACCGAGCGGACTTTCCGTGCCGAGTTGCGCGACCGACAGGGCCGGGTGCACGTGGAGCTGGACAAGACCGTCTATTGCGCGACCAAGGCGCACTACGGCGACAAGCTGGCGCGCCTGTCCGGCTGAACGAATGACGCGCCGCCGCAAGGGCGGCGCCGGACGGAAAGCGCCGCCTGGCGCGGGCTTCCCCGGTTTTCGACGTTTCTGCACCAAGCGGGGGCGTGGAAAAAGGGTTTTTACGGGGTGGCAGCCCGTCTCATGTCTTTTATAATCCGCAGGTTTGTTCGTGCAGGGACGCCGTCCATGCACGGCCCGTCCGGGCCGTGACGGGGCGGTGCCGGCCGTCATTGGGGGACGGCCATCCTTCGGTATCCACCAGTGATTTGGGCTAGACGCATGATAAGAATCAAACGCGGACTGGATCTGCCCATCACCGGCGCACCCGCGCAGCGTATCGAGGCCGCCCGGCCGGTGCGCAGCGTGGCTGTCATCGGCTTCGACCATCACGGTATGAAGCCCACGATGGCGGTGCAGGTCGGTGATCGGGTCAAACTCGGCCAGGTGTTGTTCTCCGACAAGAAGACGCCCGGGGTTCACTACACCGCGCCCGGTGCAGGCGTGGTCAGCGCCATCAACCGCGGCGAGCGCCGCGTGCTGCAGTCGGTGGTGATCGATCTCGAAGGCGAGGAGGCCATCGACTTTACCCGCTATGACGACAGCGAGATCGACGGACTGTCCGACGAGCAGGTGCGCGAGAACCTCCAGCAGTCCGGCCTGTGGACGGCGCTGCGCAGCCGCCCCTTCAGCAAGGTGCCGGAGGTCGATGCCAAGCCGGCGTCGATCTTCGTGACCGCGGTGGATACCCATCCGCTGGCCGCCGATCCGGCGGTGATCGTCGCCGAGTACCGCGAGGACTTCGTCCGTGGCCTGAAGGTGCTCGCGCGCATTGCGCCGATCTTCGTGTGCGCCGGCGAGCAGGGCGAGGTGCCGGGCGAAGGCCTGCCGAAGGTGAAGGTCGAGCGCTTTGCCGGCCCGCATCCGGCCGGCCTGCCGGGTACCCACATCCATTTCCTCGATCCGGTCGACGCCCACAAGTTCGTCTGGCAGATCAACTACCAGGACGTGATCGCGGTCGGCAAGCTGTTCGCCACCGGCCAGCTGTGGGCCGAGCGCGTGGTCGCGCTGGGCGGCCCGGTGGTCGAGCAGCCGCGTCTGCTGCGCACCCGCCTGGGGGCCTGTCTGGACGAGCTGACCGCGGGCGAACTCAAGCCGGGCAAGAACCGGGTGATCTCCGGTTCGGTGTTCGGCGGGCGGACCGCCCGCGGCGCCTTTGCCTACCTGGGCCGCTACCACCTGCAGGTGTCCTGCCTGCAGGAAGGCGACCAGCGCGAGTTCATGCACTACCTGCGCGCCGGGGTGAACAAGCATTCGGTGCTGAACATCTTCATCTCCAAGCTCACCGGCGGACGCCTGTTCGATCTCACCACCACCACCAACGGCAGCCCGCGCGCCATGGTGCCGGTGGGCAACTACGAGGAAGTGATGCCGCTGGACATCCTGCCCACCCAGTTGCTGCGTTCCATCATCGTCGGCGACACCGAGATGGCGCAGAAGCTCGGTTGCCTGGAACTGGACGAGGAGGACCTGGCGCTGTGCACCTACGTGTGCGCCGGCAAGTACGAGTACGGCCCCATCCTGCGCGACAACCTGACCCGTATCGAGAAGGAGGGCTGATCGATGGGCGTGCGTGAATACCTCGACAGCGTCGAGCACCATTTCGACAAGGGCGGCAAGTACGAGAAGTGGTATGCCCTGTACGAAGCGGTCGATACCTTCTTCTACCGTCCGCCGAGCGTGACCCGGACCACCGCCCACGTGCGCGACGGCATCGACCTCAAGCGCATGATGATCACGGTGTGGCTGTGCACCTTCCCGGCCATGTTCTTCGGCATGTGGAACATCGGCCATCAGGCCAACAGCATCTACGCTGCCAACCCCGACCTGCTGGCGGCCCAGGACAACTGGCGCCTGGCCCTGATCTCGGTGTTCGCCGGCTTCGACCCGGGAAGCCTGTGGGACAACATGATCCACGGCGCAGCCTACTTCCTGCCGGTCTACCTGGTGACCTTCCTGGTCGGCGGCTTCTGGGAGGTGCTGTTCGCCTCGGTGCGCAAGCATGAGGTCAACGAAGGCTTCTTCGTCACCTCGGTGCTCTTCGCCCTGGCCTGCCCGCCGTCCATCCCCTTGTGGCAGGTGGCGCTGGGGATCAGCTTCGGCGTGGTGATCGGCAAGGAAGTGTTCGGCGGCACCGGCAAGAACTTCCTCAACCCGGCGCTGACCGGCCGTGCCTTCCTGTTCTTCGCCTACCCGGCGCAGATGTCGGGCGATGCGGTATGGACCGCGGTCGACGGCTACACCGGCGCCACCGCGCTGGGCCTGGGCGCCGCCGGCGGCATGGAAGCCATCGCCGCCGCAGGGCTGACCTGGTGGGACGCCTTCCTCGGCAACATGCACGGCTCCATCGGCGAGACCGGCACGCTGGCGATCTTCATCGGCGGCGCCTTCCTGCTGCTCACCAAGATCGCCTCCTGGCGCATCGTCTCCGGCGTGATGCTGGGCATGATCGCCATGAGCACGCTGTTCAACACCATCGGTTCGGACTCCAACCCGATGTTCGCCATGCCCTGGTACTGGCACATGGTGGTCGGCGGCTTCGCCTTCGGCATGATCTTCATGGCCACCGACCCGGTGTCCGCGTCGATGACCAATACCGGCAAGTGGATCTTCGGGGCACTCATCGGCGTCATGGTGGTCCTGATCCGTGTGGTGAACCCGGCCTTCCCCGAAGGAATGATGCTGGCGATCCTGTTCGCCAACCTGTGCGCGCCGCTGATCGACCACTTCGTGATCGCGGCCAACATCAAGCGGAGGCTCGCGCGCAATGTCCAGTAAGAAGGAATCGACGACCCGCACGCTGCTGGTGGCGCTTGCGGTCAGTCTCGTCAGTTCGGTCTTCGTGGCCGGGGCGGCGGTGTCGCTCAAGCCCATCCAGATCGAGAACCGCCAGCTCGACAAGCAGCGCAGCATCCTGTCCATCGCCGGACTGGGCGAAGGGCGGCTGCCTGCGCGCGAGGTGAAGTCGCTGTTCGCGGAACGCATCACCGCCCGGATCGTCGACCTGGAGACCGGCGAGTTCTCCGATGCGCACGACCCGGCCCTCTTCGATCCGCTCAAGGCGGCGCGCGATCCCGCGCTGTCCGAAGCCCTGCCGGGCGACCAGGACATCGCGCTGATCAAGCGCCGCGAGCGCTACACCACGGTGTACATGGTGGAGCAGGACGGCCGCCTGGAAACCCTGATCCTGCCGATCCGCGGCTACGGCCTGTGGTCCACGCTGCACGGTTTCATGGCGGTCAAGGGCGACCTGAACACCGTGGTCGGCATGGGTTTCTACCAGCATGCGGAGACGCCGGGCCTCGGCGGCGAGGTCGACAACCCGAACTGGAAGGCGCAGTGGGTGGGCAAGTCGCTGTTCGACGAGTCCGGCAAGCCGGTGATCGAGATCGTCAAGGGCGGCGTCGATCCGTCCAGTCCGCAGGCCGAACACCAGGTCGACGCGCTGGCCGGCGCCACGCTGACCAGCAACGGCGTCAATCGCCTGCTCCAATTCTGGCTCGGCGAGCAGGGCTTCGGCCCCTTCCTCGCCAAGCTGCGTAGCACTCAGGGGGTCTGAACATGTCCAAGCCCACGCCCAAGGAAGTCCTGCTCAATCCGGTCTTCAAGAACAACCCGATCGCACTGCAGATCCTCGGCATCTGTTCGGCGCTCGCGGTCACTTCCAACCTGCAGACCGCGCTGGTGATGTCGATCGCGCTCACCCTGGTGACCGGCTTCTCCAACCTGTTCATCTCGCTGATCCGCGCGCAGATCCCCAGCTCCATCCGCATGATCGTGCAGATGGTGATCATCGCCTCGCTGGTGATCGTGGTCGACCAGGTGCTCAAGGCCTATGCCTACAGCCTGTCCAAGCAGCTGTCGGTGTTCGTCGGCCTGATCATCACCAACTGCATCGTCATGGGCCGCGCCGAAGCCTTCGCCATGCAGAACCCGCCGTGGCTGTCCTTCCTCGACGGCATCGGCAACGGCCTGGGCTACAGCGCCATGCTGATCGCGCTGGGCATCGTGCGCGAGCTGTTCGGTGCCGGCAAGCTGTTCGGCGTGGCCATCCTGCCGCTGACCAAGGACGGCGGCTGGTACCTGCCCAACGGTCTGCTGCTGCTGCCGCCCTCGGCCTTCTTCCTGATCGGCCTGTTCATCTGGGCGCTGCGCACCTGGAAGAAGGAGCAGGTCGAGAAGCCGAGCTTCAAGATGGCGCCGCAGGTGATCGCCAAGGAGGTGTACTGATATGGAGCACTACATCAGTCTCTTCGTGCGCGCGGTGTTCATCGAGAACATGGCGCTGGCCTTCTTCCTGGGGATGTGCACCTTCATCGCCATCTCCAAGAAGGTAGAAACCGCGATCGGCCTGGGCGTTGCGGTGATCGTCGTACAGACGATCACCGTGCCGGCCAACAACCTGATCTACACCTGGCTGCTGCGCGACGGCGCGCTGGCGTGGGCCGGCCTGCCGGACGTCGATCTGTCCTTCCTCGGCCTGCTGTCCTACATCGGCGTGATCGCCGCGATGGTGCAGATCCTCGAGATGCTGCTCGACAAGTACGTGCCCGCGCTCTACAACGCGCTGGGCGTGTTCCTGCCGCTGATCACGGTGAACTGCGCCATCCTGGGCGGCACCCTGTTCATGGTCGAGCGCGACTACGGCCTGGGCGAGAGCGTGGTGTATGGCGTCGGCTCGGGCTTCTCCTGGGCGCTGGCGATCGCACTGCTGGCAGGCATCCGCGAGAAGCTCAAGTACAGCGACGTGCCCGAGGGCCTGCAGGGCCTGGGCATCACCTTCATCACCATCGGGCTGATGTCGCTGGGCTTCATGTCCTTCTCCGGTGTGCAGCTGTAAGGATGGAATGAACGCATGAATACGGAAATCGTACTCGGCATCGGGATGTTCACCGCGATCGTGCTCGCGCTGGCGGTGTTCATCATCTTTGCCCGCTCCAAGCTGGTGGCCAGCGGCGACGTCACCATCGACATCAACGGCGAACACAAGCTCACCGTGCCGGCCGGCGGCAAGCTGCTGCAGACCCTGTCCGAAAACGGCCTGTTCCTGCCCTCGGCCTGCGGCGGCGGCGGCACCTGCGCGCAGTGCAAGTGCAAGGTCTTCGAAGGCGGCGGCTCCATGCTGCCGGCGGAGGAGTCGCACTTCACCAAGCGCGACGCCAAGGAAGGCTGGCGCCTGTCCTGCCAGACTGCGGTCAAGCAGGACCTGAAGATCGAGGTGCCGGAAGAGGTCTTCGGGGTGAAAAAGTGGGAATGCACGGTGGAGTCCAACCCCAACGTCGCCACCTTCATCAAGGAACTCACCCTGCGCCTGCCGGAAGGCGAGAACGTGGATTTCCGCGCCGGCGGCTACGTGCAGCTCGAGTGCCCGCCGCACGTGGTCAAGTACCAGGATTTCGACATCCAGGAGAAATTCCGCGGCGACTGGGACAAGTTCAACATGTGGCGCTTCGTCTCCAAGGTGGACGAAACCACGATCCGCGCCTACTCGATGGCCAACTACCCGGAAGAGAAGGGCCTGGTGAAGTTCAACATCCGCGTGGCCTCGCCCCCGCCGGGACGCGACGACATCCCGCCGGGCAAGATGTCCTCCTGGGTGTTCAACCTCAAGCCGGGTGACAAGGTCACGGTGTACGGCCCCTTCGGCGAGTTCTTCGCGCGCGAGACCGACAACGAGATGGTCTTCATCGGCGGCGGTGCCGGCATGGCGCCGATGCGCTCGCACATCTTCGACCAGCTCAAGCGCCTGCACAGCAAGCGCAAGATCACCTTCTGGTACGGTGCGCGCTCGATGCGCGAGGCCTTCTACGTCGACGAGTTCAACAAGCTGCAGGAAGAGAACCCGAACTTCACCTGGCACCTGGCGCTCTCCGACCCGCTGCCGGAGGACAACTGGACCGGCTACACCGGCTTCATCCACAACGTGCTGTACGAGAACTACCTCAAGGACCACCCGGCCCCCGAGGACTGCGAGTTCTACATGTGCGGCCCCCCGATGATGAACGCGGCGGTGATCAAGATGCTGCTGGACCTCGGCGTCGAACGCGAGAACATCATGCTCGACGACTTCGGCGGCTGAGCTTCCCGCCTGCCGGCTCGCCGGCTGCACCACCCGACCCCCGGCCGGTGCGCGCCTTGCGCGTGCCCGCGCCGGGGGTTTATGTTCAGGCCTTGTCCGCGGCAGGCGCGCATGACGAAGACGCGCCGCCCGCAAGGATTCCCGGAGGAGACAGCATGGCCAATACCGTATTGCTCGAGATGCGCGACAAGGTCGCCACCCTCACCCTGAATCGTCCCGAAGCGCTCAATGCGCTGTCCGTGGAGATGATGCAGGACCTCGCCGCCGCGGTGCGCGAACTGTCCGCGACGCCGGATGTGGGCGTGGTGGTGGTCACCGGCGCTGGCGACCATTTCATGGCCGGCGGCGACCTGAAGGACTTTGCCCGCAACCTGCATCTGTCGCCCGAGGCGCGCCTGACCACCTTCCGCGCGATGATCGCGCAGTACATCAATCCCACGGTGGAAATGCTGCAGGCCCTGCCGCAGCCGGTGGTGGCCCGGGTGCGCGGCGCCTGCGCAGGCTTCGGCCTGTCGCTGATGCTGGGCAGCGACCTCGCGGTGTGTGCCGACAATGCGGTGTTCACCACCGCCTATTCGGCGATCGCCCTGTCCGGCGACGGCGGCGCGTCCTACTTTCTGCCGCGCCAGGTCGGTCGGCGCAAGGCCGCCGAGCTGCTGTTGCTGGCCGACCGCTTCGATGCGCAGGAGGCGCTGCGCCTTTCGCTGGTCAGCAAGGTGGTGCCGGTGGATGAGCTCGATGCGGAAACCGACAAGCTGGTCCGTCGCCTGATGGGCGGCCCGCGCCACGCCTACACCGAGATCAAGCGCCTGCTCGCCGCCTCGCACGACAATCCGCTGGAGTCGCAACTGCAGAGCGAGGCCGAGGCCTTCGCGCGCTGCGCCGCGACCGGCGACTTCGGCGAGGGCGTCAACGCCTTCCTCGAGAAGCGCAAGCCGGCCTTCCGCGGCGACTGATCCGTCCGCTCCTGCGGCTCAGCGGCTGAGCCGGTAGGCCAGTCGCCCCAGCCACTCGTGGGTGGCGAACCAGCCCGCGTAGGCCGCATTGGCGCTCGGCAGGAAGTCCAGTGCCTCCAGGCCGGTATCCGGCCCGCTCAGCCAGGCGGTCGGCGCGGGGATCACCGCCAGGCCGGCGGCCTCGAACTCCGCGCGGCTGCGCGGCATGTGGGCAGCGTGGGTGACCAGTGCGATGCGCCGTACGCCGGACGCCTGCAGCAGCGCTGCGGAGAAGCGCGCGTTCTCGCGCGTGTCGCGCGAAGCGCCTTCGGTCCACCGCACGGTCACGCCGTATTCGCGTTCGAGCGCCTCGGCCATCAGCGACGCCTCGGGCACTGCGCCGGTGGGCGCACCGCCGGTAACCAGCAACGGCAGGCCGGTGCGGCGCGCAAGCAGCGCCGCATAGCGCACCCGCTCCAGCGCCAGGCGGTTCAGCGTTTCGCCGCCGAACTCCGGCGCATGCTCGCGCTTGCCGGCACCGAGCACCACGATGGCCTGAACGTCACCGAGCGCCGCGGCGCTCACTGGCGGGCTGTCTTCCAGCCCGCGGGCCAGCCATCCCACGCTCGCCGGCGTGATCAGCAACAGCGCGATCGCCAGCCCGCTCCAGGCCAGTGCCCGTCCGGCGCGCGGCCGGTGCCGCAGCAGGAGCAGCCCGAGGGCGATCAGCAGCAGCGGGCCCAGCGGCGGCAGGATGGCCGCGGCCAGCAGTTTCTTGCTCCAGAACAGCACGAGCGCAAGGTCGAGGTCCATCTTCGTTGTCCTCACCGGAGGGCGCCAGTATTATCCCAGCAATTCAATGTTGCGGCCCGCACCTGAGCGCGCGCTGCCGGACGGAGCTCATGCCAGACCATCGCTACGGCCTCGAATCCCTCTGCCTGCACGCCGGGCAGCAACCCGATCCGGTCACCGGCGCGCGCGCCGTGCCGATCCACCAGACCACCTCCTTCGTCTTCGATTCGCCGGAGCACGCCGCGGCGCTGTTCAACCTGCAGACCTTCGGCAACGTCTATTCGCGCATCTCCAACCCGACCGTGGCGGTGTTCGAGGAGCGCATGGCCGCCCTCGAAGGCGGGCGCGCGGCGCTCGCCACCTCGTCCGGGCTGGCCGCGCAGATGACCGCCCTGCTGACCCTGTGCCAGGCCGGCGACGAGATCGTCGCCGCGCGTACGCTGTACGGCGGCAGCTATTCGCAACTCGATGTCAGCCTGCGCCGCCTGGGCATCAACACCCGCTTCGTCGACCCCTCGGACCCGGCCAACTTCCGCGCCGCGATCAGCGAGCGCACCAAGGCGGTCTATGGCGAGACCATCGGCAACCCCAGCCTCAACGTGTTCGACATCGCCGGCGTGGCCTCAGTGTGCCGCGAGGCCGGCGTGCCGTTGGTGATCGACAACACCCTGGCCTCGCCCTACCTGTGCCGGCCGATCGAGCATGGCGCGGACATCGTGGTGCATTCGGCCACCAAGTTCATCGGCGGGCACGGCACCACCATGGGCGGGGTGATGATCGAATCCGGTACCTTCCCGTGGGACAACGGGCGCTTCCCGCAGATGACCGAACCGTCCGACGGCTACCACGGCGTGCGCTTTTTCGAGACCTTCGGCAACTTCGGCTTCAGCATGAAGGCGCGCATGGAAACCCTGCGCACCTTCGGCCAGGCACTGTCGCCCTTCAACGCCTTCATGCTGCTGCAGGGCCTGGAGACCCTGCATGTGCGCATGGACCGCCACGTGGCCAATGCGCGGGCGGTGGCCGAGTTCCTCGCCGAGCATCCCGGAGTGGCCTGGGTGAACTACCCCGGCCTGCAGGCCAGCCCGGACTACGCGCTGGCGCGCCGCTATCTGCCCAAGGGGGCCGGCGCGGTGCTCTCCTTCGGCATCCGCGGCGGCCAGCCGGCGGGCGAGCGCTTCATCGCCGCGCTGCAGATGTTCAGCCACCTGGCCAACATCGGCGATGCGCGCAGCCTGGTGATCCATCCGGCCTCGACCACCCATCGCCAGCTTTCCGAGGACGAGCAGCGCGCCGCCGGCGTGCCGCCCGACATGGTGCGCCTGTCCATCGGCATCGAGAGCCTGGAGGACATCTTCTGGGATCTCGACCAGGCGCTGGCCAAGGCCGCGGGCTGAGGGGAACATGGTCCGCGTACTGCTCCTGCTGCTCGTTGCCGTCCTGCTGGCCTACGCGTTGTGGCAGCTGCTGCACGCCCTGCGCAACCGCCGCCGAGAGGCTCGGCCGCCGACGCCGGCGGTCGTGGCGACCGATGAAGACGCCGAGGCCGACGATGGTGACGAGCTCGACGACGGCGACGAAGTGGACGAATCCGCCTTCAACTACGCACCCGTACCGCGCCCCGACGCCCCGGTCGCCGCCGCCGCCGTCGCGGCGTCCGAGGGCGAGCAAGAGCGCTTCCAGCAGGAACTCGAACTGCAGCAACTGCGCCGCGACATCGCCCGCCTGCAGGCCCAGCACGCGGTGCAGCAGCGCGAGATCGCCGACCTCAACGACGCCCTGACCGCCCTGCGCGAACAGTTCGAGGCCAATCTGGCCGGGCAGGGCGTGTCGCCCGAGTACAACGAGGCGCTGGTGTTCGCCCGCCGCGGGCTGGAAGCCGACGCGATCGCCGAACGCTGCGGCATCTCGGTGGCCGAGGCCGAACTGGTGCGCTCGATGACCCGCCGCGGCGACACGGAACAGGAAGACCCCGCATGAAACGACGTCCTGCCGCCTTCGGCACCGTGAAGGACCCCGCGCAGGCCGGGGTGCGCCGGCCGCTGCGCCGCGCGTCGATCGCCGCGGGCGTGGCCCTGCTGATCGCCGCGGGATTGTGGCTGGTGCCGGCGGAGCGACCCGCAGCAGTGCAAGGCACGCCGATCGCGGCGCCCACCCCGGCCGCAGCACCGCTCCCCAGCCCGCCGCCGGCAAGCCCGGTGCAGGATCTGCCGCAGGACGCGGTGGCGACCGTTCAGGCCGGCGCGGCACAGCCGCAGCTGCCGGCGGACGCGGCGTCCGCCGACAAGCCGGCGGTGCCGGAGCCTGTCGTGCTGGTGAGCAAGCCGGCCGGTCCGGTGCTGCAACTGGGGGTGTTTGGCGCGCAGGACAACGCGGAGCGCCTGCGCGAGGAACTGGCCCGCCAGGGTTTCCCGGCCCGCGTCGAGAGCCGGGTGGTGCTGGGCCCCTTCCCGGACCGCGCGGCGGCAGAGGCCGCGCAGGCCGCGCTCAAGCGCGCCGGGCAGGGTGGCGGCATCGTCGTACCGCCGCGCACGCCCTGAGGAGCGGCGGTGCGCAGCGGGGCGGAACTGTTATAGTTCGCCATCAATCCAGAACGCATGGGAGGAGCGAAGGATGAAGATCGAGAGCGCGCAGTTCGGCACCTTCGAGGTCGCCGAGGACAAGTTGATCGAGTTTCCCGCCGGCCTGCCCGGCTTCGAGGACTGCAAGCGTTTCGCGCTGGTGCACGAGGAAGGTGCCGACGCGGTCGAACTGCTGCAGAGCGTCGACGACCCTGAAGTCGTGTTTGCGCTGGCCGACCCGGCCTCCTTCGGCATCCACTACGAATTCAAGCTCACCGACGATGAACAGGCGGCGCTCGGCCTGAACAGTCCCGAGCAGGCGCTGGTCGCGGTGATCGTGCGCAAGGACGAGGCGGGCGAGGGTTCGCCGGCCAGCGCCGGCCTGCGCGCCAACTTCATGGCTCCGCTGGTGATCAACGTCGAGGCCCGCCGCGGCCTGCAGAAGGTGATCAACAAGATGGAGTGCGACATCACCATGCGCGCCAAGGACTGAAGCGGCGGCGCAGCACAGGCGTTCCGTCGAGAGTCGCCCGCCGCGCGCGGGCGATTTCATTTTCGCCCTGGCTTAGAATTCCTACTCGATTTCCTCGCAGAGAACCGACATGACCCGCACGATCATCTCCACCCCCAACGCGCCCGCCGCCATCGGCACCTACTCGCAGGCCGTGCGCGCCGGCGACACCGTGTACGTGTCCGGCCAGATCGGCCTGGACCCGGCCAGCATGCAGATGGTCGAAGGCTTCGAAGCCCAGACCGTGCGCGTGTTCGACAACCTCAAGGCGGTGGCCGAGGCCGCCGGCGGCTCGCTGGCCGACGCGGTCAAGCTCAACATCTACCTCACCGACCTGTCCAACTTCGCCAAGGTCAACGAGATCATGGCGCGCTACTTCAGCGAGCCCTATCCGGCGCGTGCCGCGGTGGGCGTCAAGGAGTTGCCGCGCGGCGCGCTGGTCGAAGCCGACGCCGTGCTGGTGCTCGGCTGAGACCGTCCCCAGGGCATGGCGCGTGAAGCGGCCAGCGGCTGGCCGGGCGTCAATGCGGCGCTCGCCGGCCGGCTGGCCAAGCTCGACCTGCGCGGTCCGCGCGACCTGCTGCTGCACCTGCCGCTGCGCTACGAGGACGAGACCCGGCTGACGCCGATCGCCGCCGCGCGCGCGGGTTTCCCGGCGCAGATCGAGGGCGAGGTGACGAGCTGCGAGGTCAGTCTGCGCCCGCGCCGTCAGCTGGTGGCGCGGGTGCGCGACGCCTCCGGCACGCTGGTGGCGCGCTGGCTGCACTTCTACCCCTCGCAGCAGAAGCAGCTCGCGGTCGGCCGCCGGGTGCGCCTGTTCGGCGAGGTGCGCGGCGGCTTCTTCGGCGACGAGATGGTGCACCCGCGGGTGCACCCGGTGGCCGAGGGCGAAGGCCTGCCCGAGGCGCTCACCCCGGTCTATCCGACCACCGCCGGGGTCGGCCAGGCGACCTTGCGCAAGCTCATCGATCGCGCGCTTGCCAGCGAGCCGCTCGACGACGGGCTGCCCGAGGCCCTGCGCCGCCGCTTCGACCTGCCCGCCTTCGCCGACGCGCTGCGCCTGCTGCACCACCCGCCGCCGGAGGTTCCGGCCAGCGTGCTGGAAGACCGCCAGCACCCGGCCTGGCGACGGATCAAGTTCGAGGAACTGCTCGCCCAGCAGATCTCCCTGCGCCGCGCCTATCTGGCGCGTCGCGCCAAGTCGGCCCCGCGGCTGGCCGGCGGCGGCCGGCTGGCGCAGGCGCTGGTCGATGGCCTGCCTTTCGCGCTCACCGGCGCGCAGCGCCGTGCGGTGGCCGAGATCGGCGCCGACCTCGCCGTGCCGCACCCGATGCAGCGCCTGCTGATGGGTGACGTGGGCAGCGGCAAGACCATCGTCGCCGCGCTCGCCATGTTGCAGGCGGTCGATGCCGGCTGGCAGGCGGCGCTGATGGCGCCCACCGAGATCCTCGCCGAGCAGCACTGGCAGAAGATGTCCGCCTGGCTGGCGCCGCTCGGGCTGGAAGTCACCTGGCTCTCCGGCAGCCGCGGCAAGCGCGCGCGCGAAGCCGAGCTTGCCCGCCTGGCAAGCGGCGAGCTGCGGCTGGCGGTCGGCACCCACGCCTTGATCGAGGACCCGGTCGCCCTGCCGCAACTGGGGCTGGCGGTGGTGGACGAGCAGCACCGCTTCGGCGTGCGCCAGCGTCTCGCGTTGCGTGAGAAAGGTGGGGCGGGGGCGATGAGCCCCCACCTGCTGATGATGTCCGCCACGCCGATCCCGCGCACGCTGGCGATGAGCCATTACGCCGATCTCGACGTCTCGGTGCTCGACGAACTGCCGCCCGGGCGCAGCCCGGTGCTCACCAAGCTGGTGTCGGATGCGCGCCGCGAGGAGGTCGTCGCCCGGGTGCGCGACGGCTGCCTGGCCGGCCGCCAGGCCTACTGGGTGTGCCCGCTGATCGAGGAATCCGAGGCGCTGCAGCTGCAGACCGCGCAGGACACCTACGCCACCTTGTGCGAGGCCCTGCCGGAGCTGCGTATCGGCCTGGTGCACGGGCGCCTCAAGCCGGCGGAGAAATCCGCCACCATGGCGGCCTTCGCCGCCGGCGAGCTGCACCTGCTGGTCGCCACCACGGTGATCGAGGTCGGCGTGGACGTGCCCAACGCCAGCCTGATGGTGATCGAACACGCCGAACGCTTCGGTCTCGCCCAGCTGCATCAGCTGCGCGGCCGGGTGGGGCGCGGCACCGCGGAGTCGGTGTGCATCCTGCTCTACGCCCAGCCGCTGTCGCAGACCGGCCGCGCCCGGCTGAAGGTGATCTTCGAGAACAGCGACGGCTTCGCCATCGCCCGCGAGGACCTGCACATCCGCGGTCCGGGCGAGTTCGTCGGCGCGCGCCAGAGCGGCCTGCCCTTGTTGCGCTACGCGGACCTGGAGAGCGACGCCGATCTGCTGGAGGCCGCGCGGGATGCGGCCGAAACCCTGCTGCGCGAGGATCCACCGGCCGCCGCCGCGCTGATGGCACGCTGGCTCGGCGGCCGCGAGGGCCTGCTGCGCGCCTGAGGGACGCAGCGGCGCTGGTATCATGCGCCCGCCGCCCGAACGACCCATTCATGTACACCCGACTCCAACGCGAAACCTGGCTGCGCCATCCGCCGCGCGCCACCGTTCCCGCCGCGCTGCGCCCCTGGCTGACCGACCCCGGCTCGCTCACCGCACGCATCCGTGCGCGCTGTACGGACTTCCGCGTGCGGGTGATCTCGCAAAGGCTGAAGCGGCCGAATCGGGACGAGGCCTGGCTGCTCGGCCTGCGTGCCGGCGAACTGGCCTGGGTGCGCGAGGTGTTGCTGGTGGCCGACGGCCGGGCGGTGGTGTTCGCAAGGTCGGTGCTGCCCCGCCACAACCTGCGCGGCGCCTGGAACCTGTTCCACGGCATCGGCGCGCGCCCGCTGGGTGCGGCGCTGTTCGCCGATCCGCGCATCGAACGCCAGCCGCTGGCCTGCATCGGCCTGGACCGGCGCGATGCGCGCTATCATCGCATCGCCGCCGCCCTGGCCGGGCAAGGCCTGCCGTCCCGCGTGTGGGCACGCCGTTCGGTCTTCCTGCTCAACGGACGCGCCTTGCTGGTCAGCGAAGCCTTTGCGCCGGCGATCCTCGATCTGCCCGCCTGAACACCATGACGCTCACCGAACGCTTTCCCCTCTACTGGCGCCTGATGCGCCTGGACAAGCCGATCGGCATCCTGCTGCTGCTGTGGCCCACGCTGTGGGGGCTGTGGGTGGCCGCCGAGGGCTTTCCGCCGCTGCATGTGCTGGCCATCTTCGTGCTCGGCACCGTGCTGATGCGCTCGGCCGGCTGCGTGATCAACGACTACGCTGACCGCGATTTCGACGGCCATGTCGAGCGTACCCGGACGCGGCCGCTGGCCACTGGCGCGGTGGGTACGCGCGAGGCGCTGTGGCTGGCGGCCGGGCTGTCGCTGGCGGCCTTCGTGCTGATCCTGCCGCTGCCCGCGCTGGTGCTGTGGCTGTCGGTGCCCGCCCTGTTCCTGGCCGGCAGCTACCCGTTCACCAAGCGCTTCCTCGCCATTCCCCAGGCTTACCTCGGCGTCGCCTTCGGCTTCGGCATCCCGATGGCCTTTGCCGCGGTGCGCGGCGAAGTGCCGGCCATCGCCTGGCTGATGCTCGCCGCCAATGTGTTCTGGGCGGTGGCCTACGACACCGAGTACGCCATGGTCGACCGCCCGGACGACCTCAAGATCGGTATCCGCACCTCGGCGATCACCTTCGGCCGCTTCGACGTGGCGGCAGTCATGCTGTGCTACGCGGCAGCCTTCGCGCTGCTCGCCGTGTCCGGTACGGCTGCGGGGCGCGGGCCGGTCTTCTTCGCCGGCCTGGCGGTGGCCGGCGGGATCGCGCTCTACCATTACACGCTGATCCGCGGACGCGAGCGCGCCCCGTGCTTCAAGGCCTTCCTGCACAACAACTGGGTCGGTGCGGCGATCTTTGTAGGCCTGGTGGCGGATTACCTGTTATTCGGTTGAGCGGAACGGCTCAAGTCTCTGCACGACTCCGCTCCACCGGTGAGTTCTCTGTCGCCCCCGCGCGCGCCTGTGGATATGCGGGCCATAAGGAATGGATACTGCGCAAACCGCGGCAGTAATGATTACTATCTTTTCACCCAGTAGTCTATTTCATTGAAATACCCAAGCACGGGGCTCCATGAGAGAAGCGACATGATCAGGCGTGCCCCCCTGTCTACGACGACGACCTTGTTGCCGTTACGGTCGTCATATAAATAATGGCCGCGATCCGAAAGATACCCATTAACGGTGTCGCTGGCTGTCTGGCCGTACACGCGAACCGACATTGTTTGTCGATAGCTGGCTCCATTGACGTACATTGTTCCTGAGGCATAGAAGCCGTCGCGCCCTTCCGTATCAAGCAAGGTTCCGTCCTGCATCTGAATGGTTGCTCTTTGCAGGGAGTACTCTCCATCAAGCGTGGTAATGTCGGCAGAGCCAACGACGACGAACGTCTGTTTTGCCTGGCTCCATTCAAGAATCGTAGATGAGTCGCCATTTGGAAAGTCAGGTACGACAACAGTTTTCTGCTGGTCTCTGAGAAAAGGTACGCCCCCCGACCTGACTGTGTTGAACAGACGCTTTTCCAGAAGGGCCCCGTCGGCATAAACCGCAATTTCGTGCACACCTTCGTTCGGCTTGCTGTAGTTGTACAGCAGCGAGAACCCTGTACTCGTGTGACCGCATATCGACCCTGTGTCGCTTCTCAGGCTACCGACCCCGGATTTTCCCTGGGAAACACCGTCGATAAATACCGTTATCTCCTTGGCCGTGCAGTGCCAGCCAGAGATTACCCCGATTCCGGATTCCGTAGAGTTCGCCACGGGATTCTCAAGGTAGCCTTGGGCGAAGGAGAGCATTGGGGCAAACAATAGAACGGACAGTAGATTTTTCGGCATGCGTTTCTCCGCATCAGTGGAATATGAGGTTCGATTTCAGAAAATCGTATGTGATATGTCATTATAATCTAGGGTCTTTCGCCGTGGAAGCTGGCGTGGATGAGGCTGGCTGGCCGTCATCGACCGCTCGAAGCGATTGTTTCAGCAGCGGGCCGCCTGCTTGGCGCTGCCCCCACTCCTTTCGATGCCTCCCAGGCGAGTGATCGGGCTATCATTCGCCCCGGACCAACAAGGAACTCCCCCGCATGCACTTCATGACCGCCCTGAAGGCCGCCTGGCAGCAGCGCAACAGCCTGCTGTGCGTGGGCCTCGATCCCGATCCGGCCAAATTCCCGGCCCACCTCGCCGGCCGCCCGCAGGCCATCTTCGAGTTCTGCCGCGACATCGTCGACGCCACTGCGGATCTGGCCTGTGCCTTCAAGCCGCAGATCGCCTATTTCGCCGCACACCGCGCCGAGGACCAGCTCGAGGCGCTGATCGAACACATCCACACGCATCACCCGGCGGTGCCGGTGATCCTCGACGCCAAGCGCGGCGACATCGGCAGCACCGCCGAGCAATACGCGGTGGAGGCCTTCGAGCGCTTCAAGGCCGATGCCATCACGGTCAATCCCTACATGGGGCGCGACTCGGTCGAGCCCTACCTCGCCTATGGCGACAAGGGCGTGATCCTGCTGTGCCGCACCTCCAACCCGGGCGGCTCGGACCTGCAGTTTCTCGACGTCGGTGGCGAGAAACTGTTCGAGCGCGTCGCCCGCCTGGTGGCCGAGGAGTGGAACGCCAGCGGCAACTGCGGCCTGGTGGTCGGCGCCACCTTCCCGGCCGAGATCGCGCGGGTGCGCGAGCTCACCGGCGAGCTGCCGCTGCTGGTGCCGGGGATCGGCGCGCAGGGCGGCGACATCGCCGCCACCGTGCAGGCCGGGCGCACCATGGATGGCTGCGGGCTGATGATCAACTCCTCGCGCGCCATCCTCTACGCCGGAGTCGACGTAAATGAGGGCGAGGACTTCGCCGCCGCCGCGCGCCGCGTGGCGCAGGACACGCGCGACGCCATCAACGCATGCCGCTAGCTTGCTGAGGATCCCGACTGTTGCATTCGAGTTGCAATGGCGCAGGATATGCGGTTGAATTTGGTCCGCGTCTATCCCGGTGGGTGTGATCACTCTCCAGTAGTGAAATTTTCAGGGAGTTCATTGTGCATTTTTCGAGCATACGGGTTGTCAAGGGGCTTGCGCTGGCCGGTGTGGCAGGTGCGCTGGTTGCGTGTGGTGGCGGTGGTGGCGGCAGCAGCAGCGGCGGTCCGGGTGCATATGTGGTCACTCTGACAGCGGCGAAGACCGAACTGCCGACCAATATCATGGGTGTTCAGCCCGGCATCGGTGTGAATTCGCCCTATACGACAACGATGTACGTCTCGGCCAAACGCGCGAATTCCGGCGATCCCATTCCGGGGGGCGATGACGTCTTCGCCTGCAATGTGGTCGGCGGTCTGGATTCGGCTGTGCTGTACAAGCTCGATGGTACCGACGAGGAGGATGACGACGGCAACCCGATAGCCTCCCGTTCGCTGGTGCTTGGCGCCAATGCAGGTGCAGCGAGCTTCCACCTGCATGCAACCAACACGCCGGGAACCGCTACCGTGCGCTGCGCGGTGGATGACAACGGTACCCAGAGGGACACAACGATCAACATCGCGGTCGGACTCTCGACCGGCAAACCGTCGCAGGTGGTTGTGAATGCGGCTGCGCCGGAGTATGTCTTCGTGCAGGGTATCGGCCAGACGACCCAGATTCTGCTGCAGGCGCAGATCCTTGACGATGCCGGCGCCATTGTTCCGAATCCTGCTTCGGGCGTTAACAACCTGTACGCACGCATCGTGCCGACCGTTGGTACGGCCGACGATGACGCCAAGCTGCGCGGCACCGGCGCCGACAATACTTGGGTGAAAGCGCGCTCTGTCAGCGGTCAGGCGTCTTTCACTCTGGTGAGCGGCGCCACTACCGGTTCTGTGCTGGTCGAGGTGTTGTCCGATCGCGCTGACAATGATGTTGACAATGGTGTCAGCCAGGTAGTGTCGAACATCGTTTCCGTGCCGGTGGTTGCTGCTGTCGGGATGGAGGCGTTGGCGATTCAGGGGGCTGGGGCTTTGCCCGCGGCTACCGAAGGCAAGTCCTACGCCGCCATTGTTCAGGCCTCTGGCGGGGTGCCGCCTTACGTCTGGTCTCTGGTTCCCGGCACCAGCCTGCCTGCCGGTCTGAGCCTGTCGTCCGACGGCGTGATCTATGGAACGCCTTCCGTCGATGGCCCCTTCAGCTTCGCGCTGCGGGTCCGGGACTCGGCAACGTTGCAGCAGACCGCAGAGGCTGTCTACACGATCTCGATTGGTGCCGCGCCAGATCCCGAGCCTGCCGCACTGCAGATTGCAACCAGCTCCTTGCCGAACGGTACGGTGGGCGATCCTTACGCTGCGATACTCGTTGCGACGGGCGGCTCCGGCACGTATTCCTGGTCGGCGGCCAACCTGCCTCCGGGGCTGGCGATCAGTGCGGCTGGTGTGATCACCGGAACGCCGACCTTGGCAGGCACCTATCCGGTTGCCTTTACGGTGAGCGGCGGCGGAACGGCCTCTAGGATCGTGAATATCGTCATCAACTGATCGCATGCGTTAGCCATGTGACAGGCCCGCCGGTTTCGGCGGGCCTGTTTGTCTTCTAGAGCCATGAAATATTCCGACCTTCGCGACTTCATCGCCCAGCTCGAGGCGCGCGGCGAGCTCAAGCGCATCAAGGTGCCGGTGGACACCCACCTGGAGATGACCGAGATCGCCGACCGCGTGTTGCGCGCCGGCGGGCCGGCCTTGTTGTTCGAGCAGCCGGTGACCCGCGGCGTGCCCCAGGCCATCCCGGTGCTGGCCAATTTGTTCGGCACCCCACAGCGGGTGGCGATGGGCATGGGCGAGGACGTGAGTGATGGCGACTGGAGCACCCCGCTGCGCGAGGTCGGCAAGCTGCTGTCCTTCCTCAAGGAGCCCGAGCCGCCCAAGGGCCTGAAGGACGCTTGGGAGAAGTGGCCGGTGTTGAAGCAGGTGCTCAACATGGCGCCCAAGGAGGTACGTTCCGCGCCCTGTCAGGAAGTGGTGTGGGAGGGCGACGAAGTCGACCTGGGCAAGCTGCCCATCCAGCACTGCTGGCCGGGCGACGCCGCGCCGCTGATCACCTGGGGCCTGGTGGTGACCCGCGGGCCGCACAAGAAGCGCCAGAACCTGGGCATCTACCGCCAGCAGGTGCTGGGGCCGAACCGGGTGATCATGCGCTGGCTGGCGCATCGCGGCGGTGCGCTCGATTTCCGCGAGCACCAGCAGGCTCACCCCGGCGAACCCTTCCCGGTGGCGGTGGTGCTGGGCTGCGACCCGGCCACCATCCTGGGGGCGGTGACGCCGGTGCCGGACACCATCTCCGAATACCAGTTTGCCGGTCTGCTGCGCGGTGCCAAGACCGAGCTGGTCAAATGCCTCGGCTCCGACCTGCAGGTGCCGGCCTCCGCCGAGATCGTGCTGGAAGGCGTGATCCACCCGGACGACATGGCGCCGGAAGGCCCTTACGGCGACCACACCGGCTACTACAACGAGGTCTCCGACTTTCCGGTGTTCACCGTCGAGCGCATCACCATGCGCCGCCAGCCGATCTACCACTCCACCTATACCGGCAAGCCGCCCGACGAGCCGGCCATGCTGGGCGTGGCGCTCAACGAGGTCTTCGTGCCGCTGCTGCAGAAGCAGTTTCCGGAGATCGTCGACTTCTACCTGCCGCCGGAAGGCTGCTCCTACCGCCTGGCGGTGGTCAGCATCAAGAAGCAGTACCCGGGGCATGCCAAGCGGGTGATGTTCGGCATCTGGAGCTTCCTGCGCCAGTTCATGTACACCAAGTTCATCATCGTGGTGGACGACGACGTGGACATCCGCGAGTGGAAGGAAGTGATCTGGGCGATGACCACCCGGGTCGACGCCACCCGCGACACCACGCTGGTGGACAACACGCCGATCGACTACCTCGACTTTGCCAGCCCGGTGGCCGGCCTGGGCTCCAAGATGGGTCTGGACGCCACCAACAAGTGGCCGGGCGAGACCAGCCGCGAGTGGGGTACGCCCATCGTCATGGACGCCGCGGTAAAGGCGAAGGTCGACGCAATGTGGGACGAGTTGGGCCTGTAGGCGCGGCCTCGGCCGCGATCCGGTAGGTTCGCGCCGGGCGACGGCTCAGTGCCCCTCCCACACCCATTCGAGCAGCGCATCCTGCGCCGCCTGGCTGGCCGGCGCCTGGGGGTGGTTGACCATCATCACCACCGCGTGGCGGCGGCCGTGGCGGTCGAGCACATAGCCTGCCATCGCGCGCACGCCGTTGAGCGTGCCGGTCTTGATGTGGGCGTGGCCGCTGGCCGGGCTGCCGTTGAGACGCTTGCGTGCGGTGCCGTCCACCCCCGCCATCGGCAGCGCAGCGACGAACTCCGGCATCCACGGGCGCTGCC